>NZ_JAUBOY010000115.1:0-3465 GCF_036700465.1 Microcoleus sp. T3_A4 | reverse complement strand
CCTGGAGCAATTTTTCTTTGACACATCTTCTCAAATCCCCTTGACAACTGCCATACAGGCTTAACTTGTTACCAATGACCATCGCGTGCTGTCAAAAAAATGCTATTATGTGTGGTATGGCTTTCGCGTGGCTTTACTGAACCATGTAATTATAGTTCATTTGAGCTGATCTTCTCTGTTTGACCCTCAGGAGTGAGTGTCAGTAACATGATACCTCATCTTTCTGAGAAAGGCTATACCTCACGTCAAGAACTTTCTGGATTATCTAGAACGACATCGATGTAGAATTCCTGATTATCAGGCGATGCAGTCTCAAAAGATCACAATTGGTTCGCTTTGCTGTCGAGGCGACAATTAAACAGATTGGACGGAGAATCAAAATATCCGGGGCCGGGTGGAATCGTGACAATCTGGCTCAAGTTCTGAAACATCGTTGTGCTTATTTAAATCTCGCTTTGGTCTGAATAGTATTTATACTCATTACATATTTGAGATGCTCCCGATGTCTCTTTTTATGCAAGCTTTGCTTTTTGATCTCCGTAATTTCCGATTGTGACAGTTGAGGGTGCGGAATGTGGGTTCAAATAAACATTGCCAACACTTGACAATCCGCTACAAAGGCTTAAAAGTTTCTGCACTATGATCTCCGATTTTCGAGGCTAAGACTCCTGGTTGCTTGTGATTAACTGCTGTCCAAATCCAAAGTTTATTACCCTTGTTGCCCGTGAAGGTCTGGAGTTCATCAAGGTCTGTAATTTCGCTGGGGGGGGTAACAACCAGCCTGAAACCCATACCTTTGTAAGGATTGAGCCAATCCGCTGCTCACAAAAGATAGGCAGTATAATTGTTACACGCTTGCCTATCTCAAAAATAATGATACCAACATTCTACCTCATTCATTTAAAAAAACAACTAAGTTCAGCTCAATTTAAACTGATTGGAATATTGCTACCCTTGATACAATCAGAAAAACAAGTGAGATTAGAACGGCTCTCCCGGGTATTTCCCTATCCAATTACAACAGAAAGTCGGCGTAGAAAACTACAAAGATTTCTCGATTTACCGAACTTAACTATCTCACTAATTTGGTTCCCATTAATTACTTGTTGGTTGATTACTTATTGCCGTGTTGGTCAAACTTTATCAATTGCAATCGACCGCAGTCAATGGGGGCGCATTAATCTCTTTATGGTTAGCCTGATCTGGGAACGAAGAGCAATTCCATTATACTGGTCACTGTTGCCAAAATTGGGAAACAGTAGCTTCGAGTCACATCCTACCAACTTACAGCAAGTTTTACCATTATTTTCAGAATATAAAGTTATCGTTTTAGGAGACCGTGAATTTTGTTATGTCGATTTGGGAAACTGGCTGAGGGAAAAGGGTGTATCTTTTTGTTTAAGACTAAAAAAGAATCATCTTAATCGCAACGGAACATTTAGTTTGGCAACGGTTAGATGAATTAGGAATAATACTCTTAAACCTCTTGATATTTTCAAGGTAAATGATTCAGAAAAACTCAGCCTGCTATAGCAATCCTAAATCATTATCATGAGTACGGTACAATTATATGCAATACTTGATTATGACAAAAAAATGAATAACTTACAACTGCCACCCATAGATATGGAAAAAGAAATACCCCAATTAGAATCTTTCATTAAAAGCGATATCGATGCAAGAGAACTAAAACGAGCAATAGCTGTCATGATGGCGCTTGAAGGTAAGCTGTATCATGAAATTAGCAAAATATTAGGTGTAAGTAAATTCTTTGTGGGTTATTGGAAAAAGATTTTTAAAACCCAAGGCATCGAAGGAATAAAACTACGATATAAAGGCTCACAAGGGTATTTAACAGAGCGACAAACGGATGTAGTAGTCGAGTGGTTAAAGAATAAAGAATATTGGAACTTAGAGGAATTAGTGACTTATGTAGAACAAGAGTTTGGTGTGAGCTATAAATCAAAACAGAGTTATTATGAACTTTTTGCTGCTGCTAATATTAGTTGGAAAAAGACTCAAAAAATTAATCCCAAATCCGATGAAGAACTGGTAAAAAAAAAAGAGGGAAGAAATTAACGATATTTTATTTAAAAACAAGGCTGGTATAGAATCGGGGGAAATAATAGTATTGTTTTTAGATGAATGTCATCTACTTCATGGTGATCTGACTGGTTATGTTTGGGGTCAATCCCAAATCAGAATTGAAGTCCCAATTACCAATAAAAAAGATAGACAAACTTATTTTGGCGCACTCAATTATCAAAGCAAAGAATTCCATATTCAGAGCCATCCATCTGGTGATGGAAAGTCAACAGTTAAGTTCATAAAATACTTACAAAATAAATATAAAAATCGCAAACTTATCTTGATTTGGGATGGAGCTAGTTATCATAAATATGGAGAATTCAGAGAATTTTTATTAGAACTAAATGGTGACAAAGAACCTGAGAATTGGTCAATTACTTGTATTTTATTTGCTCCCAATGCTCCCCAACAGAATCCAGTGGAAGATATTTGGTTACAAGCTAAAAACTTTTTAAGAAAGTATTGGTATTTATGTAGGTCTTTTAAGATTGTCAAATTTTTGGAGAGAGTTTTTTACTAAGGAACATAAATTTGATTTCCCCAAAATACGTCAATATACTTACAAACAGAAAATTATTTAGGATTGTTTATAAATATAGAAAATCCTTTAGGATTGCTATACTGGATTTGATGTTACTTGTAAGTGGAAAAGAAACTACGGGGGATGGAAGGTTGATGAAGCGTGGTTTATTCTCACGAATTTAGGGTCATGGCCGGCAGCTATCGATGCTTACAAGCAACGGATGGGCATTGAAGAAATGTTTCGAGATTGTAAAACAGGAGGCTACGATCTTGAAGGAACTAGCTTAAAAGGAGACCGACTTATCAACATGATTTTACTCATGACACTCGCCTACAGTTCGGGAATATTTCAAGGCACTGAAATGAGAAAAAAGCAGGTAGCAAAATATGTATGCCGGCGTCAAGAACCTAAAAAAAGATATCGAAGACGCAGTACATTTGGTGTTGGTTTAGATGGAGAAAAGTGGGTCAATTATCTCGAACAATATTCTGACGAGGTAGAACAGTTAATGAAGTTAACTCCAAACAAACGGCGCTTTTATCAACAAGGTATGCGGGCCGCAACCCTTATACAGTCTATCTCATAGACCTCTTTGTCACCCCCCCAGGTAATTTCGGGGATTTCCTCGAACTGTGGCGCATCACGGATTTGGTAACCAGCTTCCCTTATCCAGTGGATGATCGTAGTGTAGTGGATTCCGGTGACTCGCAAGGGTGCCCTGCAGCCCCATACCATTGAGGTACATGTTCAGGCACAGTTGCTTAACCCTCTTTTGTGACTTTCGGGAAAAAATAATCAGGAACGCTTAGAGCATAAGACTTTTACCAAAAATCCTGATTTCAGCTATTCTTTTA
>NZ_JAUBOY010000114.1:0-3468 GCF_036700465.1 Microcoleus sp. T3_A4 | reverse complement strand
TGAACCCTAAACATTTAAGAAATTGGTTTGCTAATTGCTGCTACTGTACCTCATAACAGCGGGAAACGCTGTAGTAATAAGTTATCCGCAATCCCCAATCTAACATGGTATCACTTCCAGCCCTATGCCTGGAGAGTGACAAAGCCATCTCACAACTTTTTCTCTGCCTTCTGTATAAGTGCCTTCTGGCTTTCTTTTGTTAGTTCAATCTCCGACTTTTGAGCGAGTTAAAATTTGCATTTTGTATCTATAGTGGTGGTAAAAACTGCAAAGATATACAGCAAAAGTGCGTGATGAACCCCAAATTAGTTGACCAGATCAAACAGACATTGAAGCAGAGCTTGCTGGCAACATCAAGGCGTGTCTGGAGAACCCCGTTAGACCGGCGCACCAGCATCAAATTGTTAGATGACAGCATCCTTTACAAAAAGCAGCACCAACCTATCAATATACCCGCATTAACCTCGGTTAAAAAAGTGCCTTCTCGGTTTTTTGCCACAGAAAAACCCGTGTCTTTTGACCCAGATTATGTGTGGAAGATTACCCTCAATCAAAAAATAAATTCTCTAACTATTTGTACGTCTGGCAACACGCTGCTGAATAAGAAGTTGCTTTTAGACTTGGATTTTCGGATTAGCGGTGCGGGCATTCTGGAATGGCCTTACAAACCTAACCAAATTACCTATCCGCTGGTAGTTGCTCCTTGGTCGCATTTGTGGTGCAGTTATTATGATTTTATCATTTTTGTGCTGGCTAAACTTTGTCGAATTGAGGAGGCTTTAGGTAAGGAAATTTGGCAAGAAGCTAAAATTTGTTATCCTTTACGACATACAGATTTTGAGTTGGGCTTTATGACCAAACTCGGTATTCCTGAAAGTTCACTAATCGACACTCAGGCTAGAGATACGGGATATCATGCAGAAAGTGTGGTGGTGGGAAACAATCAAGACTGGTATTTTCCCAGTCCTTACGATATAGAGCTTTTGCGGAAAAAATTCTGTCTTAAGGAAAAGGTAAAGCCTTATAGAAAACTTTATCTGTCGAGAAGCGGCCGACGCAAGGTTAAAAATGAATTACAAGTGCGAGAGGTTTTGAAAGAATTTGATTTTGAAATTTTGGAAGATATCTCGCGCAGTGTTGATGAACAAATTCGTCTGTTTGCAGAAGCGGCGGTGGTTGTCGGCCCTCACGGGGCTGGTTTTACAAATTTGCTGTGGTGTCAGCCGGGAACGAAAGTATTGGAATTCTTTTATGGAGGGTACACTCCGCCATATTTCTATTACATTTGCCAGCTATTGGGATTACAATACTCCCGTATGGTTGAGGACAATAATGTAGCGGAAGATTGGAGTTTCATTGGCATGGATATGACGGTGGATGTGGAGATTTTGAAAAGGCAAATCCAGAAAATGCTGGAGGAAAGTTGCCCCTTGATAGCATTTTAGATTTTCGATCGGCAAAAATTGATGCCGATCGGGGTTTTAAAGCTTGCCTAATGTTGTAGTTTTTTGACTTTTGCAGATTAAGGAACTCGTCACATACTATAATTCAAGTGGGTCTCAACTGCTAACTAAAAAATTATTAATATTAGGAGCGAGCATGAGTTACAGAATGGATCGCCGCGCCTACGCGGAAACCTTCGGGCCGACTGTGGGCGATCGCGTCCGGTTAGCCGATACAGAATTATTCATAGAAGTGGAAAAAGACTTCACAACCTACGGGGATGAAGTGAAGTTTGGTGGCGGCAAAGTCATCCGAGATGGCATGGGACAGTCGCCTATTTCTAATGCAGACGGTGCTGTTGACACGGTAATTACTAATGCTTTAATATTAGATTGGTGGGGAATAGTTAAAGCAGATGTTGGGATTAAAGACGGGAAAATTTACAAAATTGGCAAAGCTGGAAATCCTTACATTCAAGATAGGGTAGATATTATTATCGGGCCTGGGACTGAAGTAATTGCCGGTGAAGGAATGATTCTCACGGCTGGGGGAATTGACACTCACATTCATTTTATTTGTCCGCAGCAAATTGAAGTGGCGATCGCCTCTGGAATCACTACAATGATTGGCGGTGGCACAGGCCCTGCAACGGGTACAAACGCCACAACTTGCACTCCCGGGCCTTGGCATATGTACAGAATGCTGCAAGCTGCTGACGCTTTCCCGGTAAATCTAGGATTTTTAGGTAAAGGAAATAGCAGTCAACCCCAAGGATTAATTGAACAAATCTTGGCCGGTGCAATGGGTTTGAAACTCCACGAAGATTGGGGAACTACACCAGCAACGATCGACACTTGTTTGAGTGTAGCTGACGAGTACGATGTGCAAGTTGCAATTCACACGGATACTCTCAATGAAGCGGGATTTGTGGAAGCTACAATTGCTGCTTTCAAAAATCGAGCTATTCATACTTACCACACCGAAGGTGCTGGTGGCGGACACGCACCTGATATTATCAAAGTTTGCGGCCAAGCTAATGTTTTGCCTTCGTCAACTAACCCGACTCGCCCTTACACTGTCAATACTTTAGAAGAACATTTAGATATGTTGATGGTTTGCCACCATTTGGATCGAGGCATTCCTGAAGATGTGGCTTTTGCTGAATCGAGAATTAGAAGAGAAACTATTGCTGCTGAGGATATTCTCCACGATTTAGGTGCGTTTAGTATGATTTCTTCTGATTCTCAGGCGATGGGAAGAGTGGGAGAGGTGATTATTCGGACTTGGCAAACGGCTCATAAAATGAAGGTTCAAAGGGGACATTTACCCCCCCTAACCCCTCCTTGCCAAGGGGGGGAAACAGAGGGAATTAACGATAATTTTAGGGTGAAGCGGTACATTGCGAAATATACAATTAATCCGGCGATTACTCACGGAATTAGTCAGTATGTCGGTTCGGTGGAAGAGGGGAAATTGGCGGATTTGTGTTTGTGGCGGCCGGCTTTTTTTGGGGTGAAACCGGAACTGGTAATTAAAGGAGGGGCGATCGCCTACGGGCAGATGGGAGATGCTAACGCCAGCATTCCCACGCCGCAACCGGTGCATATGCGGCCGATGTTTGGCAGTTTTGGCGGTGCGATTGGGGCGACTTGTCTGACGTTTGTTTCCCAAGCTGCGCGCGATCGAGATATTGCCGCACAGCTCGGTTTGCAAAAGCCCACTGTAGCAGTTTCCGGGACGCGACAAATTAGTAAAAGAGATATTAAACTCAACGATTATTTGCCACAAATGGAAGTCGATCCAGAAACTTATGAAGTCAGGGCGGATGGGGAATTGTTAACTTGCGAACCGGCAACAGTTTTGCCAATGGCGCAGCGATACTTTTTGTTTTAACTGATATTTTGCACCATTTTCAGCAACAGGCAAGATGCCTGTTCCACAAGAAAATTTATACAGCAGATTCCATGTATATATGATACAGTTTATTTAGTATATAAGCTAAAAAAATGAAACCTTATTCGATTG
>NZ_JAUBOY010000113.1:0-3538 GCF_036700465.1 Microcoleus sp. T3_A4 | reverse complement strand
TGCCACATCTCTTGATGAGATTATTCGCGCTTATTGTGCAACTTAGTGTCTCATTTTTATTTGAAATAACTATAAATCTAATTGTGATTCGCTACTTATTAAATTTACTCTTAACTAAGGCAAATTCGACTTTCTTGAGAGGCAAAATTCTGAATCTATAACTCGGAACCAAACTATAAAGTTATTTTGGCGACTAGCAATTAGGTAGCCACTAAAATGTGGCTCTTAGAAGAGGAATATTGTCAAATTTTGCCAACTGCTGCTTGAGGTTGGGCCTGAATCAACCAGTCCAAGCTCGATCGCACTCCCCGCAACCTCGATCGAGATTCTCGCCCCACAGCCCAATTATTAAGTTTTGTGACAATTTTGATTTGGTAGCTTTAGATACAGAATTGTCTGTTATAGTCATAGAAGAGAAGAAAAAAACAGCCCAACATTAATCTAAAGAATACGGAGGAACCCCCTATGTCTACCGAAAATCAAGCTCGCTCTCTGATGATGCGCCACCACCAACTGGTGAAGAACCGGCAGCAATCCATGCTCAACCGCACCGCCACCGAAGTCGGGATGGAAGATACGCACTACTGGGGTCACATTCAAGGCAAACCGCAGCCCAGCTTTCAAGCCAGTTACGATCGCAGCCACGCCACTATGAGCTAGGGCCAGCTCAATTTCGACAATTTTCTACGAAGTCATTACCTATAGTTTGGAGAAATCAGTTATGTCAACTCAAGAACAAGCCCGCAACCTGATGATGCGCCACCAACACCTAGTCAAAAACCGTCAGGAATCCATGCTGAGCCGTGTTGCTGCTGAAGTTGGTTTAGATGCTGGTTCTCCAGCGAGTATCGATCGCAAATAACCCCTTTTTTCAACGGCGAGATAGTTGAATCGAGTTTGGTGTTTGCCAGCTAAAAATTAATAATGTCAATTACAAAACCGTCGCGACTTCTTCTTGAGTTCTAACTCTAGATTGGAAGCCGCGATTAGTTTTATGGGGAATTGGGAATTGGGAATGGGAATGGGAAATTGGGCCCAAAAGAATGGGGAATCTTAGATCTAAAATCTAAAATCGTTCGACTGAGCGCTCACGCCGAAGTCTAAAATCTAAAATCTAAAATCTAAAATGGTATAATCCCCTTTCAGCAGATTGAAGGCTACTAGGGAGGTCATCATGTCGGACTGGAAAGAAATTGGCGGCGGAGTTACAGCACCCAGAGGGTATCGAGCATCGGGAATTACAGCGGGTTTGAAGCCTTCAGGCTTGCCGGATTTAAGTTTAATTTTGTCAGAGGTAGACGCAATCGCCGCCGGAGTCTTCACAACCTCCACTGTCCGGGCCGCTTGTGTGGACTACTGCCGCCAGCGTTTGCAAGCTAAACCCAGCGCCAAAGCAATTTTGTGCAATGCGGGACAAGCTAATGCTGCTACTGGGGAACAAGGTTTGGCAGATGCCCTCGAAAGTGCCAAATTGTTGGGAGAAGCGCTGAATATTCCTCCAGAATCGATTCTTTTGGCCTCCACTGGCGTCATCGGACAGCGGATTAAAATGGATCCCCTGAGGGCGGGAATTCCCCGATTAGTTGCTGAGGCATCGGAAACTGGTTCTGATGCGGCGGCTAAGGCTATTTGTACGACTGATTTAGTACCGAAAACGATCGCCCTAGAAACCATGTTTGGCGATCGACCCGTCCGCATCGGCGGCATTTGCAAAGGTTCGGGAATGATTCACCCGAATATGGCAACAATGCTGGCATTTGTAACTTGCGATGCAGCAGTGTCATCGCATTTGTGGCAAGAAATGCTGAGTCGTGCGGCTAACAGAAGTTTCAATCAAATTACTGTTGACGGCGATACCAGTACCAACGATTCGCTAATTGCTTTGGCAAACGGTCAATCCCGCACACCGGCAATTACCGAAATGGGGGCAGATGCTGAAAAATTAGAGGCGATGCTGACAGAAGTTTGCGTGCATTTAGCAAAGGCGATCGCCCGTGACGGCGAAGGTGCAACTTGTTTGGTAGAAGTGCAAGTTAGTGGCGCGCTGGATGAAGTTTCTGCGAGTAAAATTGCCAAAACAATTGTCGGTTCTTCTTTGGTGAAAGCTGCTATTTTCGGACGCGATCCGAATTGGGGCAGAATTGCGGCGGCGGCTGGGCGCGCTGGTGTACCTTTCGATCAAGAGAATTTGCGGATTCAATTGGGGGAGTTTTTGATGATGGAAAACGGACAACCTAAAGAGTTCGATCGCGCTGCTGCGAGTAATTATATGAAAGCGGCTGCAGAAGGCGAATATTTGAAGGCTGATACGGTTGTAATTCAGGTTAGTGTCGGGAATGGCAGCGGTTTTGCGAAAGCTTGGGGATGCGATTTGAGTTACGACTACGTAAAGATTAATGCGGAGTATACGACTTAAATAAGTCCGGGCGGTTAGAAGTCCGGGCGGTTAGAAACCGCGCCTACACAAACAAAACCAGACGAGAGAAAGTTGAAGGCAAATTTCACACAATTTAAACTAAAATCCCCCCCCTGGGGGGAAATCCAAAAATCTAAAACTTGTGTTCAGCGAGTAAATATCAGTTTTTTTGCTTCTCCTTTGAAAATCGCTAAAGCTCTTACACCGAGCACCGTTCTATGATTTTCACTAAATATAATAGCTAAAAATCTTATTCAGACTAACTTTCAAGGCTTTTTAAACTTATTACCAATAAGTCTAATGTATCACCTTTTCCAAAAATTGCTAATGCTTATGGGAACAATTTTTCTAACAGTGTATATAGGCGCTTGTGCGTTTCTGCTTATTCGGCAGAGACAAATGATTTTTAAACCGACCTATGACACTTTAGAATTACCCTCAAATTTTAATCTCAAATATGAAGAAGTTTGGTTTTTGGGAAACACTAGGCCTAATTCACAAGACAAATTACATGGATGGTTTATTCCATCGTTAAAACCAGATACAGAAGTTGGAACTATTCTATATTTTCATGGGTCGGGAACAAATATTAGCAATCCGATTTATATTCGAGATGTGGCACAGCTCAACAAACTAGGATTTTCTGTCTTTATATTTGATTACCGAGGTTATGGTCAAAGCGGGGGAGATTTTCCCTCTGAATTTAGCATTTATGAAGATGCAGCCGATTCTTTAAAATATTTAACAAAAAATAGAAAAATTGCACACCAAAAAATTTATTTGTTTGGAGTTTCTTTAGGTGGAGCAGTTGCGATTAATTTAGCACTTAAAGAGCCAAGTATAGCGGGGCTGATTGTTGTCAGTTCTTTTACCTCTATGCAGGAAGAGGTAATTCATTTAGGTTATAGGATTTTCCCAATTGCATGGATATTAAATCAAAGATTTGACTCCCTTAGTAAGGTTGTATCTCTAAAAATACCTATTTTAATCGTTCATGGTACTTCTGATCGGTCAAATCCAGCTAGTATGAGTCAAAAGCTTTATGACTGGAGTTTAGACTAAAGAGTACGATCACCCTCAAGCAAAAGTGATCTCCCCACAGCACAATCGAAGGGATGAGAG
>NZ_JAUBOY010000058.1:0-37751 GCF_036700465.1 Microcoleus sp. T3_A4 | reverse complement strand
TCTGCCACATCTCTTGATGAGATTATTCGCGCTTATTGTGCAACTTAGTGTCTCATTTTTATTTGAAATAACTATAAATTTGGTTTTGACCTCACGCAGTGTTAGTATTTTTGCTTGAAGTGATTGTGTCATAGTTTTCTGTAGCGATTTGCTAGTTGTAATTTAGTGTACCAGATCAACTGTCGATGATCGCCTCCAACAACACCTCCGCACCAAACCTTACCGGATCGGTACAAGGCAACCCCGTTTCTGCTTGAACTTCAGCTATTGCTAACAGCGCATCTGCCTCATTTAAGTGATGAGTGTTGAGGGCGATCGCGCTCACTTTTCCCCCTGCAAAAGCACCCGCAGCAGCAGCTAACATTTCGTACAATTCAATTACTTTTGATAGCCTGGGAATCGATACGTGGGGGTGATTGCGAATGCTAGTTTGTCCGGCTCTGTGGGCTAAAATTAAGTGAGTTGGCTGCGAACCCCGCAACAGCGGCAGAGTCGCCGTCGAACCTGGATGCAATAGCGAACCTTGCCCTTCTACGTGCAGAATATCGCATTCAGAACCCAATTTAATCACCATTTGTTCGACAGCTCCAGCCGCGAAATCAACTCGCACGGCATCCAAAGGAAGGCCTTCATTTCCGATCATTAAACCCGTTTGTCCAGTTGCTAAAAATTTGGAACGCAAACCCCGCCGCAAGCAAGTGCGATTGAGTTCCAGACTGGTTGACATTTTGCCAACGCTCATATCTGTGCCGACAGTTAATACGCGGCGACAACTTAATTTAGTGGCGGCGGCAGAGGCGATCGCACCGACAGATTTCGGTTCCTGACGCACGTCCCAAACCCATTGATTTTCGGTTAAAGGAACTGTTATCAAAGGTGCAAGTTGCGCGTGCAAACCGTTGACCACTGACAAACCTGCTGCTACCGCTTGATTAATTTCTGGCAGCCACTCAGCAGGCAAAACACCGCCGGAAGGAGCGATACCAATTAGCAGAATATTCGGCGCAAATTGCAGTGCTTCTGCAACGGAAGCAACTATCGGTACTTCTTGAGGAATGCCAGTTAATTCAGGTAAAGATTGTCCGGCACATTGGCGGTCTATTACGGCTACAATTTGTGCTTCGCTGTAGCGTAAAAATGCTAAACCTGTTTTGCCTGAAGACCCAATAATTCCCTCGTGCAGCAGGATTGCAACTTTACCATTGTTGATCGGATAGTTTTTAGTCATTGATTCACTTTTGATATGGCCGATTTTAGATTTTAGCTTCAATCTAAAATCTAAAATCTAAAATCGATTGGGTGTTAGCTGTGATTTGGGATTATTGGTTCAGGGTAAGATCATTCGGATCTTCTCCCAATTCTCGCAATCTGGCCTCTAGTCGCGAGGCTCGCTGGCGTTCCTGTTCCGCTTGCTGTTGAGCGGCTTCCGCTTGTTGTTGAGCGGCTTCCGCTTGTTGTTGAGCGGCTTCCGCTTGTTGTTGAGCGGCTTCCTCCGGCAACAAAACTAAATTGCCAGATTCGTCGAAAAAACGCACCCAAGTTGCTGTTTCTCGATCGACAATTCCTTCCCAAGTGCCCAACCAAAAACCTAACGTTTCGCACCACAGCCAACCCTGCTCGTTGGGCACTAACGGCTGATAGCGCAGGTTGGCATCTAAACGCCATCCTTGCAAAGAATTCGGCTCGAAAGGATCGAAAACAAAGTAATCAGGAGTTCTAAAAACCTGCTCGTAAATATCCTTTTTTTTGCCTGTATCCTGATTTGCCGTTGACGGCGACAGCAGTTCCACAATGACATCCGGGTAACGTCCGTTTTCTTCCCAAACTACCCAGCCTTGTCGGGAAGTATTGCTGTCAACACCCAACACAGCGAAAAAATCCGGGCCTCGGAAATCCTGATTCCGAATCTGTTTAGCGCTGTAATAAATAAACATATTGCCACCGACAAAAAAATCGTTTCGGTTAGCTAAACCTTGTTCTACGGAACGGATTAAAACGGTCATTGCTATACGGTGGCGGTTGCTTTCCATTTCTGCACCATCATCAAAAATTAAATCAGTCGGTGGCTTGTGTTCTTCAAAGAAAAGCTTGGCTTCTCTATCAATTTGCTCTCCTATTGATTCCACTGGCATCATACTATCTCCAGATGTGTTTTGAGCGATACTTCTATTCTACAATCTCAACTAGCTGCACTCCCAATCCCGATCGCCCGTTTGGCAGCAAACACCCATTTTCGACGATCGCACCGGTGAAAGGATCGTCTAATAAATTTAAGTGACTGTCCAAATCCAAATAGTCAGCTAGGGGTGAAAGTTGTGCTGCTGCTGTATTTGCGATCGCGCTATCTGAATAGCAGCCAAACATTACTTGCAAATGGCAGGCTTTTGCTGTGTGAATCATCCGCATTGCTTCAGTCAATCCGCCTGACTTCATCATTTTGATATTGATGCCGTGGACGCAGTGCGCTAACTTGGGTATATCGGAACTATTAAAGCAACTTTCATCCGCAAAAATTGGCAGGGGCGATTGACGGTACAGTTCTGATAATTCATCCATATCGGCGACGGGTGAAAGCGGCTGTTCGACATAATTTATCGGGTATTTTTCCAGCCAGCGACACATTTCGATCGCGCTGTTTAAGCTCCAACCGCCGTTAGCATCTACACTGATTTTAAGGTTAGCTGGTGCTTCCTCTAGCACTGCTATTAACATAGCTTTGTCGGCTTCGATTCCTGCGGGATTTCCTAATTTAACCTTAACGGCGCGGTATTTGATACCTGCTGGATCTTTGCCAAACCAATCGCGCACTCTTTCTCTTGCACCAGAGGGGGAATTAATGCCGATTGTGACGGAGGTGGGGACGATGCGCGATCGATCTAATCCCCACATTTTCCACAGCGGCAAGCCTGCTTTTTTGCCCAGCCAGTCGTGCATTGCCATGTCGATGCCGGCGCGGGCGGCTGAGGGTAAGTTGACCTCTGTTAATACTTGTTCGATTTTTTGGCGATCGAACGGAGTAAACTTTTCTAGCAGCGGTGCGACTTCCTGCAATGCAGCTAGCAGAATTTCGGTACTTTGGGGCCGAGAACCTGTGGAAAACGGCGAAGCTTCTCCCCAACCTTCGATGCCTTCGTGTGCTAATTTTACCCATAAATTCGTACTTTGGGCTGTTGTACCGCGGCTGATGGTAAGGGCAAACCGCTTGCGGACAGTGAAAGTTTCAATTTGAACGTGCATTGTCAGTGATTGGTAATTTTTTGTAGATAAAAATCCGAGGGGGCGGATTGCGCCGCTATTGCCATTTTTAACTTTTTACTTTATAGTTTGATTTTGCTTGTTCTAGTTTATCAAAAACTTGATGAAATTCATTATTTCTGTTTCGCCGAAGAGAGTTGCTTTCTCTCTCAGCATTTGGGTGCTCTTCTTTGCTGTTGCTGGTTGCATCGTACAAGTTCTGCGGTACGGTTTTAACTATAAAGAACGCTGGATTAGTTTGTTTAACTTAGACCAAGAAATAAATTATCCTTCGTGGTACTCGTCATTTACTTTGCTGTTTTGCGCGATTTTGCTAGGTATTATTGCTAGTGCTAAGAAGAAGCAGGGCGATCGGTATTTTGGACACTGGAAAGCGCTGGCGTTGATGTTTGTATTTTTTTCTTTAGATGAAATATTGAGTCTGCACGAAATATTAATTATTAACGACTTGCGAAAGGCACTGCATTTAGGGGGAATTTTTTACTTCGTTTGGGTAATTCCTGGGGCGATTTTTGTTGGGGTTACTGCGCTGGCTTATCTCAAGTTTCTCCGGCACCTACCCCGGAAAACAAGGGACTTTTTCTTACTAGCAGGCAGTATATATGTGGGTGGAGCACTTGGCATGGAAATGGTTACTGGCTATTATGCAGATGCGGTAACTAAACGAAACTTGATATACGGTTTGATGGTTTGTGTTGAGGAAATTTTGGAAATGGTAGGGGTGATCGTATTCATCTACGCCCTGCTGTCTTACATCGGTTCCCATCTTGAAGATATTGATGTGCGGTTGAAGATATTGGATAATCCAGAGAGGTAAAACTGACGATTAACCAAGATTATTAACGAAATTGAAATCGCAGACTTTATGGCTATCTACTTCTACACCACTGCCAGCGAATACGGCTGTTTTTCTAATTTTTCCAGTCATGGATTCGAGTTAGACGGAGAATATTGGCCAACTACCGAGCATTATTTTCAAGCACAAAAGTTTCCCAAAACGGCTCATTGTGACCAAATTCGCCACGCAAAAACACCGAAAGATGCCGCAAAAATGGGACGTGATCGCTCTCGTCCCCTCCGTAAAGATTGGGAAAAAGTAAAAGATGATATCATGCGAAAAGCCGTACTCCGAAAATTTGAAACTCATGCCGAAATTAGAGAAATTTTACTCGCTACAGCGGATGAGGAAATAGTCGAAAATTCCCCTGTTGATTACTATTGGGGTTGCGGTAAAGATGGCAGCGGCAAAAATATGTTGGGCCAGATTTTAATGGAAGTAAGGGAAATATTGCGAAAACGCACGTCAGAGTAAAACAGAACTTAAATTTCCCAAACTAAAGCAGGACTTATTTAATCCTAAGTCCTGCAATGCTCGTCAGCGAGCATTTCCTCAATTTTCTTAAACACTGAACTCATAAATCGGCATGAGCAACTGTCAAAACTTGTGTCAATCTCGTCGGGCTGTTCTAGTAGAGGGTTTAGCCTCTCCTCAGAGACTGCGAAGCAGGGGAAACGGTAAAAACCCTGCACCACTTTTTTTGTTTTAACAACTACTCTTAACCGGAATTAACTTTTCTCGTCGCAAGTACAGCATTGTTAGCCCGTCGCCTCCCGGACACCGTTCCCCTAAGGTTGGCGATTCACAGGTAAAACAGCAAAACACCTGTTCTGGTTAAAGTTTGTTTTTTATTGATGCTGTATCTTTACTATTGTGTACGATTTGTGGAAAGTGTCAGCAGTGCTACAGAATTCTTTACATTTGTGATTTATTTGGATACAATAGCGCCACTCTGTCGCAGTTGCTGTTGAATTTTGTTAAATTCTTTCTGTTCTGCGCTTAGCAAACTATTGTCGATCGGCGATCGCATATCCCACTGCAATTCGGACAATAACAACAAACAGCCGGCCATAATTATTCCTGTGGTTAGATATTGCCAAGGTGCAACAAAAGTTAATAAAGGGATGCTAAATAAATGAGTTAGTCCAATCAGGAGAAAAGTGCGCGATCGCAAACCTAATCCCGTCAACAAATAGCCGATCGCGCTCAACCCCAACCACAAATCACAAAGGTGCAGCAACAAACCTCCCCAACCGGCAAAAATACTGTAATCCGTTAGAACCAAACCAGTTATCATCAAAATCGCCCAAGAGTAAAGAATCCAGCTAACTCGCTCGACTCTTACCCAAAACAAAGTCAAAACAGCCATTACCCCAGTGCCAATTAAAGTCAAAGTTGACCACAGAATCGCCTGAAAGCTCCAACTGATAGGGAAAAACTGAGCCGTAAAAAAAATCCCCCCTGTCACCAAACCCCAAAGCAGAAAAGTTTGGTCGATGCGGGTATAAAATCCTGAGAAAAGAGTAATATTTCCAATTTGCCAGCGGAGTTGCAACAGGCCTTCGAGGTCTTGTACGTCGAGATGTTCCTGTTTGCTGCGGATTAGGGGTTCGGAGGCGTTGAAAAAGGTCATCCAGAGTTGGGGAAAGTATGAAGTTTTGTGTATTGTAACAAGTCTTAAGGAATATTTTTCAGATTTTTTCTGGTTCCCCGGCTCTGCCTGGGGACGCAGATTTGGAGGCTCTGCTTGCTGTTTTCCTCAGCAACCGAAGAGGCAGAAGGCTGCGTTAAGCTTTGGACTAACGCAGCCTTAAGATTTGAGTTCAAGCAAGTCTCCAATTCTTATCTTTTGGAGAATAAATGAAGGCAACATTCACAAGAATTGAGCCATCTTTTTTGCCTGTAGAGTAAATTTGCCACGTACCTGTGGGAACCTGCCGCAGATACGGTTTATTTTTCCTTAGCCGATCGTAGATTGAGCTTTTTGAGCATTTGGTATATTCGGCGGCACGTTCAACAGTGCAGCCCATTTCCACCAAAACTGCGATCGGCTGGGTGAAAAGATTGAGCTGTTCGCTGTTATAATTAGTCATGAGAAATCCTCGGTCTATATAGACCATAAACAACATGAGAGTGCTACTGGTTGCAGCCAGTGGCTCCCGAAAACTGATAAGCGATCGAAAGCGTCTCTAGTAAAAGCTAGGGGCGCTTGTTTGCTTGTTAAGGGCAGTCTAACACTGCTTTGAAAAATATACACTATAAATAACGTACATTTCTAAAACCTATGGTAAATTAGACGTGTATCGTGTAAAAACCTTGTATAACAAGCATTTTATGGAAAACGAATCAACACGCATTTCTCCTTGCCAGTTACTATCCAGGGGGTTGACAGCATGAAAGGTACACTTGTCTCTCGCTTCACGCCCAGTCTGATGAAGCACGAAGATTTAGAGGAGATGTTGGTGCAGCGTCACGATTTGGCAAACGAGCTAGTCGAGTCAATCCGGTTGAGCATCCTCAAGCCGATCAAGCAGCATCACCTATTGATTGGGATGCGAGGTATTGGGAAGACGCACTTAGTCTCGCTAATGTATCACCGCGTTTCCAAAATGGAGGATTTGCGGGAAAAAGTGCTGATTGCTTGGTTGCGGGAGGAAGAGTGGGGCGTCACGTCGTTTCTCGATTTGCTCCTGCGAATTTTGCGATCGCTCCAATCAGAATATCCGGCTGAATACAAGGCTGAATTGTTTGATCGGGTAGAATCGCTTTACGGTGAATCGCCCGATAGCGCTCAACAGACAGCAGCAGAATTGCTGAAAGATTTTGCGGGCGATCGCACTCTCCTTTTACTTGTAGAAAATCTGGATGATTTGTTTGAAGGGTTGGGCGACAGCGGGCAGCAGCAATTCCGAGACTATTTAGAAATTTATCCTTTCTGTACGATTTTCGCGACATCTCAGCATTTATTCAAAGGAATCGACAATAAAAAAGCGCCCTTCTACGACTTTTTCAATCGCCACTATTTAGAAAAGCTAAATTTAGATCAAGTTGTCGGATTATTGAAAAATATCGCTAAATTAGAGGACAACAAAGAACTAGAGTTATTTATAGAAACGCCAAAGGGACGTTCTCGAATTGAAGCAATCCATCACTTGGCTGGCGGCAACCACCGCGTTTATATGATTTTTGCGGAATTTCTGACTCGCGACTCGCTCGATCGACTGGTAAAACCGTTTTTGCAAACGCTGGATGAATTGACACCGTACTATCAGGCGCGGATGGCTTGGCTTTCGCCGCAGCAAAGAAAGATAGTTGAATTTTTGTGCGATCGGCGCGGGGCTGTGATGGTTAAAGAGATTGCCCAACGCTCTTTTATGACGCATCAGACAGCATCGAGCCAGCTTAAACAACTGTCAGGAATGGGTTATGTGACGAGCGAATCTATCGGGCGCGAGTCGTATTATGAACTTCAAGAAGTGCTGATGCGATTTTGCATCGATGTGAAGAAGCATCGGGGCGAGCCGATTAGTTTGATTGTGGATTTTTTGCGGTTGTGGTACACGAAAGAAGAGTTGAAACAGCGGTTGGAGCGCTTGGGAGTAGGATTTACTGCGAGCGGGAAATATCTAGTTGATAATAGCTTGGAAAAAAGTCATTTGAAGTATCAGCTAAATCTGGAAACACTACCGCCTAATGCTGTATTTGAGCTAGAATATCTGCTGCGTGCGCTTCAGCCAATGGAAATAGATCATTATGAAGACCATCGCGTAGCAGCTTGCGTGCAGGAAATTAAAAAATTCAAAGAGAAGAAAGACTATGTTTCTGCTTTGAATCTAGCAAATAAACTGGTAGGAATTCGCGGTAAGGCAGGAGACTGGTTAGAAAAAGCACGTTGCTTGCACAATCTCGAACGCTATGATGAAGCATTAGAATCTTTGGATAGGGCGATCGAGCTTAACCCCAACGATCGGGCTGCTTGGGTGATCCAAGGAAATGTACTCGATAACCTTAAACGCTATGAAGAAGCTTTAGCATCCTTTGATCGGGCGATCGAACTTGACGCCAATTATCACGCTGCTTGGGTTTTCCGAGGAAATGTACTCGATAACCTCAAACGCTATGAAGAAGCTTTAGCATCCTTTGATCGGGCGATCGAACTTAATGACAACAATCAGTATGTTTGGTTTTTACGGGGCGAGATACTCAACAGCCTCGAACGCTATGATGAAGCCTTAGCATCTTTAAATCTGGCGCTCAAACTTGACGACAATTATGTGTGGGCTTGGGCTTTACGAGGCATTGTACTCAACAGCCTCGAACTCTACGGTGAAGCTTTAGCATCTTTGGATCGGGCGATCGAACTTAATGCCAATTATCAATCTGTTTGGGCTTTACGAAGCTATGTACTCGATAACCTCAAACGCTATGATGAAGCTTTAGTCTCTTTCGATCGGGCGCTCGAACTTGGTGCCAATTATCATGAGATTTGGGTTGTACGAGGCAATGTACTCTATAATCTCAAACGCTATGAAGAAGCTTTAGAATGTTACGATCTGGCGCTTGGTCTTGACGACAACTATCGGTTGGCTTGGGTTAAACGAGGCTATGTGCTTTACAACCTCAAACACTATGAAGAAGCTTTAGAATCCTTTGATAAGGCGCTCGAACTTGATGCTAATTGTCAATGGGTTTGGCGTATGCGAGGTGATGTACTCAACCACAACCTCGAAAGCTACGAAGAAGCTTTAGAATCTTATGATCGGGCGCTCGAACTTGACCCCAATGATAAGTGGGCTTGGGCTAACCGAGGCGATGTACTCAAAAACCTCAAACGCGATGAAGAAGCCTTAGAATCTTACGATCGGGCGCTCGAACTTGACCCCAATGATAAGTGGGCTTGGGCTAACCGAGGCGATGTACTCAACAACTTCAAACGTTATGAAGAAGCCTTAGAATCTTATGATCGGGCGCTCGAACTTGACCCCAATTATCAGTGGAATTGGGTTAATCGAGGCTATGTACTCAACAACCTCAAACGTTATGAAGAAGCCTTAGAATCCTTTGACAGAGCAATCAAGCTTGAGGCTAATGATTGGCCTGTTTGGGCTTTACGAGGCATTGTACTCAACAACCTTAAACGCTACGATGAAGCCTTAGTATCCTGGGATCGGGCAATCGAACTTGGTTATCAAGATTCACCTGTCTTCTTCAACCGTGCTCTTGCTATTCTTGGATTGAATCGCTGGGATGAAGGTATCACTGCCTTAGACGACGCATTCCAACGACTCGAACCAGACAATGAACCTAGCCCAGATGATGCTGAGTTAATTATCAACAACCTGTTCGCGAACACGCATGAGCCAGCGATATGGAAAAATCGCATCACCAGCCTAATTGCAGTTTACGAAAAACACGATGTCATCTCAGTTTTAGGACAGGGAATTGTGCGAAACATCCCCGTGCTAATGTCAGAAATGGTCAGCGACAAAGCCGCACGCACTTGGTTAGAATTGTGGCAAGAACTAACCCGCAACTACGAAGAATTCCAAATTCCCATCCGCCTGCTGAAAGCGGCAGTCCGCTATAAGGAAACCAAGGGCGACAGACGAGTTTTGCTAGAACTTCCCATAGAAGAACGCAATTTATTAGAACCATTGGTGTCAACAAAACCCGAATAAGTAAAACAGGACTTACGCACTCCGACAAAGAAACCGGGTTTTTTACCTAATCTGCCGATTGCAACGAAGTCTTTTCGTAAAAAAACCTGGTTTCTGGGCCCCATGCGTAAGTCCTATAAAATAGGTATAAAATAGAAATTGATGATACTAGCAAAGGACTCATCCCCATGACCGCAACAATTCCAACTAAAACCTCAGCAGAAATCATCTACCCAGACAGCGACGGCAAACCAATGTCAGACAATACCAAACAGTTTGAACTAATTGTCACCATTCAAGGCGGAATAGATGCCTTATACAAAGACAACGAAAATGTCTTTGTAGCCGGTGATTTGCTGTGGTATCCCGTCGAAGGTGATAACAAAACTCGCCAAGCACCTGATACGATGGTAGTGTTTGGGAGGCCGAAAGGTTACAGAGGTTCCTACCAACAGTGGCTTGAAGATAATATCGCCCCGCAAGTTGTCTTTGAAATCCTTTCGCCTGGAAATCGAATCGGAGCACTGTTTAAGCTGTTTAATTTCTACCAGGATTATGGAGTCGAAGAATATTATGTCTACAGTCCAGAGGATAATGAATTAATTGGTTGGCTGCGTTCTGATGGAAAACTCAACTATATTGAATTAATGGATGGTTGGGTGAGTCCGCGTTTGCAGATCCGTTTTCAAACTGCATCGGGAGACTTGGAAATTTATCGGCCTGATGGACAGAAGTTTTTGTCTTATGTGGAGTTGTCAAGACAACAGGAATCAGCACAGCGACAAATGGAACTAACACAGCAACAAATGGAACAAGAACGGCAAGATAAAGAGTTAGCACAGCAAAAAGCCGATCGCCTTTCAGAAAAACTCCGAGAAATGGGCATAAATCCAGAGGACATTTGAGATTATAATAGTCCTCGAATCACGGGCGATCGGAAAATGGGTTTTTCACCAAATCTGCGGGCTGTAAAGCGTCTTATCGTAAAAAACCCGGTTTCTAGACCCCCATATCTTAACTATGCAAAATCCCCGCCAAATAGCCTTTCTCGCACTCCGCGAAGTCCACCGCCGCGGTGCATTCGCAGATGCCGCACTCGATCGCGCTTTCAGCAATTCTCAACTCAACGACCTCGATCGGCGTTTAGTGACAGAATTAGTTTACGGTAGCGTCAGGAGAATGCGATCGATCGACTTTATCATCGACAAACTAGCCACAAAGAAATCCTCCCAACAACCGCCCGAACTCCGCACCATCCTACATTTAGGCTTATATCAACTCGAATATCTCAACCAGATTCCGCCCTCCGCCGCCGTCAACACCACTGTTCAACTAGCAAAAGAAAACGGATTTTCAGGACTCAGCAGTTTTGTCAACGGTTTGTTGCGCCAATACATCCGTTTAAGCGATAACGACTTAAACCCCTTAACAGTTACTAATTATAAATCAACGGTTGAACGCCTAGGAATTCTGCATAGCTTCCCCGAATGGCTGGTAAAATTGTGGATAGAACAAATAGGCGAAACCGAAACCGAACAACTCTGTGAATGGTTCAACCAATCCCCCACAATTGACCTGAGAATCAATCCTTTAAAAAGCTCGATCGGCCAAATCGAAGCTGCCTTCAAAACCCACAACATCTCAACTAGCAGAATCCCACACTTGCCGCAAGCATTAAGACTAAATGGCAGCATCGGGGCAATTCAAAACCTCCCCGGATACAGCGAAGGTTGGTGGACAATCCAAGACAGCAGCGCTCAATTAGTCACCCATTTACTAGGGCCCCAGCCAGGGGAAACCATCATCGACGCCTGCGCCGCGCCGGGGGGAAAAACCACCCACAGCGCCGAATTAATGCAGGATACAGGCACTATTTATGCCTGCGATAAAACCGCCAGCAGACTCAAAAAACTTAAAGAAAATGCAGACAGACTCCAGATGAAATCCATTAAAATTCATACCGGAGACAGCCGCCATTTCCCAGAGTTTGTTAACCTCGCAGACAGAGTTTTACTCGACGCACCTTGTTCTGGCCTCGGAACCCTCCACCGCCGCGCCGACGCCCGCTGGCGCCACACGCCCGAAAACATTCAACAACAATCTCAACTGCAATCGGAATTGCTAGCAAATGCAGCGAGATTTGTCAAGTCCGGCGGCGTATTAGTTTATGCAACTTGCACAATTCATCCCTTGGAAAATGAAACAGTTATTCGATCGTTCTTAGACAGCAATCCTAACTGGCAAATCGAACCGCCAACAATTGATTTACCAGTACAGCCATCACCCGAAGGATGGGTGAAAGTGTGGCCGCACAGACATCACATGGACGGCTTTTTTATGGTGAGGCTAAAGCAATTGAAAAAGGAGTAAAGTCCTTACTCCAAACCGATAGTTTAATATCCCGGTTCTTGATAAGCTGGCTCTTCATAAGCCGGCTCTTGATAAGCTGGCTCTTCATAAGCCGGTTCTTGATAAGCTGGCTCTTGCCACTCGCGATACCGGGGTTGAGGATTGGGATTGTAAGGTACGATCGCACCATCCTCATTCACAATCATCCCCCGAATAATCCTCTTAGGCTCCACCGGTTTAGCCTTAATACTGCCTTTGCGGCCCTCCAACTTCGGCAACTTAGGAAACTTCTCAACGGGCATTCCCTTAACAGCTTGACTCATAAAATCGCGCCAATTGTAAGCCGCCGTACCGCTAGTTCCCCAGGTGGGATAATTGTCATCATTCCCTAGCCAAACCCCAGTCACCACCTGTGGAATGTAACCAATAAACCACAAATCCCTGACATTTTCCGAAGTACCGGTTTTGCCTGCTACAGCGCGATCGTTTAAAGCCGCAGGCCCCCCCGTACCGTCTTGCACAACACCCTCCAACATCCAAGTAGTAATCGCAGCACTATCCTTATCCAAAACCCGCTTCGGTTTAAAATCAGCCTGATAAATCACATCTCCCCGCTGATTAATCACCCGCTTAATTCCGTGGGCTTCAATAAAATTTCCTTGCGCGGCTAAAGTACCGTAAGCATTGGTTAACTCCAGCAAATTCACCTCCGAAGAACCCAAAGCCAGGGAATAAATCGGACTCAATTTCGACTTAATTCCCATATCGTGGGCTACTTTTATCGCCGGTTCAAAACCCACATCCATCAACACCTTCACAGCTACGACATTCACCGAACGCGTCAAAGCATCAGAGATCGATCGCCAACCGCTAAATTTTTTGCCATAATTATTCGGTTGATAGCCGTCGATAATAATTGGTTCGTCTTCGTAACCGTCATAGGGAGAAAAACCAGCCGCCATCGCCGCGGCATAAACCAACCCTTTAAACGTCGATCCGGGCTGCCGCAAAGCCTGCGTAGCGCGATTAAATTCACTTTCCTTAAAATTTCCACCTCCTACGAGGGCCTTAACTTCCCCAGTCTTAGTGTCCATAGAAACTAAAGCGGCCTGTTCAAAACCCTGACGGCGGCCATCAACTTCGATCGCATTTTTAACAACCTGTTCCGCTATTTTCTGCCACTTCAAATCCACCGTCGTCTCGACAGTCAAACCGCCAGCTTCCAAAGCATCCTGAGAAACATAGCGCGGCAATTCCTTCCGAATGTAACTAGCAAAATAAGGCGCGACCACTTTAAATCGCTTCGGCGGACTTGGTTTAACGGCAATAGGTTCCGCCATCGCCTCCTTCGCCTCAGCCTCTGTAATTACCTTCGCTTCCTGCATTTGTTGCAGCACAAGATTGCGGCGTTGCTTAGCAATATCAGGATTAACTAAAGGCGAATATTCGCTCGGTGCCGGCGGCAAACCCGCCAAAGTTGCCATCTCTGCCAAAGTTAATTTATCGACTGTTTTGCTAAAGAAAACCAAAGCTGCATCTGCCACTCCGTAGGCATCCGAACCCAAATAAACCAGATTTAAATATCTTTCTAAAACTTGGTCTTTACTCAACTCCCGCTCTATTTTCTGAGCTAAAAGAGCTTCCCGAACCTTCCGCCTAATACTTCTTTCCTGATTAAGAAAAACAACGCGAGCCAATTGTTGCGTAATTGTACTGCCGCCCTGCACTAAATCTCTCGCTATCAAATTAGAAACAATCGATCGCACAATACCTTGATAATCCACCCCGCGATGTTGATAAAAACGGCGGTCTTCTATGGCAATAAAAGCTTGAACCAAAAGCTCGGGAATTTCTTTAAGTTTCAGTTTATCTCTAGTTGCAGGCCCCGACTGCAACAAAATCGTATTATCTGCCGCCTTAATTGTCAGCGTTCCGTCGCGGTTAAACGCTGACAAATCGTTAACATCCGGCAAACCTTTGTCTAATGTGTACAAAATCCATAAACCGTAGATTAAAGCGCCCCCGCCTATACTTGCCACACCTAAACTTATCCAAAATCTAGGGCGGCGGGGGATACGTTTTTTAGTATTTTCCTGCGGTGCGCTATTTTCCTGTAGTGCCGTATTTATCTGCAGTTGGGTGTTCGGCGATGCGCTATTTTCCGGCAATTCGCTACTATCCGATTTTTGGGGTGATTTAGTTTCCAGCCAACTTAATCCCGGCCGCAACAATTCTTTTCCCTTGGTTTGCAAGCTGGTAACTTGAGGTTCAATTTCCAACCAAGCGATTAAGCGCTTCAACCCTTCCCACCTGCGGTTGACTATTGGATATCGAGCGTATTCTGGTTCTAAATATTCTGATTCTAAATATTCTGATTCTAATTCAGACTCTTCTAGAGGCGCAGCATCTTCTGATACCACATACTCGGATCGCTCATCCTTTTTCCGTGGATAAAATTCCGCCTCTGATTCCGGCGAGTTGAGCTTATTACCCTTCGCAGCCTTCGGCGGTTCTCGATCGGAATTACCGCTTATTGCGTTAGTGACTTTGCTCAATGTATCTTTGATATTTGAGAAAAATTCTGCCACGTTCAGACCTTCAAACCTCATCAAGTCCGATTAAAAATTAAAAATTAAAAAAGCTAGCCTTCTTCAATTCTTAATTTTTAATTCGACATTTTTTCTTGAATAACACACGCTGCCTTGAATTAGCTTTTTTGAATTAAAAACTTTTTAATTCAAAACTAAAAATTCAAAACTTTTCTTAACGCTGCAGAACTTGGTATTTTTTTGAGAGGTGAATTAGATTTTTTGAATTCAAAATTTTTTAACTCAAACCTCAAAACTCTGCTTAACTCGCATGACCCAGTGCCAAGGCTGCTACCAGCATACCCAAAACCAGGAAAGGCTGAGCACTTGCCTGATATTTAACATCATTTTCCAGGGGATTACGCAAAAAGTACATATCCTGAAAAGTAATTTGGGGAATTATCAGCAGCAGCAGAATGACAGCGTAAAGGTTTTGGTGGATGCTGATCAGGTAGCCTGCAATCCCAGCTTGAAAGATGTCGATCATCAAAACGCAAATCCAAGCTGCGGTGCTGATGCCAAACATCACTGGCAAAGATTTTAACCCTAATTGCCGATCGCCCTCAACACTTTTGAAATCATTGACGATCGCAATCCCCAGCCCTGCCAAACTGTAAAACAGGGTCAAAATCATAATCGTCGGATCTAGTGTACCAAACAAAGCTTGACCCGCCCACCAAGGCAGGGCAATGTAGCTAGCACCCAGGGCATAATTTCCCAACCAGCCATTCTGCTTGAGTTTCAGCGGAGGCGCAGAGTAGATATAAGCTAGAAACGCGCCACCGAGAGTCAAAACAGTCATTATCGGGAATTCATGACCCGCCCACAAGTCTAGAGCATAAGCCACCCCAATGCCAGCCGCTAATAATACCAAAATTTGCGTTACTACTTGGGGAATCGAGATGATACCGGAGGGAATCGGACGGTAGGGCTCGTTAATGGCGTCGATTTCGCGATCGTAAAAATCGTTCAAAGTTTGAGTGTACCCGGTCAGCAACGGCCCTGACATCAACATACAAGCTGCTGCGATCAAGAAATTCTCTAAGTTCCAAACATAGTTCCCAGAAGACGCAGCCCCGCATACCACGCCCCAAATTAGGGGAATCCAGGTAATCGGTTTCATCAATTGCAAGCGAATCTTCCAGATAGAAGTTTCCCCGCTAGCGGCCCCTTTCATGCCCAACAGTTGCCTAGTTTTGGCACTGCGGTTTTCGGTAGCAGCACTTTCCGGTGCAGCTTCTGGGGAGATTTGGGATGGAGGAGAGTCAGACATAATTTGATGTTAGCGGTACTGCTACTATTGTGTCGTTTTGCATTTCAATAATAATTCAGATAGCTTACCACTGATATTTAAGGCAGATTCTTGAAAACTTACCCTGGCTTGGAGTTGATGCTAAGGAAAAGTAGGAGTTTCACAATATATTGAGATATCATTTTTTTGTGGAAATGTCAAGAGGATAAATACTTTTTTTATAATTTCGCTGAGGCCGCCTGCAGGGGGAGATTTTTTACCAGCAGGTGCATTTAATGTCAATTACCAGGAGGCGATCGAGTTTTTTGCCATACTACCCTTGAATCATCTCATCTGCCAGAAAATCTGGCAAAAATTCAGAATCTAGAACCTCGACCGAAGTGTAGATACATAATTGCGGAAACGTTTCTACAGGCAATCCAGTTTCAGCAATTGCTTGTTCTGCTGCATCCGCATAGCATTCAGTCAATACCTCTTCAAGATATGGTTTGAGACTGGGGGAATCTTTGATAGCTTTGCGAATGCGTCTGCGATGTTCGGCAATGCTGCCTTTCCAACTACCGCTTCTTTGATCCGGTTGAAATTGCCACTTGAGCAAGTGCAGGAGAATTACCACCAGATTACTCTCTAAACTCCGGCGTTCACTTCGCCCCATGTCTTCTATTTCTGCAATTAGATTTTCCCAGTCGATGTTTGAATAGTCGCGAACCCGCAACTTTTCCACAGTGGTTTCAATCCATCTCAGGTAATCTGTATCATACAATTTTTGTCGTTCTACTTCTAATTTTGTTGTCATAATACTTTTTAGTTGGGCGGGGGCGGGTTTACGAGATGATTGGTTTTAGGCACTTATTGTTGGTCAAACCCGCCCCTACAAGGTTCGATCGCATATTATTGTTTTTTTTGCTTTGGACTTACTTAACAACTGTAAATTAACAAATATGGCGGTATGAATCAAAAGGCAGTCCCGTCCGCCGCTTGACTTCTACAACTGATTTGTAAGCGCCTTTTCTCTGCCTTTCTCTAACTATTTTTTCCGCAACATATCGATCTAAACCGCTGGCGATCAACTCTTCCGGCGAAAGAATATTTAACCGTTTCCAAGTAAACTGCAATTCTTTTTGATAATTGTAGCTGAAGCAAATCATCGGGGCGATGCGTCTGACGTGACTTTCGGGAACTCCGGCTATTTCTGATAACTCTTCGGCGTGGGTGAAAATGTAGCCTTCGTTTTGCAGAGATTCAATATCGTTGGCGTAGACGATCGGCAAACCCAAGATTCTGACCATATCGTCTTTGGTACACTCGTTAATATCTATTTTGCCGCGCACGTTTGCCAGTTCTTCGGCATTCGTCGCACTTGCAGGAACCAGTAAGCCTCTAGGTGCGGTTTTGATCAGATAGCGCTTTTTCAAACTAAAAGCAGTAACAATTTGAGCGATCCACACGATCGTACCCAAATTAGTTGAAGAAGATACCGCTAGTGCTGCTAAAGTAATTGCAACACCCCATCCCATCCAACTACGAATATTTGACTTTTGGCCTGCATAGGCGATCGCCAATCCGCCGAAGTAGGGAATAAAAGCATACCACACCCAATTTGGAGTTTGACGCAGCCAGTATAAATCTTGAGACACTTTAATTTTATCCTTAAATAATTGTGTTCTCACACTTTCTTATTTCACTCCCACTTTTTTAATAGTGGGCTTTTTTCTTCCTTCTTCCTTCTTCCTTCTTCCTTCTTCCGACTTCCATCGGACTGACATCCGTTACATCCGTCGAGCGAATCCGTTGCCGAACTTCCTTCTTAATTACAATTCTCGCAACAGTTTTTGGCGTTTTTCTTCATATTCTTCGGCGGTAATTGCACCCATATCGTAAAGTTTTTTCAATTCGCCGATCGCCCCGGTTACATCTTTTGCCGCTCTGAGGGCATACCCCGACGGCAACGTGCCACCATTGTACTGAACCTGAAAAGCTTGTTCCGACATCAGCAGCAGGCCGATAAAATCGAAAAATGCGAGCAGTGACGGAATTAATGTCCAAGAAAATAGCAAGTATAATACCCCTGCTAAGTTATTGCCCAAATAAAATTTGTGAACTCCGAAACCTCCTACAAAGAAAGCTAACACAACTGCTACGGTTTTATCTTTTACCATTTTTACTTTCCCCAGTTTTTTATTTTAACTTCTGCGATCGACCTTTAACCCTCGACCTTTAACGATCGAGCTAAGTAATCTTACTAATTTTTACTCATTTATTTGGGTTTTTGCGAAACTTAGACATCGCAAAATACAGCAGAACTATACCGACTTGAGCTTGTAGAATGACCAAGTAGCCTCTCAAGAAATAATTTAGTTCGCTGCCTGAATTGAGAGAAAATATTAAAATGCCCAAGGCTGCGTAGGGTGCGAAACGCATCCAACTCGGCGTTCCCTCTAACTTGCGGCTGTTCAAATTGCTCATTGGGTTTAAGCCTCATCCTAAATTAAAATTTAGCTATAAATTAGCCGGATTGTCAACTTCCGTTTGGTGCGATCGCCCGCGCCAGTCTCTCAATCATCAGCCCACAAGATATTACTTCCATGTTAAACCAGGTTTTTCCGCTAAAGTAAGCGACCGGGGCGGGTATATCTGGATCTGTGGCTGATATTACAGATTAGGATGAACCCGCCCCTAATGAAATTCCGGTTATTTTACCGGACTAGATATCAGGGGCGCACCGATCACCCTAATGCTGTTTTTGGCAAGAGTTGATCGCCTGCAGGAAAACTGTCAAAAAAACTCGGTTAATTCACAATTATTAACAACCCCCGAAATTAACTCGCGCCGCCGCCCAAAAGAAACAGACTCAGGAGAGTACCGCTGTTCCAAAGACTGTGGAGAAGCATAGGAGCAAGTAGATTGCGCGATCGCGTGTACACAAACCCCAAAACCGCACCCAAAGTCGCCAAAGGCAGAATCTCAGAGACACTCAAGTGAGCCACCGCAAACAAGAAAGCAGAAGCTGCGATCGCCCCCCAAACAGGCAAATAGCGAGTCAGAGAAGGCAGCAGAAAGCCCCGAAACACAATTTCCTCAAAAACCGGAGCCGCGATCGCAGCAGTGGCGAAAAACACCGCCAAAGCCACGTTGTCCCTACCTTCGAGAACGATCGGCAAAATCGGATTACTGCCACCTTGTCCCTGCCAAAATTGCTGATTAATCAGGGATACCAAAACTACCAAAGGCAAAGCAACAAAATAGCCGCCAAAACCCCACAAAAACCAATTTCCCCGCCAATTAATCCGAAACCAACCTTCCGGCAAAGGCAAAAAAGACTTGACCGAAAAATACAGTACCGAAAGCCCCCCAGCCGACAGCAACAAATAAGTAGCAAAGATATAAAAAGCCTTGTCGCGCGGGTCAAAAGTAGCAGGATTGAGTTTTAAAACAGCCAGAGAAACCGGCAGCAACAAATAGGGAATCAAGATTTGGCCGACAAAGAAAAAGCCGACCACAAGTACCTGCCAAACAATCTCACCGTCCCAAGGCACATCCCAAGTCAAGCTCGCATTTCGCGCCAACACCGGGCCGGAACCTGCTGTATCTAACTGCTTCCGCTGCAACAGCCACTGCACGGTCAAACCAACCAGCAAAACCGTACCAATACAAAGTGCGATCGCCGGAACGCCCACTATAATTGCCAACTTTTCTACAGCTTGCTGGGCAATTACTTGCTCTGCTGCTTGCAGCGCCACCAGCTCTTTAGAACGTTCTTGCAGCTTGTAAAGTTGAGCGAGAGCGCGATAGCGAAACCAGCCATCCAAAGACTTTTGAATGCGCGGCTCGGCATCCGGCAGTAGTTGAGCCGGATTGCTCCAAATTCCAGTTAAAACTTGAGCACTTACCACAGAAGAATCGTCATCACTTTTAGTTTTGTAGCGCTCAACTAAATTTGTCCAAGTTTGGAGAGCCGCCTCAGTTTTGCCACTGCTTACCTGCAAAATCCCCAATCGCAAGTCAAGTTCGTTTAGCAGCACTGACTGTTGATTGATCGACTCTGACGCAGCCTTATTTGGAGCCAAATTCAGAGTATTATCCTCAGACTTAGAGGCGATGGCAGACTGAATTTGTTTAACTTGTGCTTGAGTTGTTTCGAGAGTTTTGCGAGTCGAGTCTCGCGCTTCTTGATATTGCGTCAAAGCCGTATTTAAAGGATCTGCACCGACAATATTGTTGCGCGCCGAACTTAAATTAGCACTCTGATTATTTTCTCCTTGCCACTCCGAGGCGTGCAGCAGCAAATTTGTCTGGTAGAGTTCCAGCCGACTTTGAATTTGCGGCTGATTCCAACTAGCAAGTAAAGATAAACCGACCAGGGCGATCGCGATCGCCGTTAAAATACCTAAAATAACCCGCTTCAGTGTCATTACTGCTTTTCCGTCCCGCGCGAATCCGTGGCTAAATCTTTTCCGTCTTTAATCATAGGTCGTTGCAGACGAGAGTATCCCGACAACTGGTAAAATTTCACTGGCTCATCTTTTTGACTCGCCTCAACAAGACTTACGCCACAAATCCTTGACTCGCCATGTATGGGTAAGGCGTGCACCGCGCACCCGAAGCGCGGTAACAGGCTAAATCTAAAATCTAAAATCTAAAATCTAAAATCGAATGACTCGCATTATCTTAGTCCGTCACGGCAAAAGCACCTACAATCAAGAACGCCGCATCCAAGGCCGCCTCGATAAATCAATTTTGACAGAAGCAGGCCGCAGCGCCGCCCTGCAAGTAGGCGACACACTCAGCAGTATTGCCTTTGATGCCGCCTATACCAGTCCCCTGCAACGAGCCAAAGAAACAGCGGAAATCATCCTGTCGCGCTTGACAAATCCGCCACAACTCCAGCCAACTGATAATTTGATGGAAATCGATTTGCCTCTGTGGGAAGGAATGTTGCGCCAAGATGCGATCGACAAATTCCCCGAAGCATATCAGCAGTGGCAAAGACAGCCAGACAAATTTTCCATGAAACTGCCATCTGTGGATGGCGAAATCGAACACTTTCCCGTATTGGCAATTTTTGCTAACGCCCGTCATTTTTGGCAAGAACTTTTATCGCGTCACCAGGACGGCACAATTCTAGTAGTAGGTCACAACGGAATCAACCGCGCTCTCATCGCCACCGCGTCGGAAATTACCCCGGATTACTATCAATCAATTCAACAGTCAAATTGCGGAATTAGCGTCATTAATTTTGGAACTTCCCCTGTTCCCAACGACGTACTTGGAGAGCCAAAAAAGAAAGTTCCAGTTCAATTAGAGTCGGTTAATTTAACTTCCCATACCGGGGAAATTTTTCCCAAACCGAGGGACGGACACCAAGGCCCGCGCTTGTTACTGGTGCGTCACGGCGAAACCGACTGGAATAAAGCAGGTAAATTTCAAGGGCAAATTGACGTGCCTCTCAACGATAACGGCCGCGAACAGTCCCGGCGGGCGGCAGAATTTCTCAAGGATGTAAACTTAGATTTTGCGATTAGCAGTTCGATGCTGCGCCCGAAAGAAACTGCGGAAATTATTCTCAAATATCACGGCGGTTTGCAACTGGAACTGCGCGATGACTTGAGAGAAATCAGCCACGGACTTTGGGAAGGAAAATTTGAGTCAGAAATCGAACAATCCTATCCGGGTTTGCTAGCAGAATGGAAAACATCTCCTGAAACAGTGCAAATGCCGGAAGGAGAGAATTTGCAGCAAGTTTGGCAGAGAGCGATCGCAGCTTGGCGCGAAATTGTACAATCTGTTTCTGGTACTGGGATTGTAGTTGCTCACGATGCCATTAACAAAGCAATTCTCTGCCACCTATTCGGTTTGGAACCAGAACATTTCTGGAAATTCAAACAAGGAAACGGAGCCGTTAGCGTGATTGATTATCCCCACGGCCCCGATGGTTTGCCGGTATTACAAGCGATGAATGTCACAACTCATTTGAGCGGCGGCGTTTTTGACAAAACAGCAGCCGGAGCACTCTAATTAGTAAAGTGCTGAGCGCGAACCCGTAGCGGAAGGAACGCCCACCGCTACGGGTTCGCGCCTGAAAAATGTTTGAATTTGGATAACAACCGCGCCCGACGCTTAGGAAGTTCTTAATTCCTGAAACTAATGCCGTGGATTGCTTCTTCCATCTTCCTGAGCTCCATTACATCCGTTACATAATCCGTTGCCGAACTTCCTTCTTCCTTCTGTTATATGAGCCGCGAACTGCTACAAAATGTACGAGTGCTAGATCCAGTTTCAGGGAGCGATCGCATCGCTGATATTCTAATTACCGAAGGCCAGATCGAAGCCATTGCAGAAAAAATTGCTGAGTTTCCCGCTGAGACCCAAGTGCGGGATTGCCAGGGACTGATTTTGGGGCCGGGGCTAACTGATATCTACAGTCACAGCGGAGAACCGGGTTTTGAGGATCGAGAAACCCTGGAATCTTTGATGCAGGCTGCGGCGGCTGGGGGTTTTACGCGAGTGGCGATTTTGCCGGATACCTCGCCACCTGTTGACAATTTGGCCGGTTTAGCTTTGTTGCAGCAACATATCCGCAATTTGCCGCCCGGGCTGCCCAGCTTGTATTTTTGGGGAGCGCTGACAGCGGGCGTTAAAGGGCAGCAGATGGCAGAGTTGGGCGAGCTGGCTTCCTGTCCAGTGGTGGGTTTTGCAGACGGTTTACCGCTGTCTAATCCGGCTCTGGTGAGGCGTTTGCTGGAGTATATCAAGCCTTTGGGCAAGTCTGTGGCTTTGTGGCCGTGCGATCGAACTTTGGCAGGAAATGGCGCGGTGAGAGAGGGTGCGCTGTCGGTACGCTTGGGTTTACCAGGAATTCCGGCGAGTGCGGAAACTTCGGCTTTGGCGGTAATTCTGGAGTTGGTGGCATCTGCGGACACTCCGGTGCACATTATGCGCGTTTCTACAGCCCGCAGCGTGGAATTGATTCGAGATGCGAAGGCGCGGGGTTTGCCGGTGACTGCGAGTGTGACTTGGATGCACTTGCTGTTGAATGTCGGGGCAGTTTCAGGAAACTCTAAAGATTCCGGCGGGAAAAATGCTCTGACTGCTTCGTTGCCCTATGAGCCGAATTTACGCATAGAACCGCCGTTAGGGAATCTCAGCGACCAATTAGCGCTGATTCAAGCTGTGAAAGATGGCGTAATTGATGCGATCGCGATCGACCACAACCCGCATACTTATGAGGAGAAAACTGTGGCTTTTGCTGATAGTCCGCCCGGGGCGATCGGCTTGGAATTAGCTTTGCCTTTACTATGGCACGGACTGGTAGAAACTGGCGAATTTTCAGCTTTAGAACTGTGGCGAGTGTTGAGCGCAGGCCCTGCCGTTTGTCTCGGACAAACTCCCCCCATCGTTGCGCCGGGAGTCTCTGCTGAGTTGATTTTGTTCGACCCGGAAATGAGTTGGACTGTTGACGGGCAAAGTCTGAAGTCGCGATCGGCAAATACGCCTTGGTTGGGACAAAAAATAGCAGGAAAAGTTGTGCAAACTTGGATTTATTGACGGTTGGAATTGGGACTTATTTAACGAACCGCGAAGGGCGCGTTAGGCGAAGCCGCGCGTAAGCGCTAGGGCGCGAAGGAAGAGAAAGAAGGGAAAGAAGAAGAGCGGTAATTTGGTAAGTGGAAGCTTTTGATAAGGCAGGGTAAATACATGATTGCTGTCGTTCCTTCGTGGAATTCTCCACCGCTAGACTTGACATTGGATCGGGGCGAAATTCATGTTTGGCGCGTTTCTCTAGCTCAAACTGAATCTTGCTTGGAGAGTTTACAGCAGACTCTCTCAGCAGACGAGCGGACAAAAGCCGAGAGTTTTCACTTTCCCAAAGGTCGATCGCAATTTATTGTCAGTCGTGGGACACTCAGAGCGATTCTGAGTCGCTATCTTAACATAAATCCTCACATTTTGCGCTTTGACTACAATCCCTACGGCAAACCCTCTATCATCGCCGCCCAAGGTGGAAATACCCTGCGTTTCAATTTGTCTCACTCAGGAAACATTGCTCTAATTGCGATTACCAAAAATCGAGATATTGGTGTCGATATTGAAGGCATAAATCCAAACTTTCCTTGCCTAGAAATTGCTGACAAGTTTTTTTCACCCTTAGAATACTCTGTGTTGCTTTCGCTTCCAGAACATCTCCAACCCAGAGCTTTTTTCACCTGCTGGACTCGCAAAGAAGCCTATATCAAAGCAGTCGGCAAAGGACTTTCTATTCCCCTGAATCAGTTTGATGTCACCCTAGCACCAGGAGAACCTGCCGCGCTGTTAAATGTTGAAGACAACCCCGAAGAAGCATCGAGATGGTCTTTAATTGAATTAATTCCCAGTTCAGATATGGTGGCGGCTGTTGCGGTTGCAGGAGATTGCTGGAAACTTCATTGTTGGGAGTGGACGGGGGAGTTTTGATTTATATCAATTCCGGTTGCACCGGAATTATTGTTGACTGTTGACTGTTGACTGTTGACTGTTGACCGGGCGGATCGAAAACTGAATGGTTGAGTGTTAACTGTTGACTCTATTTTATTATTCCGATGCAACCGGAAACGATATTATGCTGAGATGTTGCATCATTCTCAATAAGCTTTTTATAAACAGGCTTTCCGGCCTGTTCCACAAGAAAATTCACTCTTTGTGGAACAGGCCGGAAAGCCTGTTCTTGAGAATGGTGCAAGATGTGAGTTTATACCGATCGCCAAAGGTAAAATATCACGGCAATGGTCACTACAATAGGTCTACGGGTTGAGCCTTCAAGTTCTTGCATTGCGAACTCTACATAGACCAATAAGGACACAACAATGTTGTGCCCCTACGTTTATTTGACTGCAATTTGCCACTCTACAACTGATTTAATAATTTAACCAAATCGATAGCCAAACCCTCGTACCGTAATGATATATTCCGGTTGGGCCGGATCTATTTCCAACTTTTCGCGCAGCCAGCGGATGTGAACGTCAACTGTTTTGCTGTCTCCGATAAAATCTTGACCCCAAATTTTTTCCAGCAACTGATCACGAGACCAAACTCGCCGGGGATAACTCATAAATAGTTCTAGTAAGCGAAACTGTTTAGGAGAAAATTTGACTTCCAGACCACGAACCAACACGCGGCACTCTTCAGGATACAAAGTTATGCTCTTATATTGCAGCATCATCGGTTGTCGCAAATGACCGAGGCGCTGGCGTCGCATCAGCGCCCGACAGCGAGCGATAAACTCCCGCATTCCAAAAGGCTTGGTCAGATAATCATCCGATCCGGCTTCTAGATAAAAAGCGCAATTGTTGGCACTTCCTCTAGCACCGATAATCAAAATAGGGACGGGATTTCCTTGATGCCGTAACATTCGACACAGATCCAAACCGTTAATTGAATCCATAATTAACAGGTTAAAGGCAAATTCACCGTGGTATGACGAAGCAGCCTGTACAGAAGGCAAAGCGTTGCGCCCGTCGCTAGTAACCACCACCTCGTAGCCCTGTTCTTTAAGGGCTAAAGCTAGCATTTCCCGCAACAGATCTTCACCTTCCAATAACAAGATACGGCCGGCTTGTCCAACAGCCAACCTTGAAGGACTTTCGCTTAATTCAGCAGAAGACATAAATATCAGTGGGAGTGATGTTTGTATGTGGCTAGCGCGAGGTACCTTCTTCAGTAGCTGAGGTACTCTCGCGCTGCGATCGCTTGTACGATCGCCATTTGTTTGATCGCTTAGAATCTTTCGCCAGCCCATCCTACAGGCACGCGCTCGACCTTTGCTACTTGCTCGTGTAAGGAATACAGCCGTAGAGCAGTTGTCGGAACCGCGCTGTCTGCCTGCGTCCAGGCCACAGAAGTCTGGTCATTTTTCGGGGTCGGTGTTAATTTCATAAAACATTGCCCGCTGTTAATTGACCACGTAACACCCAATCTAGAGGGATATGCTTGTTATACTACTCTTAAAAGGTTATTAAAAGGTAAAGTTTTGGTTATTAAGTGGTTAAATTATTAACGTTAAGTAATATAACGGTAAAGGTGCGATCGCACTTTAAGAGCTTTTTTTAATAATACAATAATAAGTTGCCCCAAAGTCCTTTTTTTTCCCGTGCCGGCTACGATCGACGATAGCAAGTAAAAATTCTGTAGACTGCCTATCATGTTGCTGCATTTGAGTACCTGGCCCGAGGTAGAAGCTTATCTCGAAAGCTCCCTCGGCATAATTATCCCGATCGGCTCCACGGAACAGCACGGGCCCACCGGCTTGATCGGGACTGACGCCATTGCTGCCGAGGCGATCGCCCGCGGTGTCGGCGAAGCTGCCAATGCCTTAATCGGCCCCACAATTAATGTCGGGATGGCCTTGCACCACACCAGCTTTCCCGGCACAATCAGCTTCCGACCCCAGACTCTAATACTGGTAATCAGGGATTATATCACATCTTTGGCAAAAGCGGGATTTGAGAAATATTTCTTCATTAACGGTCATGGTGGCAACATTGCGACAATGAAAGCAGCATTTTCCGAGACATACGCGCATTTGTCAGACTTGCATTTACCCAATGCCGATAAAATCCAGTGTCAAATCGGCAACTGGTTCATGTGCGGTTCAGTTTACCAACTAGCAAAAGAATTATACGGAAACCAAGAAGGTTCCCACGCCACCCCCAGCGAAGTCGCCTTAACCCAGTACCTTTATCCAGAAGCAATCAAGCAAGCTCAGCTTTCGGAACAAGTCGGTTCCGGACACAAAATTTACGGTGCCGCTGACTTCCGCCGCCGATTTCCCGACGGGAGAATGGGTTCAAATCCGGGCTTAGCAACCCCCGAACACGGTCAACAGTTTTACGAATTAGCAGTCAAAGAATTGACTAATAATTATTTGGAGTTTTTAAGTTCCGATTAACGTTTTTTCTTCTCGTTACCAGCCAGCTCCTGGTAACGAGTAAACATCTCAAACTATTCTATAGTTTACAGTTATGAGTGAGTCAGCGACATGATATTTCATCTGTCTAAAAAAGGCTATATCTCCCGATTAACCACCGGGAGAATATCAAAACTATTCCACAATCCAAGGAGTTAAACAAGGTGTCCAAGCACTCAATTCTTCTTCCTTGAACCAAAGGCTAATTTCCGCACGGGCAGTCTCGACAGCATCAGAACCGTGAATGAGATTACGGCCGACATTGACGGCAAAATCGCCCCGAATTGTCGCAGGTTCTGCATTCAGAGGATTTGTGGCGCCAATGATTTTTCTCGCCGATGCCACAACGCCGTCGCCTTCCCAAACCATCGCCACTACAGGGCCTGAAGTGATAAAGTTTACCAATCCAGCAAAGAAGGGTTTTTCTTTGTGAACATCATAATGTTGTTCCGCTAGTTCGCGACTCGCCGTCATCAGCTTCATGCCAACTAACTTAAAGCCCTTGGCTTCAAAACGACCGATAATTTCGCCGACGAGTCCGCGCTGTACGCCGTCGGGCTTAATCGCTAAAAAAGTCCGTTCCAAGATTAACTCCTATAATTGTGTTAACTGATCCAAAAGATAGAGTAACTCAGAACGCACCTAAAGGCAATTCTGAGAATGGGAAATTGTTATTTTGAGACTTATGGCCACAGGAAGAAGGAAGAAGGAATAACAAGAGGGAAGAGGAAAGAGGGAAGAAGCAATAAAACCAAGGGTTAAAGAAACCGGGTTTCTCAGAAAAATTTTTGTTGAGCAGCGATGAATCTGCAAAGAAACCTGGTTTCGAGACTCCTATGCGTCTAGGACTGATTTGCAGGCAGCATCCCGATTTTGTAAACACCATTTTTTAGGAGTTCGAGCAGAATGCTCACTTGCCTAGATAAGCTAATCAGCCTTTAACTTGCCTGTCAAAAAATAATCCAACTTTTGTGGGGTCGCTTTGAGCAATGCCTGAAATATGCAATCTAAATGTAGAACATTTTATCTCTAGTGAATCAGATGCTCGAACTTCTGGCACAATATGATACAAGTCACAATTTCCTGTGACTGCCAACACTCTTACCTATGATCTAAAATACAAATATGTATGATAATAAACACAATTATTTATGCTCGATAATATAGATAATTAACGGAGGTATGAAGATTATCTTGACAGCAACCATTTAGGCGAAAAAAGTATGAAAGCCATTGTAGCATTCATTGAACCCAAAAAGCAAGAGTTTGCAAAATTGCCCTTGTTTGACTTTCTAGCCAACAAAGATATTCACGCGAATCAACGACTAATTTTTGCACCTGTACTCGCTCCTTTGGCTGTGGGCTTGAGCGATTTAAATAAATATGTGCTGCGAGAATCTTCTAGTAATAACAACGTTCAGGAACTGATTAATAAATATACTTATAAAAAAAACTATTATTGGCACGACTATCTAGAATACCTAGAGGAGCTGGGCTTAAACCAATTAATGAGTTACGGCGATTTCAGAATGCTTTGGGGTGAAGAAACTAAAAAAACTCGATCGCTTTGTTCAGTGATCGAACGCTACGCTTGGAAAGCCTCTCCCATTCAGAAACTGGTGTTAGTGGAAGTCCTCGAAGGAACTGCCCAAGTTTTTTTTGAGGCGGCGCTAGCAGTGGTAATGGAATTACAGCAAATTAACCAAAAAGAATCTGTTGATTTTGGAGGTTCTTATGGGGGTTTAGAAAATTATCACCTTTTAAACACGCCAGAGATGTTGCAAATTTTAGCAGAGATCAAACTTACAGATGCGGAATACCAAGCAGCTTTAGAATTAGCACAAAACTTATTTGAACTGTTTACAGAAGCGATGAACGAGCTGTTCCAACACAGCCAAACAAATTCTTGCAAGACTGTGCTGCAAATATCCTCAATTTCTGCCTTTGCTCATTGCCCGATCGACTGTCTCGATATTTGTTAGTTTAAACAATCACTAAATTATCTCGGTGTACCGCCGTTTCTACGCCTGCATAGCCTAAAATATCAGCAATTTTCTCTGACTTGCAGCCCTGGATTTGTCTCAGTTCTAAACTGCTATAATTCACAAGTCCTCTAGCAATTTGCTTGCCGGCTGCATCGCACAACTGCACGGAATCATCAGCTTGAAATTCTCCTTCTACTTGAGCAATACCCGCAGCTAAAAGCGATTTTCCACCGTGGGAAATTGCCTTGACAGCACCCGCATCTAAATATAGTTTTCCTGCTGGAATTAGCACGTTAGCTATCCAGTGTTTGCGAGCGTTTACAGGGCGCGGTTGAGGCTCGAATTGAGTACCGATCGACTCTCCGTTAAGTATTTTCTCGATATTACCAGGAAAGCAGCCGTCAGTGATGACAGTCCGCACTCCCGATGCAGTTGCTATTCTCGCCGCTTCAATTTTTGTCACCATTCCGCCGGTTCCCCAACCGCTGCGGGAATCTCCTGTTTGCACCTGAAATTCTGTGAGCTGTGCCATACTTTGGACTAGGGCGATCGGCTGCGCGTCGGGATTGCTGCGCGGATCGGCGGAATACAGCCGATCGACATCTGTGAGCACAAACAACCAATCTGCTTCTACCAAACTCGCTACTAGCGCCGAAAGCGTGTCGTTATCGCCAAATTTGAGCTCGTCTACCGCTACTGTATCGTTTTCATTGACGATCGGAATCACGCCCAACCTGAGCAATTGCTGAAAAGTATTGTAAGCGTTAACATAACCGTTACGCTGCACTAAATCGCCCCTGGTGAGCAATACTTGAGCGATCGGCTGTTGCAGAGTAGTAAACAAGTCATCGTACACCCGCATCAGCCGCCCTTGGCCCACAGCCGCCACAGCCTGTTTCATAGCTATGTTTCGCGGGCGTTCAGTCAAACCCAAGCGCGCGCAGCCAACCCCAACCGCACCCGAAGAAACCAAAACTACTCGATGACCTTGCTGCCGCAAATCAGCTAAAATTTCGACCAATGCAGCAATAGTTGAAAGAGCTAAGTTTCCTGTAGTCGATCGAGTCAGAGTCGAAGTTCCAATTTTAACAACAATAGTTTTAGTCATGATCTTTAATTTTCAGAGATGCTCCCAAAGCTTGAGAAACCCAAACTTCAAAAGAGCGCACCGGATACTTGCGAAGCGCATACCCAGCATCAACCATTGGTTCTACTAAAATAGTAAACATACCCAAACGATTGCCTGCTAAAACATCAGTAAAAAGTCGATCGCCCACCATCGCCACCTGTTCCACCGGCAAATTCATCGCCGTCACTGCTGTTCGCAACTTGCGGCGCGACGGTTTAGCAGCACCAGTGATGTATGGTAGATTCAAAGAATCAGCAATTCGACCGATCCGATTTTGACTTAAATTATTGCTTGCCAACCATAGCGATACCACGGGTTTAATTTCTTGTACCCACAAGCTGAGTTCAGGAGAAGCATTCATAGCCGTAATGGGAACAAGAGTTTCGTCCACATCCAACACTAATCCTTTAATCTGATATTTCTCCAGAATATCAGCCGTTAACTTCATGACTGAATCGCCTAGAACTAAGTCAGGCTGTAGTAGTTTACCCCAAGTCATAATGATTTTAGATTTTAGATTTTAGATTTTAGATTGAGAAATAAGAAATTGGGAGTTAAAGATTGAAAAAGTAAAAAATCAAAAGTGAATAATTATTGCTTTTCCTTTGTTACTTTTGACTTTTTACTTTTTTATTAGTCATTGCCCATCTATTGACCCGATCGCACTTGTCGGTCAACTTTAGCCACAGCCGCATCGTGTTCCGCCTGCGTGCGGCTGAAAATGTGAGTGCCGTCATACCGCGCCATAAAATACAGGTATTCTGTATTTTCTGGAGTCAGAGTCGCTTCCAAACTTGCTATTCCCGGAGATGCGATCGGAGTTGGGGGTAGTCCTGGATTTATATAAGTATTGTAAGGAGAAGGCGTTTCTACTTGCTTAAAAGTCAGAGGCTTTTCCTTAGTTTGCCTGATGCCGAGAGCGTATTCAACTGTCGGGTCAGAGCCCAACGCCATACCCTTTTTCAGACGGTTGTTGAACACTCCAGAAATGCGGTTCCGCTCGGAAGCAACCACAGCTTCTTTTTCTACAATACTGGCCAAAGTCACCCATTCTTTGAGAGAAAGCTTCGTATTATTCTGATTTTTTTGATATACCGGCAAAGCTGTCTGCTCGAAACGGGTGAGCATTTGTGTGATCACAGCTTGAGGAGTAATTCTATCGCCGTCTAGCTGATAAGTATCCGGGTACAAAAAACCTTCCAAATGAGGCAATCCGCTCGGTAGCCAAGGGTATTGAGCGTAAGGAATTTGACTCGCGGCCGCCATAAACTCCTTAGCCGGGAAAAAACCTTGCGCTTCAAAATAAGCGCTCATTTGTTGCAGCGACCATCCTTCTGGAATAGTGAAACTCTGCTGTACGACTTCGCCCTTCCAAATTTTGTCAGCAACTGCACTCAGAGGCTGAGTCGGCGACAGTTGGTAAGTTCCTGCTTGAAAACCTCCCTCGCGGTTTTGCAGAGTCAGCCAGCGGGCCCACATATTCCATGCCGAGCTCGATCGAATCAGCCCCGCTGCCTCTAAATCCCGGCCAATTTTTTGACTGGGAGTACCCTCCGGGATTTGGATCGAAACAGCAGCATCCTCTGCCGGATTCCCCGATGAGGATGTTATTTTAGGCGGCGCCGAAGCCCAGCTCCACCAAGCCCAGCCTTGCCAAGCGCAAACCCCCCAGATTACCGGCAGCAACGCCAGATAAAACAACCATTTAGAGACTTGCGGAGTACCTTTTCGGCTCTCGCGCGCGCTGCCTTTTGTCATTTGTTCTTTATTCATAGTCCGTTGTCTTGGATAAGCGGCGGGTAACTAGCGACTAATGACTGATGACCTGCGATTGATGACCGAAAAGTTACGAATACAAGCCCTTTAAAAGACCCAATTCACGCGGCCCAATTCAAAAGCCCGATCGCGGAGGCAGAAGCTGCCATCTCGAAAAAGTTCGATCGGGCGAGCAGTTTACTTTTTTATAAAATAGTAAAAAATTCTGCTTTTTGCCATCAGGGCTTGTGCCTGCAATTAATATCTAATCAAGCTCGTCAAAGAACTGGTCTTCCAGCATAGGTAACATCGGTTCCAGCCTTTGGAACTCTTCTTCCGAGAGCAATTCTGGCTTGCCGTCGTCATCCATTCTAGCCAAGATAAAGAACGGGTCTAGAGGCGTATAAATCGCATATTCCTGTTCTTCGTGGTAGAAACTGGTCAGCCACATCAGTTCCTCGAACTCGGACTCCTCATCTGGATCGACATCGGATGCCATATCCTCTTCGGGAAATTCCGGCAATTCGCCAACCACAGTCAACGTCACCGCCGTGCGCCGGAGCGTCAAGTTCTGCTCTTGCAGGACAACTTTAGCGGTATCAAAAATTTTGTCAATTTCGGTCTCGTCTTCTACAGGAATTGCAGCTTCGTCGTTATCGTCTCCGTGCCAGGTAAAAATTTCTACTGGGGAGTCAATTGGCAGCAGCAAAGCGTATTCTTCACCTTCTAGGTTCATAGAATATTCTATGTTGCAAGTCAGCGATCGCCCAACTTCATCCGTCAGGGTGACGGACTCTTCGTTGGAATTGCCATTCTCTTTTTTGCGGTATGGGGATGAGGACATCGCGTGTATCTTAGTTTTCCGTCAATAATTCAGTAACGTTTGCTTGACAATTGGGAATTTTCGTGGCGATATTCTGGCTAAGTGGGCGATCGCCAGTCCACCAGCTTAAACCGCGAGACTCGCGACCTTTTCCACAGGCGAGGAGTGCAGCGTTTAAATCTCAGTCGAGTCAGCAAGCGACACTGAGGACAAATCACGATTTTGTGCTTCTTCAGTACCGAGGGTACAGCAGAATTTTCTCCATTTTGTCAAGGGTTACAGGTGTGCGTAGCAAACTTGCACAACCAGGATATCACGCCTTTGTTACCACCTATCAAGGATTGGGAAGGGCGGAGATATTTTGCCTCCGCTCGTCTAGCCACTGCTGCAAAATCAGGGCTGCTGCTTTGCGATCTATCGAACCCTTATTATTTTGCGACGGCGAAATCCCTGAAGCTTTCATCAATTCCTCTGCCTCAACCGAAGTCAGGCGCTCGTCCACGTATTCTAGGGGGAGCTCTAAGGCGGAGGCGATGCGATTCGCATATTTCTGCACCTGTCGGGCTTGAGCACCCAATTCTCCGCTCAGGGAGTAAGGCAAGCCTGCAACCAAAATTTGCACTCTCCGCTCTCGCACGAGTTCTCGGAGATAAGCTACGTCTCGATCGAAGGACGATCGTACCAGTGTTGTAATGCCCGTAGCTATTAAACCGGTGCCGTCACATCCGGCGATGCCGACTCGTTTGAGGCCGATATCTAATCCCAGTGCAGAAATCCATAATTTATCGTTGGACATTATCAATCAATTTTAGATTTTAGATTTTAGATTTTAGATTTACTGTTTTTTTGCGGAAATAATCTTATTTGACGAACCGCGAAGACGCGAAGTGCTCGAAGGAAGAAGAGAAGAAAGTAATAAGAAAATAGGTAATCTTAAGTTGATATCAATCAAAAGCAGAAGGGAGATTTTGGGATGATGACAGAAAAAAATGAATTTCTTGGATGATTAATTTTCTTTTTTTCTGCCTTCTACCTTCTACCTTCTGCTTTCACTTATTAAGAATTAACTTCTCCCGGCCCGCCGCCGTCTAGAGGCAACTCCGGCAAATTTAGAGGCAAAATACTGCTGGGATCTCTTGCTGCTGATTCGGAATTCTGGAAGTTCAAGGGGTTAACTTGATTCGTTTGGCTGTTTCCTGAGTCAGCCAACAGAGGTTTGATCTCGGAGGATGCGGGCCCGGCTGTGGCTTCCCCAGCCATCGGGCCGAGCCAGGACATCCGGCCCGGTACTGGTTTGCGAGTTGGCTGGAAGCTTTGCAGCATTTCTGATAGCTGGAGTCCTTCGAGAGAGACCAACTTGGACTCGCGCAATTTGTGCCACACCGATCGAGACATCAGCAAACTGTGTTCCACGCGCACTGCTCCAAATTGCTCTAAATAAGCTTCCCGTTCCGGCTGATAGTCAGCGGAAGCCAGTTGCAGGCTTTGAACCGGGAAATCTTGAACCAGCCGCGCCATCTGGGACAGTAGTTCTGGGTAAAGCCAAGTGTAGGCCGGGTGTACAGTCAACTGGGCGACGTGCGGTTGCTGGCCGTTGCGGGATAGCTGCACCTGAAAATAGCCGATCGCGGCTTTGCGCTGCGGTTCAAACACGTAGCCACTGACTACCTCGGTTTTGCCCAGCCACTGTCTGACACCTTCGACTAAAGCGCCGAAAAAACTGGTTTTGAAATCTTGAATGTGGCGATCGAATACTTGGCGCACCAGCGGCGGCATAGACGCGGTATCCAGTTGGTATAGCAACTGAGCGTCTGCGTTGCTGACGGGCAGCAGGTTGGGCAAATCTGGCGTCGAGGAAGCCATTTCTTGCAGGCGTTCTGGGGCGATCGTCCAGTAAGTCATCTGGGCCAAAGGCTGAAACCCGTTTTGCCGATACAAAGCCAAGGAAGTGTTGTCGCCGACATTCACTTCCAACAGCCACGTGCGCGCCTCCCAGACTGCCTCAAAGCAGTACCGCAGCAGCATGGAACCAATTCCTTTGCTGCGGGCTTCCGGGTCTACTCCTATGCGATCGATCCGCCAAGTGCTGCGGGTGCGGTTGAAAGGAGAAATCTGAATTATGCCCTTAACGCTCCCTTCTTCTTCGGCAACATGGGCCCGGAACAGGGACTGACAAGGGTTGGGAAACAAGCTAAAAATCTTTAGTAGTCCGTACCAGCGACGAATCTGCTGCAACTTTCTACCTAGTACCACGTCGCAGCTTGCGCCCTTGCGGTTTTCTGGCTCTTCGGCTGTTTCCGCGCACAGTTGTTCCATCACCTCGATATCGCGATACTGAAACGGGCGAATCACAACCTGGTTTTGGTTTTGGGAGGGAAATGAAGTCATAGCATAAAAGTGGAGAATGGAAATTTAAAAATAAAAATTCAGAAAGGGGAAGAGTTAGATAAGTTTGGAGTTTTGAATGGGTAAATTTTGATTTCAAAACTTATAACTTTTGATTCTTCTCCCTTTCTTGCTCGATCGAAAATTAAAAATTGCAAATCATCTTTTTGAATTTTTAATTTTCTGTTTTCAACTCAAGATTTTTGTTGCAGAGGTCGAATTACAACGACCGGTGTTCGCTCGTCAGCATTCCCGGCGGGGTTGCTTCGCAAGGCTTGCTCTAAGAATGTTACCGATAAATCGGAGGTCGCTGCTAATATCTTAACTGCTTTCAAGTCATTAGCGTCTACGATCGCCGCCGCAAGTCCGGTTTCTCGTTGAATTTCTTCTACAACTTGCTGGGGATTGTCCGGGCCTAGGACAATAAATTGGTCGAAGGGAGGCAAAGTCCCGGTAACGTCGTCGATCAGTCTGGCTTGTTCCCCTGCTAGTTGGTAAAAGACTCCCGGTTTACCGAATATTTTAGCCACAGCGCCGATCGCAAATGCTGCTACTACGCGCCAAGGGCCGACTACATCAACCAACGTCTGCATTCCGCAAGCTGTAGCCAAACTCGACATGGGTAAGAAAAACAAACACACTCGCTTCGCCGCCCATCCTGGTTTGACTTCACTGGGATGGCGATAGCGTCCCTGCATCAAAGCCAAGGGAGTCTCTGCGAGGGCGACAATATCGCCTTTCTGGGCGCGCGGCAGCACGTAACGCTTGACAATTTCGACGGGATTGTCCAATTCCGTCAGGATGTGGGTGCGAATCGGCAAAACTTCGGCAACTCCGACATTTCGGGCATTAGGTACTGTCTCCGAGTTGGGAAATTGCAGCGGGACTACTACGTTACGGACTTTCGGGATGCGGCCACCTGGGCCGTAGGTGACGAAGTGTACTTGCACCCAAGCTGATTGCAATTTGGTTAAATCTTGCCCTTGAATGTCTACAGAAACTTTAATTTTCGTGTTTTTTTGGGCTTTAACAATATAGCCGAACCAGTAATCGTCTGCTCTGGCTGCTGCGTCTTTGTGGCAAGGAATCACCTTTGTCTCGGAGGTAACGCCATCCAAACTTCCGTCAGACAGCAGTTTCACCTGTGCCCGCACTTCCGGCAACATAATCTCAAATCGCTGTGTCAGGTTGCGGAACTCCATTTCCCCGACTAAAAGATAGCGGTTGGGTTCCGAGATGGCTAAGTGCCATTCTCCGGCTGTTAGTTCTAGTTTATTTGCACTTCCAGTCCGGCGATAGTTCAACTCTAGGCCCAATCCGCCCAATGCTAGCAGCGAACCGGCTGCTGCGATTCCTGTTGCTAAAGTCTCAATCACTCAAATCACCGCCAATAATATTTTGTGTTTACTGTAGTCGATATCGGGTACTTTGAGCGCTGATCCGGTAGTAATTGGATTGTGTTCAGTTTGTTGGGGGCGATCGAACTTATGCAAAATTAGAGGTAAGGGCGATCGCGCGTCTGTGGTGGCGGGGTTGGAGAGTGGGATGGGCGATCGGTTTTTAACAAAATCAACTAAATGTTAGAAGTTTGACAAAGTTCTTCAACCGATTTCATTGGTAGATAAAGCTTCATCGGGTTTTGTTTAAACTTTTGAAAACCATATTTTTGATAGAAATTGGCTGCTGGCTCATCCAGAGCTTCTGCAATGACAGCGAGAGATGCAACTTGTGCAGTTGCCAAGAGTGCTTTTGTCAAAGCATCTATCAGAATCAACTCACCGAGATGTTGACCTTGGTAAGTACGATCGACTGCCAAACGACCGAGCAATGTAGCAGGTAGAAGGGGATAGCGGGGCAGCTTTTTTGCAAAAGATTCATTTAACTCTGCGAGTTCAATGGTGTATGCAGAAAGCCTATAATAGGCAATCACATCTGTGTTGGGAGAGTCCACTAAAACGAATACGATTGCGACTTTCTTTTTGATATCCTGAGAAGCTTGTTTGCGGATGTAGTTGTCCAAACTATCTTGTCCACAACAAAAAAGCTCTCTGTGATGTCTGCTGCTATCTAAGGGTTCAATTGTGAGTACCATCGCCCATCACTTGTTTGTAGCGCAAGGCTGCTGCTTTGAGAGCTTGATTCGGCTGGGTTGGATTCAGTAGGGCATTTACGAAAGCCTCGCTGTCGTCAAGGTCAAGTTTCAGTCTTTGGTGCTGTTCAATAACTTTGGAAGCGACTGCTTGAACGCTGGCGATGACGAAATCTGTTAAGGTACGTCCTTCTAAGTCAGCGGCTTTTTGCCAAAGGGCTTTAATCTCTGGACTGATACGAGCCTCCAATCGGGCTGACGGTTCCGATTTAGTAGTTTTAGTCATACAAAATACGGTAGATATAATCTCTCTATTATATACGGCATTTTGCCGTATGTGACGCTAAAATTTAGGAGCGATCGAAATTATGCCCAATTACGCGTAAGTGCGATCGGGCTTCTGTGGCTAAAGCGGTCAAGTTGCTGTTCAAAGAGCTCTCCTCGTGAGTTAGATCACTCCAAAATCTGGCGTTGCTTAATCAGGGTATGGAAAAAATCAGTTGAAAATCCCGAATCTTTGTGGATACTGGTTTCTCTGACTTGCATATTTAGCTTTTCCGACCGTAAATCAGCAACGTCTACAAAACAAATCACTTAATTCAATTATTTAATGGTAGCAACTTTTTTTAGAATCAATACTCCGGACAGTTTTTAAGCAGCCAGAGTACCATAAGACAAGACTGAAGGAAGGTTAGGGTGATTTAAAA
>NZ_JAUBOY010000112.1:0-3586 GCF_036700465.1 Microcoleus sp. T3_A4 | reverse complement strand
ACAGGCTTTCCGGCCTGTTCCACAAGAAAATTCACTCTTTGTGGAACAGGCCGGAAAGCCTGTTCATAAAAAGCTTAGTGAGAATGGTGCAACATTTCAGATATTACGCAAAATAAGGACACTGCGCCGTGGCGTTTCCCTACAATTAATCGGGTGATGGTTAAATTTGTATTCATTAATCCTTCTCCTGTGCAAGTACAAATGCCCCTTTACTTTTTGATAGTAAATGGTCATAACTTTGGTTTTAGTCAACAGCTTTTTTAACCATTAACCGCAACCGCTAATGATAATTATTAATAAGCTTATGATAAAAATTTATAGTTTAATGGTAGAAGTGAAGCGCGCAATGCCCCCCTACAAATAGAGTCCTCGATCGCCCAAATCTAAAATCTATGAGTGCCGACTTTGCCCAAAATTCCTTGTCAGTCAGTTTCGCCGATGTGGAGGCGGCGGCAAATCGATTGCAGGGCAAAGCTTTCAAGACGCCGGTGCTGACTTCGGAAACTTTCAACAAACGCACAAATTCTCGGGTATTTTTCAAGTGCGAGAACTTTCAGCGCACGGGTTCGTTTAAATTTCGGGGTGCTTGCAATGCTTTGATGCAGCTATCTGAAGCCGAAAAACAGCGGGGAGTGCTGACTTTTTCTTCGGGAAATCACGCGCAGGCGATCGCCCTTGCGGCACGGTTGCTAGAAATTCCTGCTACTGTTGTCATGCCGGCAGATGCGCCAAAAGTCAAGCAAGAAGCGACTCGCGGCTACGGTGCAGAGATTATTTTGTACGATCGCACTCAAGTTTCCCGCGAAGAGTTAGCGGCTAAAATTGCCGCCGAACGGCACTTGACAATTATTCCTCCTTATAATGATGCGCGGGTGATTGCGGGACAAGGTACGGCTGCGCTGGAATTAATCGCAGAAGTTGGGGAGTTGGATTTGCTGTTAGTTTGTTGCGGTGGCGGGGGTTTACTGTCGGGATGCGCGATCGCGACAAAAACTTTGTCTCCGCAGTGTAAAGTAATAGGAGTAGAACCGGAGCAAGCAGACGATGCGGCGCGATCGTTCCGCACGAAAACGCTGCAAACTGTTACTAACCCGGATACGATTGCTGATGGTGCGCGCACGCCATCTTTGGGGAAATTAACCTTTCCTTTGGTGCTGCATTATGTGGACGATATGACAACAGTTTCCGAAGACGCAATTCGCCAGACAATGTTTTTTATGTGGGAACGCATGAAGATAATTGTTGAACCGACGGGAGTGTTAGCAGCGGCGGCTTTGTTGTCAGGTGTGGTGCAGGCTGAAAATGCGAGGATTGGCGTGATTGTCAGTGGTGGCAATGTAGATTTGAGCGAAATCTATCGGTTTTTTTCTGTGTAATTAAGTCTGCCACTTTGTTAGTTTGTCAGTCCGAAAGTCCGCCAGGAGTTTAAACCAGTGTCTAATAGCAAGAGTCCTCAAAAAACGACTGGAAAGCATTTTTTATTTTTATCTTTAGTCCACTTCAGGGGACTTGCTCTGTGAGACGGGGGTTAAAACCCCGGCGGACTTTCTGGCAAACGTCAAATATTCATGCAAACGCAAAATATTAATATTGACAAATTTGACCAAAGTAAAAGGTGATCTGATAAAATGCTTCCACAACAAACTTCGATTTAATAGCACAATGTCTTCAGAAACAAACTCAGCGGCTCAATCTACAACTGGTGCAGATGCGATCGATGTTGCGATCGCCTCTGGAATCGACTTTGACGGTACTCCGATTCCGCAAGCAAAATTAGACCTCTACAAGCAAGTGATGGGATTAGAAGCCGGCAGACAGCGCAGTGGCGTGTCAAATACCATGCGATCGCGCATTGTCCGAATCGGTGTCAAACATCTGCCTCAAAACGAGCTCGATAAAATGCTCGTTGCTGCTGACTTCGCACCGCTGAAAGATAAAGAAGTTGCGTTTTATTACGGTGGAAAGTAAAAATTATCTACCCTTCTAGATAGATGAACAGTCATCCCCGGATCGGTCAAAATTGGCACAAATCCTAGCAGAGGGTAAGTTTATGAGCACTAACGGTAGTACAGTCATCAGCAACCTCGAGTACGATTTGTTAACAGTTTTGCACAACAAGTCTGAAGCTTTGAAAGCCTACGAAACTTACATGAAAGATGCTCAGGAAATGGGTTCTCAGCCTTGTGCTGAACTGTTTCAAAAATTGCAGCAAGCTGACATGGAGCACGCGCAGGAAATTCGGCAGCACCTTCAACAGGTAATGCAGCACGGCAAGATGTAAAGCTGGTGCAACTAGCTCTGCAAGCTATCAGTTATAAGTTATGACTTAAGTAGTAGCAGCGATCAGTAAAGAGTTTGGGATTGACAACTCATCTTCAATTCCTTAAACTCTGTATCTACCGAGCGATGGAAACATCAATCTGACCGCTCAACCAATGTTTCTGAGAACTCTTAATTCATAACTAGCAACTGGTGACACCACTTCTTGAAACTTCAGCTAGGGGTAGGGAATTAGGCTTTGCTTAATTCCTTACCTATCTAGTGGTACAGGCTATAAAATCTCAGGTTTCAAAGCTCGTTCCATCAACGATAAAACAGCTTGCTCGGCAGTAATTTCACTATTTAATAAGCGATAAACTTGACGAGAAACAGGAACTTCAATGCCGCGTTGATTAGCCAAATCAATCAACACATTAGTAGTATTAACACCCTCAGCAGTGCTCTGCAATTCCTGCAAAATTTGCTCTAAAGATTTGCCTTCAGCCAATCCGAAACCAACCCGATAATTGCGCGATAAAGGACTGTTGCAAGTAGCGAGCAAATCTCCCAAACCAGACAAACCGTAAAAAGTTTCGGCGCGAGCTCCCAAACGAACTCCCACCCGAATCATTTCCGGTAAAGCGCGAGTCAGCAAAGCAGATTTAGCATTAGTTCCTAATTGTAAACCGTCGCAAACACCAGCGGCGATCGCAAATACATTTTTCAAAGTTCCACCTAACTCAGTCCCCAGCGGGTCTTCATTCACATAAACCCGAAAAATATCGGAACTGTAAATATTTTGCACTTGCTTGGCCGCTGCTAAATCCGAACTCGCCGCTACCGTTGCAGCCGGCAATCCCTGCTGAATTTCCTCGGAAAGATTAGGGCCAGAAAGTACCACAATTGAATTATTAGGAAACGCATTTTGCCAAATTTGAGATGGAGTGCGCGTACTGGCGGGGTCTAAACCTTTGGTGACGGTAACTATAATTGTACTGGGGCTTAAGTCTAATGCAAGCAGTCGATCGACTGTTGCTCCCACTCCTTTCATCGAAACTGCCGAAACAACAACATCCGCACCCGTTATCACAGACTCTAGATTAACAGAACTGCGGCGCGACCACAAATTAACTCGATCGCCTTTTTTGCCTCCCAGATTGGCCAGTGCCGAACCCCAAGCACCTCCACCTAATATTGTCAACCTTGCCATAGAATTTAGTTTAATGAATTTAACCGCAGATTAACACAGATAATATCAGGTTCGGATAATTAGTTATAATTAAGGGCAGCCGATTCACAGGGACGCCAAACCCCCTATGCCAAAAAA
>NZ_JAUBOY010000111.1:0-3600 GCF_036700465.1 Microcoleus sp. T3_A4 | reverse complement strand
TAAACTGATGAGTGTGATTAGGAAAGCTGATGAAAGAAGAGAGAGGGCCGTAGCTTGCCGGGCCCGACGCCATCGCCAGAAGTTTTGTTAAGAAAGTTGAGGGTTTTGCTTTCTGTGGGTCCGCTCGTGATACCTTTCTAAAACCTGAAAGCGGGAAAGTCCGGTGCAATTCCGGCGCTGTGCCGCAACTGTAAAAGTCAGAATGCCGATTTCGGGGGCGCTTTGTGGGCGTTTACTTTTGGATTCCCTGCGTAGCACGGGGAGGAGATTATTTGTTAGCTTTGACTGATTTGCCGACTTGTCCGGGTTTATTTTACGGTTCCCAAGCCCGAGACGGAGTTTTATCGAGAATGCGGATTCCGGGGGGAATTTTAAACGCGCAGCAGTGTCGGACGATCGCCGATTTGGCTGATCAATACAGTACCGGCTGTTTGCAAGTGACAAATCGGGCAAATTTACAAATCCGAGAAGTGAACTCGGAAATTGCCCCGGAAGTCTGGAACCGCTTTCAGGAATTGGGGATAGCGTCTCGCCACGTTGAAGTTGACCCGATTCGCAATATTATGGCAAGCCCGACAGCAGGGATCGATCGCCAGCAGTTACTGGATACTCGCCCGCTAGTCAAAGCTTGGGATGATTACCTGCAAACACATTCCGAGTTGTCGGAACTTTCGCCTAAGTTCAGTATTGGCTTCGACGGCGGGGAATCGGTTTCGATCCAGGCTTTACGCAACGATATTTTATTAGCTGCAGAAGGGCTTTCAACCCAATCAGAAATCTTTTTTCGGCTGCATTTAAACGGCGATACAGGAATTTTAATCCAAGAATCGCAATGTATTTCAGTATTAGCCGCCCTCGCTAACACCTACCTTGAATACACCAAAAATCGACCTCGAATTGATGGCAAAAAACCGCGTTTGCGTCACCTGCTGGCAGATTGGGGCGCTGAAAGTTATCTGGAAAAGGTACAGCAGAATTTACCATTTTTATGGCAATTCACATCTGGCACTTTTCCCAAAAACAGGCAAGATGCCTGTTCCACAAAGAGTGAATTTCCTTGTGGGGTGGGCATCTTGCCCGCCCGTTTGATCGACTCATCTGCAAGGGGGATCGAACAATCCCGACATCTCGGCATTCATCCTCAACGACAGTCCGGTTTCTCCTACATGGGAATTGCACTGCCTCTCGGTAGGCTAGAATCAAAGCAACTGCGGAATTTGGCAAATTTAGCCCAAAATCTAGCCAGCGGTACCCTGAGACTTACGCCGTGGCAAAATCTGTTGATTTCTGATATCCCGAACTCCCAGCTTTTTGAGATAAAACAGCAAATCGCCGCTTTGGGATTGCACTCGTCGGCGACTCGCCTAGATTCGTGCTTGGTGGCTTGTGCAGGCAGCAGTGGCTGTGCGTCGGCGGCGACAGATACTCAAAGTCACGCCCTAAAAATGGTGAAGGATTTAGCGCAAAATTTGACGATCGACCAACCGATTAACATTCATTTCAGCGGTTGCCAAAAGTCCTGCGCCCAGCACCGGCCAATTGATATCACGCTGGTGGGAATTCAGATTGAGCTAGGAGACGAAACGCTCGAAGGTTACGACATTTATGCGGGTAGAAAAGATTTGCCGTTCGGACGACCAATTTTTCCGGCGGTGAGTGCGATCGAGATGCCCCGTGCGATCGAGCGAATGTTACGAGTGTATCAGCGGTTTCGAGAGCCTTTGGAGTCATTTGGTGAGTTTGTTGATCGGCAGACGATCGACCAATTGCAGGAGTTGTTTAGCACCGAAAATCGGAATTTAAAGTGAAAAAAGCTCCCATTAAAAATGACAATTTTTAAGTATTTCTCTTCCTATCTCTCTGGATCTTTCTTCCTTCGCGTCCTACCCTACGGGAACGGCTTCGCCGAACGCGCCTTCGCGGTTCATTCAAAAAATCTATTTCACAAATCCCACAAAATTCCCATAGCAGTTTTAAACAATGATTGACTACATTCGAGACGGAACAGAAATCTACATTAAATCCTTCGCCACAATTCGAGCCGAAGCAGATTTGTCAAGCTTGCCGCCCGATTTAGAATCGGTAGCCGTGCGACTAATTCACAGTTGTGGCATGACCGATATTGTTACAGATTTAGCAGCTTCCCCCGGTGCAGCCACCGCGGGACACAACGCCCTCGTCGCAGGTGCGCCTATTCTCTGCGATGCGCGGATGGTGGCCGAAGGCATCACTCGCAAACGCCTTCCCGCTGACAATCCGGTGATTTGCACCCTCTGGCATTCCGAAATCCCGGAGTTGGCACGGCAAATGGGAAATACTCGATCTGCGGCGGCCCTGGATTTATGGCTGGACAACTTGCAGGGTGCGGTTGTGGCAATTGGCAATGCCCCGACTGCTTTGTTCCGACTACTGGAAATGCTGGATGCCGGAGCACCTAAACCGGCTTTAATTCTGGGTTTCCCGGTAGGATTTGTGGGGGCTGCCGAATCCAAAGCCGAACTGGCCGCCAACAGTCGGGGAGTGCCATTTATTACGTTGCACGGGCGGCGCGGTGGCAGTGCAATGGCAACGGCGGCTGTGAATGCGTTAGCGAAAAAGGATGAATTATGACTAAGGCTACTGGTAAATTGTACGGTTTGGGTATTGGCCCTGGCGATCCAGAGTTGATTACTTTGAAAGCTTATCGGATTTTGCAATCGGTGCCGGTGATTGCCTATCCGGCGATGGAAAATGGTAAGGTACTGGCGCGGGCGATCGTCGCAGATTATCTGCGCCCGGAACAAATTGAGATTCCCATGCCGCTGCCTTTTAGTCCGACGCGATCGTCTCAACCTTATTATGATATTGCTGCCGATAAAATTGCCGCACATCTAAGCGAGGGACAGGATGTTGCCGTGCTATGTGAGGGCGAACCTTTTCTCTACGGCTCATTTATGTATTTATTCAACCGTTTGTCGGGGAGATTTACGACGGAAGTTGTGCCGGGAATTTCTTCGACAATGGCTAGTGCGGCTGCGTTGGGAGTGCCACTAACTTATCGTAACGATGTGTTAAGTATTATGCCTGCGACGCTGGATGCTGAGGTTTTGCGCGATCGACTGGCGGTTGTTGATGCTGCTGTGATTATTAAGCTGGGCCGACATTTTGCGAAAGTCCGGGACGTGCTGATTGAGTTGGGACAGTTCGATCGAGCACTGTATATAGAACGCGCAACTATGCCGAATCAGCGAATTCGGGCGATCGCAGATGTCGATCCCGCTGAAGTTCCCTATTGGGCTCTCATTATGATCCCCAGCCAGCAAAAGTCTGTATCTTAATATTTCCATGCCTGAAGGCGACGCGCTTCCAGGCTTTACCTACTTTTTTGTGCATTCTTACCTCTTTATCCAGTTTTCTTTCTATTGATAAGTTAACTTTATACTTGTTATCAGTTAATCTGTTGTTAAAAAACTTTACAAACCTGAGAATATGCTTTATGTTTATTTACATGGCGGAACACAAAGCCGTCACGAACATTGACAACCAAATAAAGCAATCATAAACAAATGACAACAACCTTACAGCAGCGCGAAAGCGCCAATGTCTGGGAACGCTTTTGTG
>NZ_JAUBOY010000057.1:0-39553 GCF_036700465.1 Microcoleus sp. T3_A4 | reverse complement strand
CGGTTATCTGCTGACAACCTTCCTTCAAAGGGTAGTTCAAAATCGGATGGGGGGCTTGGGGCAAGCTCAGCTTTTCGGTACACGAGCGCAAATGGTGATGCACGGGTTTTGAGTCATTATACCTGTTTTTCTTGCACCATTACTACCTTTCTTCGTCCGAAAATCTATACACTGTTTACTTGAACCACTTATTCAGCAAGCCCCAATTAGAATTAACAGAGTGCGATCGCCCCCCACTGACAAGACTAAAGCATTTCGACATAAAGCCAGAGGTTTGAAACATACATTTTCGCCCCTCTGCCTACCCCTCTACATCTCTCGCCCAAAAATTACATCACCCGTTTCCTGCTGGTATACGGACAGTGAAAATAGACCCTTTTCCCTCTTCGCTTTCTACCAAAATTTCCCCGCCCATCATCTGACAGTAGTAGCGGCTAAGTGTCAGCCCCAATCCCGCGCCATCGTACGGTCGCGTTGATGAACAGTCAGCTTGTACAAAAGCTTCAAACAATTTGTGCTGTTGTTCTTCCGACATTCCAATTCCGCTATCTTTAACAGATAAACAAATCCAATCCGACTCTTGAACATTCAGCAGGGGACAAGCGATCGCCGCAGAATGAGTTTCATCGGCAGCCATTGAATCGTCAATCGCCGATCGCCCTGCTGTATTCAATTTGCCACTGCCTTCAATGCGCCTGACACTCAGTTTCACTCTGCCGTTTTTGGTGAACTTCGCAGCATTACTCAGCAGGTGCATCAAAACCTGCCGGACTTTTTTGAAATCTGCGTGCATTATGCCCACAGTTCGATCGCACTCAATCTCCAAAACATTGCCATTTTTCTCTACTAACGGTTTCGCGGCACTCGCAACATTGTCAACCAGGGATTCGATGTCAAACTCCTGGATTTCGAGTTTCATACCCCCCGCTTCAATTTTTGACAAATCAAGAATATCGTTAATCAAAGATAGCAGGTGCGTGCCGGCTGTCTGAATCTTGTGCAAGTCGGGTACAAACTCATCAAATCCCGCATCCTGGGCATCTTCTGAAAGTAGTTGACTGTAGCCGATAATCGCATTTAAAGGCGTCCGCAATTCGTGGCTCATATTTGCTAAAAACTGGCTTTTAGCAGTGTTAGCGGTGACGGCGGCTTCCTTAGCTTGTTTCAATTCTTTTGTATGTTCCGAAACCCGCTCGATTAGGTGATTGAGAGAGACAGCCAGAGAGCCTATTTCGCCTTGTGCCGTGACGGGGGCTCGCAAGTCAAAATTAGACTCGGCGGCTACTTGTTCGGCCACCTTAGTGACGCTGATCACAGGTTTGGCGATCGCCCGACTCGTCCGGTAAGCCACCATTCCAGCCACCACTACCGACAGCAGCATACTAATAATAATTATGGCTTTTTCCATTCCTTGGGCGTCTTCCATCACTTCACCACCTTGGCCTTCTTGCTGCTGGGCAATATCGAGGATTTTGCTCAATTCCTCAAGGCTGTTGTTGAGCTGTTTTACACCTTCTCCACTTTCGATGGCGAGCAATTTTCTGGCAGACTCTATCTCCCGAGGCGATAGTTGCGATTGCTGGATTGTCTGCAAGGTTGACTGGAGAGTATCGGCGTATGCTTCTAATTTTTTTGTGCAATCTTGCAGCAAAAACTTGAGAACTTCCGGTTTTGCTGCCAGCCAAGCGGGCTGGCTGTCTACAAACTTTTCTATACGCAACCGCAGATTTTTCGCCTTAACAATACTCTTAACCAACTGCTCTTCTTGCTGTTTTAGCTTGGTTGAATTATCTACAAAAGAATCTAGCTGTGAACCCTGCAATTGGGCCGCCAGCGCTGCATCTTTAAAATTGCCGAGCAATTGCGCTTGTAGATGAGCATCATTGAATTGCTTTAATCCTTGTCCTTGGTAGTAATCGGCAATCACCAGTCCGCTCAGCGAGCCAAGAAAGCCGATTCCTATTGCCAGCAAATACCCGTAGCCAATTTTTTGATGGATAGGCAAACCGCCAATTTTAGATGGCAAACTTTTGCTAACTTTTAAGGATAATGTTTCTACAAAATCATGGTTGGCTTTTTTTTTCTTCACGGTCTCTATAGAAGCCACTTCTCCGGAAATAAAAACTGGCATCTGTTTACCTAAATTGGTATTTTTTTGGTTAACCTTTCGCGTTTTCACGTTTTTTTTCGGCGGGTTAAATGGTTCTAAGTCTGGATTCAATTCCCCCTGGTCTTCCCAAACGGCAACCGAGAAACTTGCTTCATGTCCTGTTTTTTTTAGCAAGTTAATTTTTGACATATGCAACCCCTGTATTCTGTTAAAATCTATCACGATCTTAAGTTCTCCAAACGGAAAATCTTGTCTATTTGACGGTAGACATCTGCGAAAAAGCATCTGAAACTCTGGTCGAGTCAGAGGAGAAACTTAAATTCGGTTGATGTCTAAGAGATAATTAGGCTGTTGAGGACTGTTGCCAAATTACTTTTTCGACTCGTAAAAGTCTGCAGCAGGCAAAAAAAAATAAAACTTTATCCCCGCAGTGAATTATCCCTGCGTGGAATGTTACAGGCAGAAAATTCTCTCAGACCTGTTTTGCCTGTGAGTAGCCCAAAGCTGATATTGTCTGTTGACAATGCACCCGATTCCTTCGCTTTGGACTTTGGCTGCCAGCAATGCGACGATTGCTTAACGGTTTTTGTTGAGCATCCGACAACTTCCTAGCACAGAATGTCACAAATGCAGCAGCCGATCGAACTTTTGCACCCTGGCGATCGACTTTTGGCATCGTTGCCCCGCAAAGACAAGTCTGAGGTGAAGTGTCGTTAGTTGAGTATAACTGTAGGGCTTGCGAAAAGAAACCCGCTTTCTGCAGGTCAACTGTTGGCGATTGCGAGTTCTGGAGTTGCGGTAGTCAATTCGATCGCCAGTGCTAGCTTACCGTCTCTACCCAAAGCTTCATCGGCCAAGTGTACCATCCAGCGATTCGGCTTGGCTTGGGGTCTGGCGGCAAGCACAACCGCCCAAGCTTCCCGTTCCTTGCCGCGACCCAACAGCGCAGCACAAACAATCAAAGCTGTGGCAGTTGAACGGCTGATCCCACTTTGGCAGCAGATCAGCAAACTGCCTCTCTGCGACGAAATTTTGAGGGCGAAGTCAATAATTTTCAGTACATCCTCAAGGCTAGGCAAGATTTGATCGGGGTCGTCAACGGGGGTGTCGAGGTCGTTAAACTCCAGACACATTCGGTTCGGGATTTGATGAAAAGTTTTGGGTTCGGGCACACCCGGACTGCCGATCGATATCAGGTATTTGATCTGGCGCCCCACAGCGCGATCGACAATGTATTCACTGGCTTCTACTTGCGAAGCAATCAGGATTTTCGGCAGTTTTTCACCCGATAAATCTGCAGAGACTGAGGAATCAAAATCAACTGTTTCTGCCTCACTGCTGACATCCGCCAAGTATTGGACAGCCAGCGCCCGAACGTCAGCAAATTCGCGATTTAAAGCTGTTTCCAGAGCAACAATAGCAGCCGTTGAGCCAATTTGACCGAGGGATTTAACAGCCTTTTGGCGCACTCCAGAATTTTCGTCCCCCAGCAACCGCACCAAACCTGCCACAGCTTCCTCTGTCCCAATTTCCCCCAAAGCAGCAGCAACTCTCCACCGCACATAAGATTCGGTGTCGCCAATTGCGCTCGCCAGTCCCGCGACCACCATTTTGGGCAATTTAGCATCTCCCTCTGTATTGATGTTCCCCAGGGCAACCGCCGCCCTGCCACGCACGAAAATATCTCGATCCGAGAGCGACCCGATTACTGCCACCATAGCCACCTCGCTGCTGATTTCCCCCAAGGCAGAAACTGCACTGCCGCGCACGTCTGAGTCGTCATGGTTGAGGGCTTGCACCAGCCCGGCCACAGCCGTTTCCGTGCCAATTTGTCCCAAGGCCTCGGCGGCCCTCAAAGAAACTGCATAGGAGTCGGGATCGTCGTGAAGCAATTCTACTAAGCCGGGTACTGCCTCACAATCGCCGATTTTCCCCAAAGCCGCCGCGGCCCTAGCCCGGACGATGTGATTTTCGTCTCTGAGGGCATTCAGCAGCCCGGGAACTACCTCAGAGACGGCGATTTTCCCGCAGTTGACGGCAGCCCGCCAGCGAACCTCGGAGTCTTGGTGTTTGAGGGCTTTGAGCAGCGCGGGGACGGCTGTTTTCGGGTTAATTTTGCCCAAAGCCCAAACAGCCCAGGCGCGCACCCTCGACTCTGGGTGTTTGATGGCTTTGAGCAGTGCTACGGCGGCTAATTTCGAGTCAATTTCTCCTAAAGCCCAAGCGGCCCAAGCTTGGATTTGGGAATCTTTGGATTCGAGCGATCGGGCTAATTCAATTACTGCTGCTTCGGAGCCTATTTTCCCGATCGCTCGAATCCCATCCAGGCGCACTGCACTTTCTTTGTGGTTCAATGCGGCCACCAGCATCGGAATTGCCATATCTGAACTTGTGAGGGCCAGCAGTTGAATTTTGAGCAGCGGCGAAGTGGGGATTTTGTCGATTAATTTTATTGTGGCTATTTGAAATTCTGGCTTTACCGTTCCTGCTAGCTTCGAGCCGAGTTTTAAATTTACTTTTAGAGCTAATTTTACTGCCCGCAACGCCAGACTTTGCTGTTCTACTTGCGGCAATATAGTCGCCAAGGTTCGCATCCCTTGTTTTTGTTTCAAATATTTTTGATGGAATTGAGCATCGCTGAGCTGGGGTAGCTGTTCGATGAGGCTTGCTGCTGAGGTCACTGATTTATCCTAATATTTTGGCGAGCGGTTGAGATTGCTCTTTTAAACTGTCTTTAAAAAATATGGTGTCTACAAAACGCTACTTCTAAAAAAAAGCTTGCACCCACTTCTAAAATATGTCTTATTCCACTATTTTTGCAACTCCCCAATTATTAATTATTGGGTTTGTTGGGGCAATCACCTTGACAATTAGTAGCGCTTGCTGCTTCGCATTGCTGGGTTTTGAGATAGCCTAACTCTGCTATATCATTTTATCCTCCCATCTTGCACCATTGTCAGCAACAGGCAAGATAGCTGTTCCACAAGAAAACTCACCCTTTGTGGAATAGGCATCTTGCCTGTTAATCAAAGCTTATGGAGAATGGTGCCACATCTTATTTTATACCAACTTGGTTTGGAATAGCGATCGGCGGGGTTGACCGCAGCCAACCGGAAACAGCTTGATTCCGGGACAATCTCTCAACGAGCATAGGGCCCTTTTTTCAAAACCTTAGCCAAAGCGTTATCGTTATCTCGCAAACCTTCGTAAAAAAACATCACTTCTCCTTGAATGCCCTGAGAGCGGTTGTAAGCAATTACTTGCAACAACAGCTCGGGAGTTATGCTATATTTGCTGCCTCGATTCGTCAACAAAATACCAGGCGACACGCACTTTACTTGCTGCCCGCTAAGCTGTCCCGACATCATTTTATCGACCAATTGTTTGTAAGCATTAAAATCGCGGCGATAAAACTGCGGGTGAAACAGATCCACCAAGTTTTTGTCAACCCAAGCTTTAGAATCTTGCAAATATTCCACCAGTCCCCAGTCATAAGGACTCGGCGACATCGATAGCAACAAATCAGGATTAATCGCTTTCACTTCTCGGTATAAACGAGCCACAAAGCCAGTAATAATATCAGCGCGCCACTGCACCCAATGTTGTTCTTTACAATCCGATGGTGCGGCTCTCCCGCATTCTTCTCGATAGCGTTTAACCGTTTTTTCGTCGTAACCGCCTTCTACGGGAAACGCAATGCGATCGTCTCCTTGAACGCCGTTTACCGGATAATTCTTAGCAACTTCCAGCATCAACCCCAGCACAAAGTCTTGCACTTCCGGGTCAAGAGAATTCATCCAGTCAAAGTTATTTTTCTTAAGTAAATTGCCGCTGGCATCACGGGCAATCCACTCAGGTTTTTTCGCCAGCAAATGACCGCCCTTGCGATTGTAAGAACTCACAAATCCGTATTCAAAACAAGGAATCACTTTTAAACCAACTCTCTTGGCTTCAACACATATTTCCGCTAAAGGGTCGCGACCTTGATAGCGCGAGTCAATTTCCACCCCAAAGTTTTCTCGCATTATCTGAGAAGGATAAGCCGTATAACCCTGGCTCCAAATTATAGGAAAAACGGTATTAAATCCCGTATCGGCGAGAAAGTCCATTGCCTCAGCAGTTCGCTCTTTTGATGTTAGAACTTTGGAGTCAGTGGTGGTTATCCAAACGCCGCGAATTCCACCAGGATTGTTAGTTGCAAACGAACTGGGCAGCGTTGCTGGATTTGGTGCAGAAAATCCAGTCGTCGCCAACCGCTGTTGGAGGGAAGAGGCAAAACTGCGAATTGCTGATTGGAAAGGTGTGAAAAAGCGCATTTATTTAGTCTTTTTTTCTTTGAAGGTGGGCACTGAACCCGCTACGTTATTATTGATTGGTAGCACCCGGTATTATTTATGGATAAGATGCGCCGAAGAACACCCGATATTATTTATGAATAAGGTGCGGAGTACGCACCCTACATTCATTGATAGCACCCGATATTATTTATGGATAAGGGGCGCAGTACACGCCCCAAAATTGTACTATCCAGCAACAGCAGACAACTGCTGGCTCAAAGCTGCTTTCAAAAGTTCCGCCTTATCAGTTTCCTCCCAAGGCAAATCTAAATCAGTGCGTCCGAAGTGACCGTAAGCCGCCACATCTTGATAGAAACGGCCGCCTCTTTCAGCAGGCAAATTCTGCAAGTTAAATGCCTGAATGATTCCCGCAGGACGCAGTTCAAAATGCTGCTTCACAACTTCCAAAAGGCGATCGTCATCAACTTTTCCAGTGCCAAAAGTTTCGATCATCATGCTAACCGGCCGCGCAACGCCGATCGCATAACTCAACTGCACTTCGCACTTTTCGGCCAAACCAGCAGCTACGATATTTTTAGCAACGTAGCGACAAGCATAAGCCGCGCTGCGGTCTACCTTGGTGGGGTCTTTCCCAGAAAAAGCGCCGCCGCCGTGGCGGGAATAGCCACCGTAGGTATCCACAATAATTTTGCGGCCCGTCAAACCCGAATCTCCTTGAGGCCCGCCGACCACAAATTTGCCGGTAGGGTTGACAAGGAAGCGAGTTTCTGCATCCGGCTTCACGCTAATATCGGCAAACACAGGTTGGACGATAGCAGTCCAAAGGTCTTCTTTGATCTTGGCTTGAACTGCGGCTGTGTCTGTGATGTCGCCGATCGTTTCGGTGTGCTGCGTAGAAATTAAAATCGTATCTATGCCAACGGGTTTGCCGTCCTCATAGATGACTGTAACTTGGCTTTTGCCGTCGGGACGCAGGTAAGATAACTGACCGGTTTTGCGGACTGCGGCCAGTTGACGGCAAATCCGGTGCGCTAAACTGATCGGCAGAGGCATCATTTCCGGCGTTTCGTTGCAAGCAAAGCCGAACATCAAACCTTGGTCGCCGGCTCCAATGGCGTCTAATTCCTCTTCACTCGATTGTTCCCGGCTTTCGTGGGCTGTGTTCACCCCTTGAGCAATATCGGGAGACTGAGAATCCAGAGCCACCAACACTGAGCAACTATTGGCTGAAAAGCCGTTGTCAGCGTGAATGTAGCCAATATCGGCTATTTTTTTCCGGGCTAATTCTATGTAATTTACCTGAGCTTTAGTGGTAATTTCGCCCGTCAGCAGCATTAAGCCGGTGTTGACGACAACTTCGGCTGCGACGCGGCTTTTGGGGTCTTCAGTCAGTAAGGCATCTAAAATCGTATCTGAAATTTGATCGCAGATTTTATCAGGATGGCCTTCAGTGACCGATTCAGAGGTAAACAGGTAGCGACGTGACAATGATTATTTCTCCTTTGATGGGGGCTCTTCCTGCGCGACATTGACGACCGACGAGTTATTTTTCCGGTAGCCAAGAATGAGCGCGTCTGGGCTACCGTCGAATTTTTGTCGGTCTGCAGAGCCGTGTTGAAGCAGGGTTTGAGACTGGGTAAAGTGACACTACTATAGCAAAGTCAGTTCCGGGAAGTCCCTAAAAACTTAGATTTTGTAGGATTGTCGATCGATCTTGGACACCGCTCGTCTACTTCCTAACCTGACAAAGGTTGACGCACAGTAAGATACAGTCAGGGTATCGCCTTGCACAATGACTATGGCTGGACTCCAAAAATCACCAAACTCGATCCAAACAGTTGCCGACCTAGATTTTCCCGGCGGCCCCATACCGCTTGACTCTCCATTTTATATTGAGCGCTCAGGGGCCGAAGCGTTGGTCTGTGCAGAAATTAGCAAACCCGGAGGCCTTGTTCGCATTAAAGCTCCCAAAAAAATGGGCAAAAGTTCGCTGATGCTGCGGATAATTCACGCGGCAGTCGATCGTGGATACCGCACAGTAACTGTAGACTTTCAGCAAGCCGACGCAGCGGTTTTTGCTAGTTTAGATAAATTTTTACGCTGGCTTTGTGTCAATGTCGCTCGGCAACTCAAACTCGAACCAAATATTGATGAATTCTGGGATGAAGATATGGGCAGCAAGGTAAGCTGCACAATTTACTTTGAAAACTATTTGCTCGAACTAATTGATAGTCCCATTATCTTGGTGATTAACGAAATAAATCGCATATTTGAACGCACTAACATTGCTCAAGATTTTCTTTCTATTATCCGTTTTTGGTATGAACAAGCTCGCGCTAGTACTACTTGGCAAAAACTCCGCATTGTTGTCATTCATTCGACCGAAATTTATATTGCTTTGAGGCTTAATCAATCTCCATTTAATGTAGGAATGCCGATGAAACTCTCAGAATTTACTGCTGAACAAGTTCAAGATTTGGCGTGCAGACACGGACTGAACTGGAGCAATAGCGATCCGATCGAGCAATTAATGAACATGGTAGGCGGGCATCCTTATTTAGTGCATTTAGCGCTGTATCACCTGGCAATTTTGCAACAAAATCGCCTCTCAGTCGATCGGGATGAACCAGGGCAGGAACTGGGGCTAGCCAAGTTGGCAGAACTTTTAACAGCAGCTCCTACTCACAGCGGAATTTATAGCGACTACTTGCAAAATCAGTCGATCGCCATTCAACAGCAGCCCGAACTCGCCTCCGCCTTCCAACAAGTTGTCGCTGCTAAAAATAGCATTCACCTTGAACCTTTGATGGCTTATCAGTTAGAGAGCATGGGATTGGTCAAATTAGAGGGAAATAACTGTAGTTTGTCTTGCGAATTATATCGCCTGTATTTTCAAGGGCAAAATTTGTGCCAGGACAAGTTATTGGTGGTTCGTTTTGAGGAGTTGCAGCAAGAAAATCAAAGATTGCAAGCTTTGGTGAATGTGGACGAACTTACTCAAATTGGCAACAGACGGTATTTTGATAGTTGCTTGCGAACGGAATGGAAACATATGGCTCGCGAGGGGTCTCCGATATCTTTAATTTTGTGCGACCTCGATTATTTCAAAATATATAATGATACCTACGGACATCAAGCAGGAGATGAGTGTTTGCGATCGGTAGCTCAGACAATTCGCCGATCGCTCCCGCGGCCTGCTGATGTAGCTGCTCGCTACGGGGGCGAGGAGTTTGCTGTGATTTTACCTGAAACTGATGCGTCGGCGGCTGTGGTTGTTGCCGAACAAATTAGAGCGAAAGTGAAAGATTTGAATATTCTTTTTAACCCGCAGAGTCTTGACGGTCTACCTAATTCTGTGGTAACGATTAGTTTCGGAATTGCCAGCGTTGTTCCGAGCGAGGAAAATGATGCGATAACGCTGCTAATGGCGGCTGATGAGGCTCTTTATGACTCGAAAAGGCAGGGGCGCGATCGGCTCACTATGAGTAAGCTTTTAAATTTTCGATTGGCTGCTGTTAATTAGGTAATTCGGGGGAAATATATTTCGCTTATACAGATACAAAGTCCGCCCGCGCGGACTCTGAAGAAAACGATAGTTAAGAACTGGATGTGATGTTAATAGCGGGGGACGGTTCGATCCACCACCATTGAGTAAGCATCGATGCCGCCAACGATATTTTTAACGTTAGTAAATCCTTGAGTGGCTAACCAGTGGCACATTTGAGCCGATCGCACTCCGTGGTGGCACAGAACTAGGGTTTCGGTGTCGCGATCGAGTCTAGCGTCAATTGCACCAGACCATTCGGCAAACTCGCTCAGCGGAAAAGCTACAAATCCCGGCAGCGCCGCGAGTTCAATTTCGTAAGGTTCCCGCACGTCTACAAGCTGCAATTTCTCAGCATTGGTTTCTGCTAATTGACGAGCTAATTCTTCGACTGTAATTTGAGCAAAAATTTCTGACATTTGATTATAAAAAAGTAGTCAGTTGGCAGTTGGCAGTTGGCAGTTGGCAGTTGGCAGTTGGCGATTGGCAGTAGCTAATAGCTGTGGAATAACAAATAACAACTAACAAATAACAACTAACAACTGACCACTGACAACTAACAACTGACAAATTAATTGGGGGGCGAAGGCGGTGAAATTAGCTCCACAGGAGGCGTCGGTGCAGGGCGTCCGTCCAACTGGCTCACGCTGTCTCTGGGGTCAAGACAAGTGGCGATTAACCTGTCAGTGGGAAAGTCGAGCCTGCCGCTCAAACCGACTACGCATTCAGAAAACTGTTGTGGTAATAAACTGCGGCGGCATCCATCGAGCACTACCAGGGGATCAGCAGGTTGAGTTCGACTTTTGCCGTTAATATTCACTACGCAAGTAGCCAATTCTTTGGGACGCCTCACCCGCCGACAGCTAGAGAGCGCTTCGACACCCGAAATATTGGTTTTGCGGTTGATTTGGAGGGCGCATTTAGATATGTCGCGGGGGCGGAGGGCGTCAGCACAAGCGGCGGCTGCTGCCTCTGCCCCCACTCCGGCTTCGATTAGTTCTAGGGCGCAGACGCGATAGGGATTCCTAGAGCGAGGGATTCTAATAGTGATGGCTGATGCTGGTGAGATTGGCAGTGCTGTTGCCAACAAACCGAGTGCTGCTAGCTGCGTGCCGAGAGCTAATATCCAGCGCGCGGTAGGGTTTGAGCCTGTCGGTGCTGGCTTTGGGGAAGAAGTGCGGGAAAAATTGCGGTTGTGCATGGCAGATCGAGTAGTGAGTTCTTTTGGCTGATTGGGGCGATCGAGCGATCGGCTTTTCCTTCAGAATTTACCTCACATTATGGCTCGCGCTGCGGTCGATCGTTTTTTTATCGATCTTTATTTGAATTTTGACCGTTACCAACATATAATATAGAGTCTGCATAAAATTGCATACAGATATTAGAGAGGAAAATAAATGTCTCGATATCGAGGCCCCCGATTGAGAATCGTCCGTCGCCTGAAAGAGTTGCCGGGTCTAACCCGCAAAACCCCCAGACGAGATTATCCGCCTGGACAGCACGGTCAAAACCGCAAAAAGCTCTCTGAGTATGCGGTTCGTTTGCAAGAAAAGCAAAAACTCCGTTTCAATTACGGTGTGACGGAACGCCAACTGCTCCGTTACGTCCGCAAAGCCCGCCGTGTCACGGGCTCCACAGGTCAAGTGTTACTGCAATTTTTGGAAATGCGCTTGGACAATACTGTGTTTCGGATGGGAATGGCTCCAACCATTCCGTCCGCTAGACAATTGGTAAATCACGGTCACATAACTGTCAATGACCGTGAAGTCAATATCGCCAGCTATCAGTGCAAGCCTGGTGATGTGGTTGCTGTGAAAAATAGAGAGCGCTCGCGCACAATGGTAGAAGCTAATCTCAAAGACCCAGGCTTGGCTCACTTGCCGAATCACTTGGAATTTGATAAGCAAAAACTGGTTGGCAAAGTTAACGGCGTTATCGAACGCGAGTGGATTGCTCTACAGATTAACGAACTGCTAGTGGTGGAATACTACTCACGGCAAGCTTAATTTATTAGTCATCAGTCGTTGGTCATTAGTCATCAGTTGGTTGCTAGCAGAATAATTAATAATTGGGTACGAACCCAGTTATTGATTAATTGCTACTGAATAATGAGGACTAAGGACTGAATCACTAAAAATTAATAATTTTCAACATTCCCACCCCCTAAAAAGGGATGGGATTTTTTGAAGGTTTCGCTTGTTAATATCGTTTCCGGTGGGATGTCCCCGACAAAAATTATTCCCTTAAAAAGTTTCTTCTCCGGTTGGTTCTTGGTGGACAAGACCTCGCTTTTGAAGGCGATAATTCGCTACAACGGGGTAAACAACACCGCGTATGCGATTGATCGCACCTACAGGACGATGAACTGCTAAGCCGTTCCAGGGAGAATATCTCAGGTTTTCGTTGAAATCCGATTGTTTTTCATAATCAATAATCTGATGCTTGACGGTGAGACGACCTACTCTCAAGAAGGGTGAATCCTTTTCCTTCCAGACATTGATGCCATCGTCGATCGGCATTTTTAAGCTGGTTTGGAACTGAATGCCAAAATCCCAACAGTATTGGGCATCAGGTTTCGCCAAGGCTTGAATTAGATCATCGCGGTAATAATTGTCTGGTTTATTGGGATCTAAACCCAAGGCTTTAGCGCGATCGACAAAGGGAAATTTAGGAATTCCCGGTCGAGATTGTTCGGGAATTATCTCGTGCGGAGGTTTGCATGAAACCGGAGTAAACCCATACTTAATTACAGCAGGATATTCGACAGGAACTAGACCAGGCTGGGAGGGATCGAAATCGGGATTGAGACCCAACGCAGAGGGTGAACCGCTCCAATATTTTGCTGTTAGCAAACTCTTCGGAGTCCGGCTACCCGTAAGCGTCGAGACCGCTAGAAAGTGTCTGGGATGTCGGATTAGCCACTTTTTCAATGTCTCTGGTGATTCAACCAGAGCAGAAAAAAAGCCGTAGTAATCTTTGATGGTTTGGCTCACAAATATCTCTGAATTGTGAACAATGATGTCCTGGGTTTTTGACTCGTGGCTTTGCGTGAGTCGTTCCCCTTCCACCCCCATCACTTTCAGTGATATTGAGCGCGAATCTTTTTGGTAATCAGGGTATACTTTGGTAGCCCCGTTAGCAAATCGCAACCAAACAGGATATTGTTTGGGTTTGGCCAGCAAACCTTGCTTAAGGGAAATCGCATTCAGTTGCGAAGAACTTAACGAAGCGCGTTTGCCCAATTCCCGTTTAATCGCTTCCTCATCAAAGTCAAAAATTTCCAGAGTTCCTTTAACGCAAGCATGAGTTTTGGCGTGAGTATCTCGCAGCGCCCGCTCCTTATTGCCGTAAAGATTATCCATCCGAAGCTTGGCCTGCTCAACCAAAAGATCGTAATATTTGCGTTCGTCTTGTTCGGGATATTCGGTAAATAACTTCTTGTTCATAACATAACCTTTGGTTAATCGCTAAAAAAAGCTCTACACAAACCGTTGCATCTGTTAAACAGTATAAATGCTGGTGCAATTGCTTCCGAATTGCCGTAGCTGATCGCTTGCGAAAAGATCGCCTTTTTATTCCTCATTTTTGAGGGCGCAGGTGTGTTTGCGCCCCCCATTACCTTGAGTCTTACTTGTCAGCTACAACTTAAAGATCGAAGGAGACTTTGTACTTGGGATCGCTTGGAGGAACATTACGATTCACTAAATCAGAGACTGTTTTGGTATTTTGGATAATTTCCCAACCAACCTCAGAAAAAGTTTCCTTATTGAAGACTTTAGGCGATAACAAAGGATTAGTTAAAGCTTGGGAGAAAGCATCAATGCCAATTATCCGTGCTACTAAAGGCGGAATTGCTGAATTTTGGCGGACATCTTCAGCGTACAATCCCACAAATAATTCAATCTTATCAACATGACCGTACAACTCTTTTAATTTCTGTTGAGCGTATTCGTCACCCGTAATTTGATTGAAATCAGTCACCCTGGGATAACCACACATTTCGCGGTAATCGTTATAACTGGCTAACTGCGCCTGCCGTCCGAGTTTAACAGATGCTAGTTCGGTAGCATCAATAAATGTATAGGGTGTTCCTGCGATCTGAAAATCAGGTGTGTTAAACAAACCAATTCTAGTGCCTGGTTGGGAACAAGTTTCTTCCATCAATGCACCCAAGCCTTTATCGATTAACATCTGATTATTCCAGAGGGAATCGTACATAGATTTTTCTTTGCCGTCATAGATAAAGGTTTCCGGAACCGCACTATGCCAGCGATAGACAAAACTAAACTCAATCGCCATCCAATTTTCTCGATACCAGCTTTCCTTGGTAAAAGCTTCAGGATCGGCAAAGAACCTAAAATTATAGGGCGTAATGTGGAAAATGTACTCTTCCATAATGATATTGAGAACAATCACCATGAGAATATTTCTCGCGGTTTGGAAGAGCCTCTCATCGTCCCATTGCGGATAGCTTTTGGACAAAACATCACAAATTCGATTATGCTCCCTGATACATAAAGTGTTGAGCATGACATAGCCAATTTGGACGTTTGCCCGTTCAACTCCCATTGCAAATAGCTTGCTTTTCTTTTCGGGGGGTTGTCTTTTCTCATCATTAAGGGGTGCATGAAGACCTTCAAATTGAGGATCGACAATACCCTGCTCAGGATCGGCATAATAAAAGAGTGGATACTCTTCTTCTACGCCATCTTGGCGCTTGAGTTTTTGAGTTTTAAATTTACCATCTTTGAAAGCTCTGAGCATATTTGTTTGTTTGCGGGTCAACCCGTAAACATTACACATATCAATCTGATGGTTGGAGGTATTTTTGAAGCGGTTTTGCTGATCTATCCGGAGAAAACTATCTGTAAACCACTGCACCCAATAGGGAAAAAGCAGGGTCGATTTTTCTGAATAAATGGTTTTTCCATCTCTTTTTTGGAATAAGGTCTTTACTTTTTCCAGTGGTGGTAAATTCCCTTCTTTGTTAAATTCTGGGTCGGGAGGTAAATGTCGCCCAGTATAAGTCTTGTCTGTAAGTGAATCCCAAGAGATGTAGGTATCAGTTTTCTTGGGAATATCTGTCCCTGGAATTTTGGGATCTAAGCCCATTAAGCTATAGGGAAGCGGGCGAGTGGGAAGTTTGTAAATGATACTATTGAGAAAAAATTTGTTTAGTTTACGTTTCAGAGGCTCGTAACTTTGAACTAAATCCCAAATTGGTTTGAAATGAGTCAAGGTATATGCTAAAGCTTTGTTGCTGAATCCATCTCGAGATGTATCTCTTGTCATGATTGCTTTTCCTTTCGATTGTTGTAGATTAGATCGTCTTCTTATGTTCGGTTCTCAGAGATTGATAAAGTTTGATTATTTTTCTATATTTTCAATTACTTTGGAGAGAATCTTTTGCAGATTTTTAGGCCGATAGTCTTGGCGTTTTTTCAATCGCTCGATCGCGCTTTCATGAAGATCCTCAAGGGTCTCCCCCACCTCGCGCCACTTGATTCCTGCAAATTTGAAGAACCCAGGATTGTTTTGAAATGAAGCCTTATAATCAGGCTTGATATCCTCAATGGCCTCTGGCTCGAATTCCAGCTTCAATTCAAGGTCACTGATTTGATCCAACATCCACTTTAAGACAGCATCTGATAACCCGCGGTATTCTGGCGTACCACCGCCGATGCAGCCATGCTCGCCTGGAAACCAAACTTGACGAAGCTTCTGGGTCGGGGCATCAGGATTTTTCTTCATCAGGGTAACATCAAAGACTTCGCGAATTTCGTCGATCGCAACGGCGTGCAACGCATTCTCAATATCCTTATTTAAAGTGGTGTCGTGGAATTTGTACCTTGTTTTGATCTGTCCCTCAAACTTCTTCAAGGCGGGTACAAGAGGAATACCAAGGGCTCCAACGGTGTCGAAACAACCAAGCAAGGTAATCGGGACGCGATCGCCCTTATCTTTGCCGTAATTTTCGCGGAAACTCTTTGCTTCCGGATGCTTTGGTGAAATCTCTCGCTTACGGTAAAGCTCGTAAGCTTGTGATGCCATGGTAACGTTACGGCGGGATAGGAGACCGGAGCAATAGATCATCCCCGCTAGACTCCTGACTGTATAAGCACCGCGACTGAACCCGAATAGATAGATTTCGTCACCCTGATCGTAGTTGAAAGAAAGAAAACGATAGGCATCTTGTATATTTTTATCGATTCCCAGCCCAGTGACTCCGCCCACAATCTTGTTACTGTCTACTCCAATTCCCTCGTCATAAAACACGATCTGCGGAACCCCGTCACTGGCTGTCCGTTTCACGGCCTGGGCAAGCCTAACCACATTAGTTGGGCACTGAGTATCTAGTTTGTTCCAAGTTCCATCACAGCAAACGATTAAACGTTTCATTTTTAAATTCTCTCTTTGAATCTGAAATTGGATAGCGAGGTGTCATTAGTAATCGGTTACAAGAGAATTGCCAATTCCCGTTTTTGTATCGCGTCAGGCGATCGCTCCTAATTTCTTGCTCGACCCTATTGTTATCTGGCTGGGCAATCTTTAGCTATTTCGATTCTCCGGATATTAGTCCCAAAATACCATCTAGTCGAGTTTATTGTATTAAAATGTGAATCTTATTTATATTTCTTAACTTCAAAACTTAGAGCGTTAAACCGTAGGTTTGGTTCGGAGAAAATGCTCGTTTCTGCTAAAACGTAAAAAATTCAGAGTGTGAAATAGTAGCTTTGGTTAGGGAAAAATGCTCGATTCTCCTAACAGAAGTAGCGCTCCGACGCCCTAGCTAAGAAACATTTAAACACATTTACGCTATGCCAGGTCAGTTTTTAGAACAGCTATATCTGATCTATTTGTCATTTAGCTGCAAGATAATGGTGACGTAGGGGACGAACAAGTGGCAGCTTTGGACTATGTTGTGGATTAAAATTTGTTTCAGCCGTTCTCAGATTTTCTGCGGTGGGCTTTTCTGGTTTCTCGATCGGTAAATTTGTACGAAAATTTCCTAGCCCCGGTTAAATTTGAAACGTCCAAAAGTGGGGACGATCGACCGCAGCGACTGGCTACGAGGTTCTCGCACCAAAACCAAAGGCAGCAAGCCTGCCAGTCGCACAGCAGCCGAGAGGGCAAACAGTGCTCCCAAACTCATGCCCGGAAGTTCGGCAAGAAAGCCGCCGGCGGTAGTTCCCAAAGCCCCAGCTAATCCCGAAACCGCTGCGGCGATCGCAAAATAAGTCGAAGGTTGCTCGATCGAGGCTATCTCCATTTGAATATTGTTACTACACAGGGCGATCGCCCCTAAAGTCGTTCCCCCCAACAAGTGCAGCAGCGGCAGCCACACCCACACCGAAAACGGGTAATTGCCCGTACCCAACCACAGCAAAGGCGTTACCGCCACCACCAGCCCCACCGCCATTAGCAGAGGGCGATTTCCCCAGCGATCGGCCAACTTACCCCAAAACATCAGCAGCAGTAGATTTGCCCCGGAACTTAAGCTGGTGTAAACCGTTACTAAACTCACATCCAAGCTTAAATCTTTCAGCAGGTAGATATTAAAAAAAGGCGCGCTGAGATTAACAGCAAATGTCCACACACTGAAGTACAGAATAAACATTAAAAAATTAGAATCTTTCAGCACAGAAGGCACAAAATCTGTTATTTGCTTTGCTTTTTTCTCTGTAAGTCGATCGTTCTGTGCATCTTTTTTGTAGACCTGGGGATTCACATCAACCATGAAGCATTGACACCCCAAACTAATCATTCCCGCCAAAACACCCACCAATAAAACAATACCGTAGCCCAAAATGGGACCGCCGTCCCAAGTTGAAACTCCCAATCCCATCAACGGCACTCCCAGCAAAGTGATGAGGCTGACAGCACTGTTGCGAAAGCCAAAATAGCGTCCCCGCAAGCGCTGAGGAACCACAGTAGCCATCCAACTGAACCAGCTAGAATTGGCAAAAGCTGCCAGCACGCTAGCTGCTACGATTGTTACCAGTGTCCATTGCAGCAGTTGGTGGAGGTCTGCGTGCTGGGAACCCCAAACAATTGCCACCGCCAGCACCAGCCACAGCAGCCGCGACACGCCGAATACAAATAGGTTGTACCAGTGGCGGCTGGTTGTCTGATCTGCGATGTAGGCTCCTAATGGTTGCAGGAGATTTACCACCATCGGAATAGCCGAGAATATACCTATTTCCACGCTGCTCGCCCCGAGTTGCAGCAAGAAGTTGCTCAGCAGCACGCCGCCAGTCGCCGACTCGAAGACAGCCGCGAAAACGCCGTCTAAAGTTGAGGCTTTCAGGGTCGATCGAACGTCTTTTTTAGAAATTTTGAGAGCTGTTTTTGCAGAGAGAACGAGCTGAAATATTTTCGGGTCTACTATTTCTGGAGTCTGAAGAGATAGAGGTTCATTTAACTCTGCAACTGGTTCAACCATAGTCAATCGATTTTAGATTGTAGATTTTAGATTTTAGATTGGAGAATTGAAGTAATAGGGTTAGATAAAACCAGCCCCACCTTCAAGAGGCTAGCTCGAAAGTAGGACTGGCACGTCCGGGTAATTCATATCAATATAAATGACTGGCAATCGCTAGGACATCAACCGCTTGGGAGATATAAATTGGGTAATTGTAAAAAAGTAGGTTGTAGGGCTTAACAAAGAAGCGATCCCAGCATTTTGCCTGCCAAAAATTGCTCAAATTCCGCCTCAAACACGTCCCCCAAAGGCCCAAGCAAATTTAGCGCCCGATCCTCGACTCGCCTCTGGCACCTTTACGGCTAGCTAAATCTATAGAATGAAGGACGATCGACTTGCCGAATATTGCTGAAGGACGATTTGTACCTAATTCCTGGAATCCGTTGGTTCAGTCCTAGCGCTGGCGATCGAGATTCCGGGTTGTTTATGGAAATCCCCCGCAGGTGCTCGTAAGGCTTCGGAGTGGGTTATTGGCGATCCTCTACGAGGGTTCCGCTACCGCACCTCAAAAAAATTGTGGCTGAGATCGGGAACTGCTAGGACAAAATTATTACTTGACAAAAATTACGCTAACTGCAGATAATAGCAAACCCTAGAATTAAACTTAAACGTTTGAGAGATATCACTGCTAAGGTGTGATGTCGATTCTCAGCAAATTTACGGATTTCTGCATTAGATTGTGACCAAAACTCAACCTTTATCCGGGTATACACTGCCAGTATTTGCCTGTGCGGCCGCACTTGCAGCTTTGCGGTGCTTGCGTGAGGGTATTCACTCTCTAGATAGCGTATCAGTAAATTTACTGGAACCGCCAATAACGGTAGAAATTCCGATCGAACAGGCGTCTGTACTCAAAACTGGTACCGCTTTAGGTGTGACTCGCTCCGATCCGGGGGACAATCTCGATCTGACTCGCAATACCCCCGTTTGGGCAATGGTGGAATTGCGGAGAGAAGGAGAGGGGGAACAAATACAGATTGTTGGCGGGGAGGGAATTGGACATCATAAAGCAGGTGGAGGAGCGGCAATCTATGATTACGCAATGCGGCTGTTGCGATCGAATCTGAGCCGAGAACTCGCAGGGGGAGAAAAAATTACTGTCACCCTGATTCTGCCGTCTGGGCGGCAACTAGCCACCCGGACTTCTAACGAAGCTTTCGGCGTGGTAGAAGGACTTTCGCTGCTGGGTACAACTGGCATTTCTCAACCCCTCAGTGCCCCTGGACAGTTGGAACTTTACCGCGAACAACTGCAACAAAAAGCCGAACTGTTTGACTGTTTGGTTTTCTGCATCGGCGAAAACGGTTTGGATTTGGCGCGACAACTGGGGATTAATCCTGAGAGGCTAGTCAAAACCGCTAACTGGCTCGGCCCGCTGCTGGTAGAAGCAGGATATCAGGGCGTGCAGTCAATTTTGCTGTTTGGCTATCATGGGAAACTGATGAAATTAGCGGCGGGAATTTTTCACACTCACCACCACCTCGCTGACGGGCGCAGGGAAATTCTCACAGCTTACTGTGCTAAAGCTGGAATGCCTGCCGATGCGTGTTCCGCAATTTTTGCCGCAGCGACAGCCGAAGATGCTCTCGGGCAATTGCGGGCTTTGGACGCCCAAACTGGCAGCAATTGGGTCGATCAAATTTACGGCGACATCGCCCGACAAATAGACTTGCGGTCATCGGATTGCATTTTTACTCACACTAACTTGCACATCCCCGTGGGCTCGGTGATGTTCGGGCGCGATCGCAAAATTATTGTTAAAAGTGAAATAGGAGATACATTTTTGACCCAAATTTGTTAATGTAGTGTGAATACCCCTGAATTCTGTTTAAAACATCGGTCAGGGAGAATATTTAACAAGTAATAATTCTCTGTCCCTAGACCTTAATTATACTAGGTTGCTTCTGGAAGTTATTTCTGAAGCAAGAATTCAATTAATTAGGGTAAGGAGCGAAGTAAATCTATGCTTGCCTTGTACCCGATTAATAGACTAACATCGCTGACTGCAATCTAGTATAAATAAGATTTATTCCTAGCGACCAATGGTTCCTCGCCTTCCTTAGAATTGTACTGAGACCGCGACAGATACGTCCGCTACTTTCTGCCCAATTATCACTTAGCAATTACGCAATAACCGTGACTACTAAAATAGAAACTGAATCCGTTCTCACAAACTCTTTAATGCAGCAGATTGATCGCCAGATCATCGTGATTCTCGACTTCGGTTCGCAATATTCCGAACTGATTGCTCGTCGAATTCGCGAAACTCAAGTATATTCAGAAGTTATTTCTTACCGCACTACTGCTGAACAGTTAAAAGCTATCAATCCTAAAGGAATTATTCTTTCAGGAGGCCCGAGTTCTGTATACGATGAAAAAGCACCCCACTGCGACCCAGAAATTTGGAATTTGGGAATACCGGTGTTGGGAGTGTGCTACGGGATGCAGTTGATGGTCAAGCAGCTCGGAGGCACGGTTGAGCGATCGAAATTAGCGGAATACGGCAAGGCATCGCTATTTATTGACGATCCTACTGATTTGCTGACAAATGTCGAAGAAGGCAGCACGATGTGGATGAGCCACGGAGACTCGTGTACTCAACTGCCGACGGGTTTTGAGATCCTCGCTCACACGGACAATACTCCGTGTGCTGCTGTTGCTCACCACGAGAAAAATTTGTACGGTGTTCAGTTTCACCCAGAAGTAGTTCACTCGATCGGGGGAATAGCTTTAATTCGCAATTTTGTTTACCACATTTGCGAGTGCGAACCGACTTGGACGACAGCTACTTTTGTTGAGGAATCGATTCGCGAAATTCGCGCACAAGTGGGGGATAAACGAGTTTTGCTGGCTCTATCCGGCGGTGTAGATTCTTCTACTTTGGCTTTCTTGCTGCACAAGGCGATCGGCGACCAACTTACCTGTATGTTTATCGACCAAGGGTTTATGCGGAAGTATGAACCAGAACGGTTGGTAAAATTATTTAAAGAGCAATTCCACATTGACGTTGAATATGTTAATGCTCGGGAACGCTTTTTAGCTCAACTTGAAGGGATTACCGATCCTGAAGTAAAACGCAAGCGGATCGGTCACGAATTTATCAACGTATTTGAAGAAGAATCGAAGCGTCTGGGCCCCTTCGACTACCTCGCCCAAGGCACTCTTTATCCTGATGTGATTGAGTCGGCTGACACTAATGCAGACCCGAAAAGTGGCGAGCGAGTTGCTGTTAAAATTAAAAGCCACCACAACGTCGGCGGTTTGCCGAAAGATTTGCGATTTAAGCTGATTGAACCGCTGCGAAAACTGTTTAAGGATGAGGTGCGAAAAGTCGGCCGATCGATCGGGCTTCCCGAAGAAATCGTGAACCGACAACCTTTCCCAGGCCCGGGATTGGCGATTCGGATTATCGGAGAAGTTACCTCCGAGAGACTAAATATTTTGCGGGATGCTGACTTCATTGTTCGCCAAGAAATTAACCGGCACGGATTGTACGGTGAACTTTGGCAAGCTTTTGCAGTTTTGCTGCCGATTCGCAGTGTAGGCGTGATGGGCGATCAGCGCACTTATGCTTACCCGATCGTTCTGCGATTTATTAAGAGTGAAGACGGGATGACGGCTGATTGGGCGCGGGTTCCTTACGATTTGTTGGAACTGATATCGAACCGGATTGTGAATGAGGTTAAGGGGGTGAACCGGGTGGTTTACGATATTACTTCTAAGCCACCGGGAACGATCGAGTGGGAGTGATTTCTAGTTAGGGATTAAGTAGGCGGACTAATTTTTTGTCTGTCTACTTATTTTGATTTTGGATAAAAGGGCGATTCCCTATGCGATAGCTACGCTTCACCGACTTCCGGGGATGGGGGAGTGGGAAGGGCGATCGCTTTTATAGAACCCATTTGACATTTTTTACTGTATTGAAGTAAAGTGACTGCAAAATTCGTATCAAGAAGTAGTTATGCCATACTCTACCAGCCTCACAGACCAAGAGTGGATCATCCTCGAATCTTTGTTTTTTCCGGTTGTGGCAAGGTAGGGGAAGAGAACGGGTAAATGCTTGGATATAGACGTGCAAAATCCTCGTCAGTAATTTTTAGAGAACTCTAGTTGATGCAAGTGCCAAGGTTAATCTTTGTTTTATTACAAGACTTTGGACAGTTTTTGATAACCAACCGTAGAATATCGCTTTCAAGGCGATTCGGCAATCGAACTACCAAGGAAAAATCAAGGGTTTCAGACTAGGAACTAAAAACTCTCCCGACTATTGTTATTAGGCTGATGCCGATCGGGCTTGCAGCCGCTTATATCTCAAATGGGTTCTGTAAACGTTCGCCAGTTGAGCTATGAGCGCACTTTTTAACCTGCTGAGATTAAACTCGACTCATGTTTTTTGAGGAAAAAGTTTTATTATAATTTAAGCGTGTTCAGCAAAAAAAATCAGGGAGAAGTCTAATGATTACAACAAGAATAACTCAAAGATATCAACAGCAACTTTTGACTTATACTTGGGTGGTAGCTTTAGGTTTATTACTATTCTCACCTGCGGCTACAGGACAGCAAATTACTCCGTCTCCCGATGGCACAGGAACTGCTGTTAATGCCTCCGGCAATCAATTTAACATCAACGGCGGACAGCGCTCAAAAGACGGCACTAATCTCTTTCATAGCTTTCAGCAGTTTGGACTCACAGACGGTCAAATTGTTAACTTTATTTCTGATCCAAATATTCGCAATATTTTAGGGCGAGTTGTGGGTGGCGATGCTTCTTATATTAACGGTTTAATTCAAGTAATAGGCGGTAGTTCTAACTTATTTTTGATGAATCCGGCGGGGATTGTTTTTGGTTCCAACGCTCAACTGAACGTGCCTGGTTCATTTTTGGCAACGACAGCAACCGGAATCGGATTTGGCAACAATTGGTTTCAGGCAGTTGGCGTTAATGAATACGCGATGCTGATAGGAACGCCAAGCATTTTAAATTTTGGTACAGCTCAGCCAGGGGCGATCGCAAATTTCGGTCAACTAAGCGTACCTAACGGGCAAACCCTAGCTTTAATAGGCGGAACAGTTTTCAGCCCCGGTACTTTGTCAGCACCTTCCGGGCAAATTGCGATCGCATCGGTGCCCGGAGAAAACTTAGTCCGCATTTCTCAAGCAGGGCATCTGCTGAGTTTAGAAATTTCCCCCTCTTCTAATCTAGGTTCTACCCCTGTGCCGTTTAATCCCCTCACCCTGTCCCAACTGCTCACAGGAGGTAGCAACAACGCTACAGGCGTTACAGTTAACAGCGACGGAAGCGTACAGCTAACGAATTCAGACTTGCGGGTAGAAGCGGGCGATGTGGCAATTGCCGACACTCAGGCAACAGGTGCGAACCAAAATTTAGCAGTGTCTGCTCAAACGGCTACTGTGTCAGCGGCGCGTAACCTGACCCTAGCAAACAGGCAACTACAAACAACCGGTGACTTGAAATTGCAAGCGGGGGAAATTGTCCGTATCCGCGACAGCGTGGCTAACTCTTTTGTTACTGATGTGGGTGGAAACCTAACCGTGCAGGGCGATCGCCTAATAGACATCTGGGCTCGCAATCACTCCCAAAGCTTACTGAGCGCTGACGGCCGCATCACACTTACCAGCAACGCTACTGTATCCGGTGATGCCCTATTCAGAGCTGGCAGCGATTTCTCAATTGCCACACTTCAAGGTAGCCCCGGCAACTTGGCAAGTTCAGGCGGTTCTACGATCGTCTCAGGCGGAAACGTCTCCTTTGGTAATTACGCAGGCGCTTCTCTGGGAGTGCAAGCAGAAGGCGCGATCGCAGCCGGCGATCTCGCTATCACTTCTGCATCTAGCGATCGACCGCAGTTGGTTTTTACGGCTGGCAACCTACCCACTCCCCTCACTGAAAACAGCACTCTAGCACCCGCCAGTTCTTCACCTGCCAGCATTCAAGTTGGCAATATCGCGATCGCAGGTTCAGTTTTTTTAGGCGCTGCAAACAGCATTCAAGCAGCATCCATTACTTCAAATGGCGGAGATATCGCCCTGGTAGCGTCCGGCGACATCGCAGCGGAAAACCTGAATACTTCAACTTTAACAACGAGCAATGCCGGCAATATTACCCTCTACAGCGCGGGGGGAAGCATCAATACGAGCGCCAACACCTTGAACGCTTCCTCGATAGTCGGTAACGGTGGGTCAGTTTTCCTATATGGGACAAACGCGATCGCCACCGGTGGAATTACAACCTCTAGCTTCCTGGGAAACGGAGGCAAAGTCACCCTTTATGGAGAAGGCAACATCAGTGCCGGCAGCATCGACACTAGCGGAATCACAGCAGGCGAGATCAGCTTGCTTAGCAATCGAGGTGCGATCGACACCGGCGCCAGCACTCTGAACGCGAATGGTGGCAGCGGAGGGGGCAACATCTCTCTCAATGCTTACGGCAATATAGCAACGGGAAATATTGTCTCTAGCGGTGGCAACATTACCCTCATCAGTCCAGCAGGTGCGATCGGTGTCGGCGATCTCAACTCTGGCAGCGGCAGTGCAGGTGGGGATGTCGGGCTTTTGGCATTTGGTAGCATTGCAGCCGGAAACATTGTCTCAAACGGTGGCAATATCGGTCTCAATAGTGTCAGCGATAACAACAGCAGCATCAGCGCTAGGAATTTTGATTCGAGTTCTAACAGAGGAGTGGGAGGCGCGATCGAACTCAAAACTGGTGGGAGTGATACTGGGGGTGACATTGTGACTGGGAATATAACCTCCGGTGGCGGTCGTATTTATGTGTTGACCCAAAGCGCCGGCGGCTTTAACGCTGGCAATAGTACCCTAAATTCCAGCTATAGCGGTGGAGTTGGAGGCGATATCTATGTAAACGCATTTGCAGGGCCTGTAACTATTGGAAATGTCATTTCTGGAGGTGGCTCGATCTTATTTATAGGCGACCTCAACGTCAGTGGGGTAATAAATTCTAGTTCCAGCACGGGGAAAGGTGGCGTAATCGAGATTGCAGGAACCGATGTTAGTGTCAGAGATATTATTTCCGGCGATAGCGCGATTGGTTTTGGGAATGAGCCACTTGGGGGAATCACGCTCAATATTGGCGCTTTAAATTCTACATCTGCCCAAGGGAGGGGTGGCAATATAGAGGTGAAGGCGTTTCGTTTAACTACTTTAGGCAACATAACTTCTGGGGGTAGCGCGATTCTCCTTCAAGGGGAATCCAGTTTTAGTGCCACCGGAGACAGAATAGATTCGAGCACGAGCGCAGGAGTTGGGGGTAATATTGTACTCCGCTCCTACACAGATATCACTGTAGCGGGTTCGATCCTCTCTGGAGGCGGCAACATCAGTTTGCTCAGCTCTGGTGGCAGTATTAATGCCAAAAACAGCTTCCTCACCTCTGTCGCTCCGATGGGTATACCCGATGGAAACATCACTTTGCAAGCCTTGGGCGCGATCGCTCCCGGTACTATCCTCAGCTATGAGGGTACGATTCGCCTCGCTACTAGCAGCAATAACCCCAACAGCATTGATACCAGTGGCAGCCGATTAATATCTCTGGCCGATCCTACACTTGTTTTGGGCAGTCCACGATTAGATCTTTGGCGAGGTCTCGGCTTTGGGAGTGGTGGGTTAGCTCCCCTACTACCGCCAGAACCACCAGCACTCGCTGCACTCGCACCACCTGGGATTCAATTCCCTGCGATCGCACCTCTAGGCTTAGGTGTATCACAACCAGATACTCCTGATACTCCTGATACTCCTTCCTCTGGGTTAGCTCCCACACTGCCACCAGAAATGGGCGTGCTAGAACCATTAGAATTTCCTTCCCCTGGGTTAACTCCCACGCTACCACCAGAAAGGGGCGTGCCAGAACCATTGCGTCTCCCAATCACCACACCACTCGTACCAACGCTTGCAAACTCAGATGCAATACCAACTGCAGCAGCCACTGTACCTGTCTCAGTGCAAGTCTCTAATACACAGCCAGAAAATCCTAATACTCTTGCCGCTCAACAATTGAGCCAGCTTAATGGCGATCGAAATCGCGAACCGCAAAACTTAGCAAGCCTGACACCGAGTGCCGCTCAATGCTTAACTGAGGAACAATTACTGGGGCAGCAACCAGGATTGCCTCTCCAGACTGCGCCAAAAGACTACAGCAAAGCGATCGCCTGCTACCAGCAGAATTTAGAGGTGGCGAGACTCTCCCGCGATCGCGCTAGGGAAGGCTACGCGCTCAACAATCTAGGCGCGACTTACTACGCGATTGGAGATTATGAAAAAGCAATTTCTTATCACCAGCAGCGCTTAGCACAAGCTGAATCCAGGGACGATTTATTGGGCAAGGGACAAGCTTTTATTGGTTTGGGAGCTGCTTACGGCGCGATTGGCAATTATAAAAAAGCAATCGAATACTACCAGCAAAGTTTGGAAGTAGCGCATGCCCTAAAATCGGCTGATTTAGAAGCGAGTGTTCTGAGAAATTTGGGATTAGTTTACTACGCCCAAAAAGAGTATAAAAAGGCAGTTGAATATCAAGAGCAAAGTTTAGCGCTCGCTAAACAGCAGCGCGATCGCCGAGGCGAAGCTCTTGCTTTGAGCAATTTGGGATTAGTACACTATTCCCTAACCGATTATGCCAAAGCAATTGATGATCAGAAGCAAAGTTTAGCGATCGCCTCAGCACTTGGCGATCGCTTCGTTCAAGGTCGTGCTCTAGAGAATTTAGGAATTGCTTACTATGCTGTCAAAAATTATAGTCAAGCGATTGAGTCTCACCAACAAAGTTTAGTCATTGCCAGAGAACTGAGCGATCGCCACGCTGAAGGTCGCGCACTCACAAATTTAGGTGACGCTTTATACAAAGCAAAGCAACCAGCAGAAGCTATCAAAGCTTTATTTTCAGCCATTGAAATTTGGGAATCTCTGCGGTCAGATTTAGAAAATAACGACCTCAATTTAGTTTCAATTTTTGAAACCCAAGAAACAAGTTATAGTACGTTGCAAGAAGTGCTTGCTAATCAAAATCAGCATAAGAAAGCGCTAGAAATAACAGAGCGGGGACGGGCGCAAGCTTTTGTTAGATTATTGACCAACCGTTTTTCTTCCCAGTCAGCCCAGGCTACCCTAAAGTCATCGGAAAGTCAAATAAAACCCCTCAACATCCAGGAAATTCAGCAAATTGCTAAAGAACAAAATTCTACTTTAGTTTCTTACTCGATTATCAAAGAAGTTAGAGAAGCTGATGGTCAAAGAAAGCTGCAAGATTCAGAACTTTATATCTGGGTAATGCAGCCGACCGGAAAATTTGACTTTCGTCGCATCACTTTGAAAGGTTTGGTTGAGGAAAAAACTTCATTAAAAGCCTTGATTACTGAAGGTCGTTGCTTCATCCCCAGTTGCCTGCGAAACAAGCAGCGCTCCCAACCAGCTACAAATCCCACCCCAACCCGGCCTATTGTCGAGCAACGATTTTTAAACCCGTCATTGCAAGAGCTTTATCAACTACTGATCGAACCAATTGCTGACCTTCTACCTCAAGATCCAGCGTCGCGAATTACCTTTATTCCTCATGAATCTTTGTTCTTAGTTCCCTTTGCCGCGCTGCAAGATAGTTCGGGAAACTACTTGATAGAAAAACATACTATTTTAACAGCACCTTCAATTCAAGTGCTGTCTTTAACCAAGAAACAGCAACAGCTTGCTTCAGGAAAAGGTGCGCTAGTCGTTGGGAATCCTACCATGCCAAGTGTTGCCTTTGCGACGAACCAACCTCCTCAACAACTGTCATCACTCCCACACTCTGAAGCCGAAGCGATCGCGATCGCTCAGCTTTTGAATGCTGAACCGCTCACAGGCGACAAAGCGACAAAAGTAGCAGTTTTACAGCAAATAGAGCGATCGGGCATCGTGCATTTAGCAACTCACGGCATCCTGGATGACGTGGAGGGATTGGGGGTACCTGGAGTCATAGCACTTGCCCCAAGCAAGGATGACAGTGGTTTACTTACTGCTAGCGAAATTTTCAATTTGAGGTTGAATGCCGAACTCGTGGTTTTGAGTGCTTGCAATACGGGTCGCGGTCGTATTACAGGTGATGGCATCATTGGTTTATCACGCTCGTTTATTGCAGCAGGCGTTCCGAGTGTTGTAGTTTCTCTGTGGTCAGTATCTGATGAATCAACAGCCGACTTGATGGCGGAATTTTATCGGCAGATGCAACTAACGCCTGATATTGCCCAAGCGCTGCGGAAAGCCATGCTGGTGACATTGGTAAAACATCCTAATCCTGTAGATTGGGCCGCTTTTACCCTCATTGGCGAAGCAGAGAAACGTTAACCGGGAAAAGCAGATTTTCCTGTCGTCAAGAGGTAGTTCTTCCTATGAAGGTCTGAAACTTTTGCACAGCAGGAAGTTCAGACTCGTGTAAGACGAAAATTATTACGGTGTGATAGTCAAAGGGCTGAAGGTGGGTTGTAATTGTTCCACCCCTGCATTGGTTTCAATGTTGTGACTTCAATCACTGGTAACACGGACTTGGTTCACCCAATATTTTCAGTATTATCACGGAAAAAAACTAGCACCATCACTTGCTCTTAGAAGAAACCACGAGATGATTAAGGTGTCGAGTTCAAAACAATTTCATGTCTCCAGTTAATCTTCTCCCCGGCGCTATCAACGAATTAATTGCCACTGTCACCGATACCCACCGCGTTACCAAGGCTGACCGCTACGGCATGATGGCCGCCATCCTTGATGAGTCCATCAGTGAAGAAGAACGTGGCTCACTCGATCGTCTGATTCGCTCCCTGGTCAAAGGTCGGATTCAAGTCAGTGATGAACTCTCCATCATCTCGTAAGCAGAAAGCTCGTTGAGAACTCGACACTCTAAAAGAGCTTTCGATGGGGAAAGTTTAGACCAGTCACTGATATTGCGATCGCCCTCTACCAGGATAGCTTTTTGTATAATGCACTTTTGAGATAGACGATTAGCGTTCCCAAATTCATAAACATTATGACGGATACCATCCAGCATCTCATTGAGCCACACATTCAAGATTTAGGTGGATTCCAAGCCCGTCGCTTGCTTCCCTCAGACGTTCTAGCGCTGGTAGGCCCGTTCATCTTTTTTGATCATCTGGGCCCTGCGGTGTTTCCACCCGGCCGGGGCGTGGATGTCAGACCCCATCCGCACATCAACTTAGCAACCGTCACCTACCTCTTTGAAGGGGTTTTGCTGCATCGCGATAGTGTGGGCAGCGTTCAAGAAATCCGTCCCGGTGCGGTGAATTGGATGACAGCAGGGCGAGGCATTGTCCACTCCGAACGCACGCCTGACGACGAACGCAGCAAAGAAGCCATCCTGCATGGCATCCAAACCTGGATAGCACTTCCCGATGAATACGAAGAAACCGACCCCTGGTTTCGGCATCATCCGGCAACTGAACTGCCGGTTTGGGAGGATGCAGGAGTTTCGTTCACCCTAATTGCGGGTGAGGCCTATGGTCGCACTTCCCCAGTTCAAATATTTTCACCCATGATTTATCTGGACGTACAACTGACTGCTGGAAGAGAATTTACCTTACCGGGCCATTACAGCGAACAGGCGGTTTACAGCGTAACAGAGGGGCTTGTTATCGATGGAGTGCCTCTGGAACAACATCGGTTGGCAGTTCTCACTTCCGGCACTGAAGTAAACATTTCTGCTTCAGGCAAGGCTCGTTGTATTGTGATTGGCGGTGAACCTGTTGGTGAGCGCCATAAGTGGTGGAATTTTGTTTCGAGTCGGCACTCGCGCATTGAGCAAGCTAAACTCGATTGGAGAGAGGGGCGGTTTGGTCAGGTTCCTCAAGAGACAGAGTTTATTCCGCTGCCAGAAGAGCCACCTTCTCAAGCCGAGCAACCGTTGTGAATAACCGCAGCGATATTTAAATTAAAAAACAGTTTTTTGATTCAGAATCTGTCTTTTGCACATGAGGGGGTTGTCACCCCGTCAGATTGGTGGATTGACAGCCAGGAAAAATCATAGATTTTTTTACTTGATTAGACCTTTTGTTTCTACCATAAATCTGCAACGCCAACTAATTAGGTGAGAATATTGTAGGGATGATTGATATCATTTCCGGTTAAACCGGAATGATGTTGACGGTTGACGGTTGACGGTTGACGCGGTGAACAGTGAACAGTGAACTCTAATTTACTATTCCGATGCTAACGGATTTGATATGATTAATTGTCCCTAGAATTTTAGGAGGGTAATTATATCAAGTCGGATTGAGCGATCGCCATACCGCACCCTATGGGGGGTTGACGAATATTTGCATTAGGAATCCGAGTTCCGGCTGAACCCGTCCCTACAGGATGGGGAGGCTTTCGTAACTATCGGCCTATATTCCGCTTCATTCGATCGAGTTCTTCGTCTGCTTCCCAGCGTTGAAACTTTTCTTCTAAAGGATCGGCCGCATTAAAACTATTATAATTTGAACTCTGATTCCAACCCTTTGTATCCCAATTTGGCTCTGTTTTCGTGGTGGTAGTTCGAGTTGCAGCTTCTGCGGCTTTTGCTCGAACTTCTTTTCGCCGTACTTGAATTTGGCGGTACAGTTCTTTTGCTTTTTCAATCCGTTCTTTGCAGCCTTGCATTTGACCCCAGCGCTGATTTCCCTGACGCAGCAAAGCTGCTTGCCGCTCTTGGGCTGCTTGAGCTAAATCGAGCCTTTGAGCAGCTTTAGCTTTGTTGATGCGATCGTTCCAGCGCTGAATTTCTTGGGCGGCGGAGAGAATTTCGGCTTGCAGTTTTTTCTCTTGTTTTTGGATATCGAGAATCAGCCGCAGAGTGTCTTCTTCTTGTTCCTTCAGTTGTTCTTCTATTGCCTGCAATTCCAGATGGGGATTGCTACGCAAAAATTCTTCTAATCTGGTTTCTAGAAAGCGGCTGAAATCATCAAATAAGCCCATTTTTTATAATTCCTCAGTCATTAGTCATTGTCATTAGTCATTGTCATTAGTTATTAGTCATTGGTTCTTAGTCACTGGCGATCGATTATTGATCCTGAGTTGTTAGTTATAGCAGAAGAAAGTTCGGTAACGAATTGGGGAAGCGATTTAACGGATAGAATCAAGAAGCAATAATAGCAATGGTTTCAGCAATTAAGAACGTCTTGGCGGTTCCTATATTATAACTGTTTTCACTGCTCGTGATATACAGCCCGATCGCTGCCCATTACCGATTACCGATGATCTAACTCATAACTAATGACTAATGACTCATAATTGATGACTGATTAGAACTTTTGGCCGACAAAAACCGATCGCACATCTCCTCCCTTGCGAATCACAGCTTCTTGATTTTTGATTTCTGCCAGCGTCCAACCGCTAGCGCCGATGCTTTCGCCCACATAAATTCTGCGGGCTACGCCGTCTACTTCAAACAAAGCAGCCGATCGATCGCCCAACTCCAAAATCCCAACCAGCGTGTGCGCGGAAGTTGGGGCGCTGCTGACGGCCGGTGCGGATTGCTCCGGCGCGGGCGCGGATTGCTGGGCTGCAGGCGCTGGTGCCGGTTCGGTTTCGCGAGCCAAAATCTTTGGCTGGGGAGACTCCGAGGGGGAAGGGGAAGCGGCGAGGGGATCTCGATTTCCCGCAGCGGCGATCGCACGACCGGAGGCTGGAGCAGCAGGTGAGGGGGAAACTGCGCTGGTTTGAGGAGCAGCGGGAGCCGCAGCTACCGGAGCAGCCGGAGCCACTGTCACCTGAGCGGGGGGAGGGATGACTACAACTTGGGGTGCTGGTGCTCCCGGCTGTGAGGCAGCTTGTTCGAGGGCATTAGCAATGCGGTTGACTGCGGTCGAAAGACCTGCAGTTGCCGGCGGCGCGCCGGAAATGGGAATGCTCGGCAGCGTCCCTGGGGTGGGGGCTGCGGGAACTCCTGCAAGTTGGGGGTTAGCTTGGGGTGCTTTTTTTTGTTCGATCGCTTCTAGCGAGCGCTGCACGTATTCCACAAACGGGGTATCTGGTGCTGTTTTGCCACTTGCTGCGGGTGCCTCTGGTGCGGGGGCGGCGGGCAAGCGCACGAGTCCCGACCTGCTTGCGAGCCATAACCCCATGACTAGCAGCAGCGACCCAAATGCTGCTCCCAGTAGCATTCTGTCGAATGATTGTTTGGACTGCTGTTTTTTGGCTGTTTCTAGGGCGACTTGGCGGGCGATCGCTTCTACGTCTTTTTCGTCCCGCTGCGGCTGGGGGGGGGCCAACTGCGACAAAACTATTTGAGGTACCGAGATCGACTTGAGCGCCACGAATTCTGGCTGCACGGGCTCGGATGGCAGTCCGCCGCTGCCGTCGAATGCTCGATCGACTCCTTCAAACAGTTCGTCCATCAACTGATCGGCGTAGGACTCTACTGCCACTGCTTCGGCTGGCACTGTTTCGACTGTCGCAACCACGGCGATCGGATCTGACCCTGATTCCAAAGACATCTGTTTGGCGATTACTTTTTGAGGCATAGTTTTCTGTTTGCTCCCGCTCCTCGACAACCCTGAGATTCTCAACTATCAGACTTCTACAGGATACTTGTGATGTTGACAATTCTTGGCTCAGAACAGGTCAATTGTATCTCACTCATCACCATATTTTTAGTCCTCGGCCAACTTACTTTGCCCGATCGACTTTTGTTTTACCTGTTTTGGGACTTTTCGCCCCTGTTTTCTGCTGCCAGTCTTATTTGCTTACCCTGACTTTTACTGCATATTCTACTGCTTTTGTCAACCCCACCCTCCGGGCCTTCGCAGTTTTTGACACACAGCTTTACTTGGGGCGATCGCAAAAAAAACGGGTTTTTTGTCGCTGTTTCCGATCGCCTTGCAGCTTTGACAATGATTTCAGACTTTTATCGGTCTTAAGTTTGTTGGTCAGTTTGCTTTACAGTAGTAACAAGCAACCGATTTTATAACTTTAATACTACCCTACCTTCATCACACTTAGGTAATAAATTGTCAAAGGTTGCCAAATTGTCGGCTAAATAAGCATTATTCCTAATATTTTCTTTATAAAGTTTTACAATACTATTCGTAATATAAAAAATATTGTAATTGGTAAATAATATTCGTTTCAGCATGGGATTTTTTCCCTCATAATTCCTATAGCTCCTGTCATTATTAACAGGAGCTAAACACAACACTCGGACAACGCAAAAAATTAACCCACCCGTTCGGCCAATTCCAACCAGCGCTCAGTCGCCCGATCGATCTGCTGCGTCAACTGAGCCAAACGATCCGATAACTTCTTCACCTCGGCAAACCCGCTGGGAGCATTGTTAGACAACCTCTTTTCAATCTCTTGTTTCTCAGCTTCCATCTGCGGTATTTGACTTTCTAATTGTTCGTATTCCCGCTTCTCATTAAAGGAAATTTTGGTAGATTTTTGAGGGGAGTTTGGGGTTTTTAAATTGTTAGATTCAGCGGTGCGTGTAAGTTTTTCTTTTTCTTTTTGTCCTTTGATTTCCTTGGCTTCTTCCGCTTTTTTGTAGTCTAAATACACCGAATAATTGCCGGGATATAAACGCAAATTGCCGCCCGGTTCCAAGGCGAAAACCATGTCGATCGTGCGATCGAGAAAATAGCGATCGTGGGACACCACAATCACGCAGCCGTTAAAATCTTCGAGATAATCCTCCAAAACCGCCAAAGTCTGCACGTCCAGGTCGTTTGTCGGTTCGTCCAAAATCAGCACGTTGGGCGCACTCATCAGCACTTTCAACAGAAATAATCGGCGCTTCTCCCCGCCAGAAAGTTTGTTAATGGGTGCATACTGTTGGTTCGGCGGAAACAGAAACTTTTCCAACATTTGAGAAGCGGTAATGATTTCCCCGTCCGCCGTTTGCACCAACTCGGCTACACTTTTCAAGTATTCAATAACTCGTTGGTCTTCGTTCGGCGTCAAATCCTCTGAATGCTGGTCAAAATAACCGATATGAATGGTTGTGCCAATTTCGACAGTACCCGAATCCGGCTGAATGCGTCCGGTGATGATATCCATCAGCGTCGATTTTCCCGCACCGTTGCAGCCAATAATTCCAATCCGGTCTTCGGGTGTGAAATTGTAGGTAAAATCTTTAATTAAAGTGCGATCGCCGTAAGCTTTACAGATATTCAGTAACTCAATCACCTTCTTACCAATCCGGCGGCCGGCTGTGGCAATTTCGACTTTGCCGTTGGCTGTTTTGAACTCCTGGGCTCGCATATCTTTAATGCGATCGATCCGAGCTTTTTGCTTGGTACTCCGCGCTTTCGGCCCGCGTTTGAGCCATTCCAATTCGCGCCGCAATACACCCGCGTGTTTGCGAACACTGCTGGCGGCGGATTCTTCAGCTAAGGCTTTTTTCTCCAAATAATAAGCGTAATTGCCAGCATAATTGTAAAGGTCGCCGCGATCGATCTCCAGGATGCGATTGGTAACGCGATCGAGAAAATAGCGATCGTGGGTAATCAGCAACAAAGCACCGCGATAGCCGTTCAAATAGTTCTGCAACCACTCCACAGACAGGGCATCCAAGTGGTTTGTCGGTTCATCCATCAGCAACACATCGGGCTCGGACAATAGCGCCGTTGCTAAGGCAATTCGCTTGCGGTAGCCGCCGGACAAGTCGGCAATTTTCGCATCAAAATCCTCAATCCCCAACTTGGTCAAAATCAATTTCGCCTTGGTTTCCAAGTCCCACGCATCCACCTCATCAATGCGTTCAGACACTGCAGACAGACGCGCCATCAACTTGTCTGTATCGCCTTTGCCGTGGGACAATTGATCGGAAATTTCCTCGTATTCGCGCACCAAAGCCATTTGTTCGCCACTGTCGGCAAATACTTGCTCTAAGACTGTGTGATTTTCGTCTAAATCCGGCTGTTGGGGGAGATAGACAATTGTAGACCCTGGATTGACCCAGCGATCGCCAGAGTCGATCGACTCCAAGCCTGCAATCATTTTCAGCAGCGTTGATTTGCCGGAACCGTTAGTGCCGATGAGTCCGACTTTATCGCCTTCATCGAGGCTGAAGCTGGCATCTGTCAAGAGTTCCTTGATGCCGAAGTCTTTTTTGATCGATCGCAGAGTAAAAATAGTCATCTGTATAGAAAGTCATTTACCTGACTTAGTTTAGCGCTGACCTTCCCACTCCGGCACAAACAAGATTATTGAGGGAATCCCCAAACAAACTTTGTACCAAGGCTACAGACTTTTTATCTGTTCGCAGTAAGCTAGCCAATACAGCTCTTTGTTGTCGGGCCTGGCTTGTGCTTGAGCCGGAATGCGCCACGAACCGGGCGATAGAGAAACGGAGACACCCCGCAAAGAAAGACCACTCGCCAGCGGGACTTGGCTTACAAAAGATTTTGGCATTCAAATTTTACTTAAAAAAAGTTATCCGGTGTTGCGCCTTCAAAAAGCATCTTTACACCGCGCGCTCGTCGAGCGCGTCCAATCCTCTCCCCGGTTGCCATAACAGGTAAATTATATTTAGTTGAGCTGACGGCAGTTGCGGTACCATTTATTTTGAAGTAGAGTAGTTTGAAGACAAGGCGTCTAATTCAAAACTATTAGGATAATCGAAAGGAAAAAGCTGTGCCGATAAATGTTCTCTCTCTTCCATACCCTGTGACATTTGTGGTTCGGTATCCTGAACTTTGGCCTGAGCTATTTCAATCCTCTGAAACATCAATCCTCGATCCCAGCTCCTTACATGGTCGTATTCAAACTAACGAAGAATGTTGGATTGTCCTTACCTATTTGTATTTGAAACGAAAGCACCTCAATGTCTCAATTTCCGACCGATTTATTCCGGGAGAGATTTGTGTTGTTAGTTCCCTTGATTTAGGAATTAAGGATCGGACTTTTAACTCCTTTGTTGTAGGTTGTCGTGGTGATGGTTTTCAACCTCCTCTTTGCGATTTCACTGTTATGCAAAATAAAGCCTGTGTCGAGGATTCAAAAACAGATATATTCATACCTATCTGGCCCCAACCTGGTCTGATACCGAGGCTGAAGGAACGAGGCAGTACAATTGAAAATATTGTTTTCAAAGGTGGGGATGTTAATCTATATGAATCGTTTCGTTCTCCTGAATTTAAGCAAGAACTAGAAAAACTGGGTGTCACATTCAGAATTAATGGCAGACCTGAAAATCAACCTGTTATGTGGCATGACTACAGCACCGATGATTTAGTTTTAGCTGTACGCGATCTCACTGAAAAAGATGCTTTAGTAAAACCAGCTAGTAAACTGGTTAATGCTTGGGTAGCGGGAGTACCAGCTTTACTCGGGCCTGAGCCAGCTTTCCGCGAGCAGAGACAATCAGACCTTGATTATATCGAAGTAAAAACACCTCAAGCAGTATTTGAGGCAGTTAAACTACTTAAGTCACAGCCTGAACTTTATCAAAAAATGGTAGCCAACGGGCTAAAGCGCGCTGAAGATTTCACCACAGAAAAAATGATTCAGCGATGGTATGAATTCCTTGCCGGCCCTGTAGCCGATGGGTACAAGCGTTGGAGCAAAAGAACCCAGGTTAGCCGCATGGCAGAGTTTTCTCTCAGGAGCATTCAGCATAAAATAGCTTATAGAAAAGCGGCTTACAACCGCCTGCACGGGTATCGTCCGATCTCGGGTACACATACCTAATTCTGTTACAACGTAGCAATTGCCGATCGACTAGGCCGTTATCCTGCGTACTGTACAAAAGCACAACGACAAACAATCCTAGCGTAACTGCGGTAATACGCTAATCAGACTGGCGGTTCGTAAAGTGGAGGTTCTAATTGAGTCAAAAAAGGGGTTTTGAGAACGATATTGGTGACTTTCCTTTAAATTCGGCTGTTGGGGGAGATAGACAATTTTAGAGCCTGGATTAACCCAGCGATCGCCAGAGTCGATCGACTCCAAGCCTGCAATCATTTTCAGCAGGGTTGATTTCCCGGAACCGTTTGTGCCTATGAGTCCGACTTTATCCTCTTCATCGAGGCTGAAACTGGCATCTGTCAAGAGTTCCTTGATGCCGAAGTCTTTTTTGATCGATCGTAGAGTAAAAATAGTCATCTGTATAGAAAGTCATTTACCTGACTTAGTTTAACTTAGTTCGATCAAGTCCGGTTGCATCGGTATGGTCGGTCGTTCCGATGAAACTTCTTCAAGAGAAGCGCGAACTCGATTTTTATGACTATCTAAAGCTTGATAAATGTTAAGAATACGAGATGTTTATGGGGAGTTAGGGAAAAGGCTATCGGCAGTGGGGATTGACAAATAACAACTGTATGCTGTACAGTTTATATATTAAGATATTATAATTTTTGTATCTTTTTTGTTCCTCAAGTTTTTATGGTATTTATAGGGTTATTATGAGTATCCTTCACCTTCGGCAAATAGAAGCAAAGCTGAAATCACTATTTATTAATTTAATTGACCTGGATGACTATAAAGGCAAGTCACAAGCTGAAAAAGATTCTGCTTTTTTAACTCGGGCTCTCGCTGCTTTTTCAATTTTATTTATTGCTGATGTAAGCCCAGATATAGCTGCCTCCACTGTAACTGATGGGTTTCAGGATAATGGAATTGACGCCATCTATTTTGACAGCCGAGAGAAGATTCTTTTTCTGGTTCAAACTAAGTGGCGACATGATGGTAAAGGTAGCATTGAACAAGGTGATTCTCTAAAATTCATTAACGGTGTTAATGCTCTTATTAATGCAGAATTTGAGCGCTTCAATGACAAAATCAAAAGCCGTGGAACCGAGATTACTGACGCATTGTCTCTTGCAAATACTAGAATAGTTCTTCTACTTGCTTACACTGGGCAAGCAACACTAAGCAACGAGGTGAAGCGTGATTTCGATGACTTCCTGAAAGACATGAATGATCCTTCAGAAGTTGTGGATCTCAGAGTCTTTAATCAAGGAAACTTACATGGAATCGTAGCTAGGGGCACTTTAGGTGCACCAATTAACTTCGATGTCATTTTAAAGGATTGGGGGCAAGTTAGAGAACCGTATTCTGCATACTATGGTCTTGTATCAGCAACTGAAGTGGCTAATTGGTGGAATAATCATTATCCCCAACTCTTAATTCCTAATATCCGCTCATTTCTTGGTGAAACAGAAATTAATCAGAGTATTATAGAAACCTTATTGTCAGAACCGGAAAGGTTCTGGTATTTTAATAATGGCATAACAGCACTATGTGGTAGGATTCGGAAGAAACCATTGGGAGGTAATAGTCATGAAACTGGTTTATTTGAATGCCTTGACGTAAGTATTGTGAACGGGGCGCAGACTGTAGGAGCTATTGCAAACGCCAACGTAAAATCACCCGCTCAAGTTGCAAAGGCTGCTGTTACAATTCGATTTATTTCACTTGAAAGTTGTCCAGAAGATTTCGGTATAAGGGTTACACGGACAACGAATACTCAGAACCGCATTGATAGTCGTGATTTTGTATCGCTTGATACTGAAAATCAAGAACGTATACGAACTGAGTTGCAACTCGAAGGTATTGAATATGTTTATAAAGCTGGCTACAGCGTTCGTGATTATAGGACTGGCTTTGATTTTTCAGAAGCGATAGTTGCTGTTGCCTGTGCTCATTCTGAGCTTGCCTACGCAGTACAGGCAAAATATAAGGTGAGCCTTTTGTATGAAGATGTCTCTAAAGCACCATACAAAGCTCTTTTCAATTCTAGTCTTTCCAGCATTAGGCTTTGGAAACTTGTACAGATTTACCGTGCAATAGAGGATTATCTAAAAGTCGAACGAGGAAATAGGCAAGGACGAGAAGCTATGTTACGTATTCATGGCAATAGGTTTATAGCTAGACAGGTATTTCGATCTCTGCTTCTCAGTAATCTTGATGACCCTACAAAAGGCGTACAAGATATCCTATGTTTAGTTCCTGAGAAGACTACCACTGCAATCAATGCTACTGCAAAGGTAATAAATGAAAAATATCCAGATTCATACCTTGCCAATTTGTTTAAGAATCTAACTAAGTGCAATACTCCGGACAGTTTTTAAAGAGGAATGCGATCGCAATAAAATAGAGAAGTGAAAAAAGTGAGTGCAATCTCA
>NZ_JAUBOY010000110.1:0-3864 GCF_036700465.1 Microcoleus sp. T3_A4 | reverse complement strand
TAATGAACCCTAAACATTTAAGAAATTGGTTTGCTAATTGCTGCTACTGTACCTCATAACAGCGGGAAACGCTGTAAGTAGTAAGTTTGGTAACGATCACTTAGGAGCAACGACCTCTCACCAAACAACAGGAGATGATACAGAAAGATGCGATCGTACTCGATCTTTTTTCACCGACAGGGTGATCGCTCTTTCCTTTATTTTAAGTCATCAAGTTGGCGATCGCACCTTTCTGTACTCAACATCTAATTTTAAACAGAAGTACGATCGCCCTTCTTCCACCTCTTCAACAACTCCGGCGTAACCAAACCTTGCGGAAAAAAGATCGTCCCCAAAACAATCAACAACCCAAAAATAATTAACCGCCCATCCCGCAGAAATTGCGCCAACCAAACCGGCAATCCCTGAATAGTCCCCATTCCCCTCAAAACCTCCGGCAAAGCAGTAAACACCATCCCACCCAAAACTGCTCCCAGAAAACTCCTACTACCACCAATCAACACAGAAGTCAAGTAAATAATACTAGCATCAAAAGTACCTTGACGGGCATTCCAAGTATTCAGGAAATGGGCACTAACAGCACCCACAACACCAGCTAAAACAGCACCTAACGTGAAAGCCAAAACCTTATAAAAAGTTGGGTTAATGCCGATCGCATCCGCCGCCAACTCATCAGCCCGAATCGCGGCAAAAGCCCGCCCCACCCGAATCCGTTCCAGACGATAGACCATCGCCATACTGACCAACAGTAAAGGTAGTACAATCCACAAATACTCGATCGGCGTCGCAAACGGTTGCGGAATCCCAAAAATGCCCACAGCCCCGCCAGTGATATCTAAATTCAGCGATAAAACCCGCAAAATTTCCACAAAAGCAATAGTTGCGATCGCCAAATAAATCCCACTTAACCGCAGCGCCGGAATTCCCACCAAAATCCCCAGCAACCCCGAAACAACCCCTGCAATTATCATCTCCACCAACAGCAATGGCAGTGGAAATAAACCCCCTGTCTGTTGAAAAACCGTTGTAGATAAAATCGCCGCAATATACCCACCCAAAGCATAAAAACCAGGGCTAGCCAGAGACAACTGTCCAGTCATTAAAGGCAAATACAGGGACATTCCCAACATTGCACCCAACAACATCGAGACAATCAAAAACCCGTAAGTAGTAAAAAATTCATTCATAAATTTTTTTATTTCTTAGTCTCTAGGAGAGGGACTTAGTTTGACTCTTAAGCGATTTCAATCGCCGAATTATCTTACACCTTCTGAATCAAACGCCGTCCCAACAAACCCTGCGGTCTAACCAATAGCATAATAAACAATATAGCAAAAGCAACAGCATCCTTATAAGCCGAAAAATCTCCAGGCACAAAAGCCTCCACCAAACCAATTATAAAACCTCCCAAAACTGCCCCAGGAATACTCCCCAACCCACCAAGTACAATCACCGCCAAACCTTTCAAACCAAAAGCAATACCAAAATACGGCCCAGCAATACTCACACTAGAACCGACCAAACTCCCCGCCAAACCAGCCAGAAAACTGCTCACAAAAAACGTCAACACAATGTACCTATCAGTATCAATCCCCAATAAACTAGAAGTTGTCGCATCTTCAGCCACAGCCTGCATTGCTTTGCCAAATTTAGTGAAATTAATTAAGTAAGTTAAGACAGCCACAATCGCAACTGACACCACAAAAATCACTATTTGAACAGTCCGAATCGGAATAGGTTTATCCGCTGTCCCGAAGTTAATTGCAGCAGGTAAATAGCCGTAAGTGTTAGCAGGAAAAGTGTAAATTTCCGCACCTACTAGATATTGGATAATATTGGCGATTGCCACCGCCACACCCAAACTAGAAACCACCGTCAGCAGAGGATCAGAGAGTCGGCGACGCAAAGGCAAAAAAGCAATTCGTTCAACAATTACTCCCACCAAACCAGCCATGACACTTCCCAAAATTAATGCCACAGCAAAAGGCAACTGCACGGGAATTCGAGCATTAGCCCACAACCCATTAAAACCGAAAGTACCTCCCATCAGCGCATAGGTGAAATAAGCACCCAACGTAAATACTGCACCGTGAGCAAAATTAATAATTCCGAGAATAGAAAAGACCAGCGTGTATCCCAGGGCAAAAATAGCATACACGCTGCCGATCGACAAACCATTTAAAAATTGTTGCAAAAACAGAGTTAAGTCCATCACCAGTTAGAGATTCGGCATCAACATTAAATCATTCAAAAACAAACAGCATACAATTTTTACTCTGACTTCTGAATTCCCCCCTTGGGGGCAGCGGGTTTAACCTCAGACTCACACTCAATAACTCATCCGTGTATCTGTGTCAAAATCCGTATCGTGCCTTCATTTCAAAAACTCAAACTTACCATTATTGCCATCAGCCTCCATCTTAATCCGTGCCACATAAAACTCTTTCTGATTAATCTCACCTTCAGGCGTAAAAGAAATTTCCCCCAAAGGCGTATCGTAATTACCACTCAACAACTGCTGATTTAAATTTGTACGCAATTCTGCCAAAGGCTTTTCGCTAATCTTAGACTTAGCATTAATTGCCTTTAATGACTCAACAAAAACTTGTACGCCCGTAAAAGCTTGTGCGCTAAATTGAGGCGGTTCTTTCTTGAATTGAGCGCGATAAGCATCCCGAAAAGCTTTATTAACTTCATTTTCATATTCCGGGCTGTAGGCTTGGGCAATCAAAACTCCATCACAGAGTGCTTTACAAACAGGAAATACATTAGAAGTATTCAGACCGTTGCCCCCAATGATAACGCCTTTGTATCCCAACTCCCGCAATTGCTTAATTAAATTGCCTCCATCGGCTGCCAGCCCGGAAATAATTATCAAATCGGGGTTGACATTGATCGCGTTAGTAGCTTGAGATTGGAAATCTGTATCAGTAGTCAAGAATTTTTGGACTGTTGCCAATTCCAGTCCCATATCTTTAACCGTTGTCTGAAAAGTTTCAGTCTCAGATTTGCTAAAAGCATCATTCTGAGCAAAAAACACGGCTACTTTCTTAATATTGGGATTTTGCTTCAGTGCAGCTTTAACTGCATTAGGTGCTACCACTGCCACAGGGGCGGAGACTCTGGCCACATAATCGCCAATCTGGGGAATTCCTTTAGCGGTGTTGGAGGGTCCGAGTACGGGAACTTTTGCTCGATCGGCGATCGGATCAGCACTAAAGGCTTGTTGCGAGAGGGTCGGCCCCACAATACCTACCACCTTATCCTGATTGATCAGAGTGTTGAAGGCATTGATCGTCCCTTGTTCATCTCCACCCGTATCTTGGAACACCAGTCTAATCGGCGTCCCATCCACACCGCCCTTATCGTTGAAATACTTCTGGGCAATTTCCGCGCCAGCTACCTGTTCCTGACCTAGTAAAGCCACATTGCTAGTTTGGGCCACCCCAATACCTATAGATATAGTGTTGGATCTCCCCCCAGGCGAAGCCTCTGGCGAAGCACCGGGAGATGGCGAAGTCGCCGGAGATGCGATAGTAGAGGTTTGGGGAGTGTTCGTCTGACTGCAAGCGATCAGCAGTGAAGCGCAGGTAATGAATAAGCCACTAGGGCGGGCTATAAGTTTTTTCATGAGCGGGCGATCGAACATCTATATATAAAACAGCTACACGTAAAGATATTCTACCCATGCGCGGTAGATACTCCCCTCAAAAGTCCAATCTTGCCCAAAAAAAAGACCCCTTCCCGGAAAGAGGAGTCAGCCAGCGGAGGCAGGATCGGAAATCAGCAGCTCAAACCTTTACTGTGTATAGGTTCCCCAAAAACTCAAAAATATTTTCACAAAACGCTTGACAACACCTTGCG
>NZ_JAUBOY010000001.1:2925-309015 GCF_036700465.1 Microcoleus sp. T3_A4 | reverse complement strand
TGATTTTAAATCACCCTAACCTTCCTTCAGTCTTGTCTTATGGTACTCTGGCTGCTTAAAAACTGTCCGGAGTATTGTCCCATGAAATAGGGGAGAAAATCTCAGACGCACCCTACAACACAAACTAGAATCATCGTGCAAACTCATAGGCAACATTCGTGATGCGGCCCCGCCAGTAGGGAAATAGCGAGCCATCAGGCAGTTGCCACGCCACCTCACCCGAAAGCGGAATCCGCATACCGTCTCGCAATTCGTAGTCCCAGAAACGGCCTTGCCAGGGCGCAAACACCACTCCCCCGTTAACTGTACGGGCGCGGGCCTCGGCGCGGACAGTGGCGATTAGCCCTGCTTCATCAAAGCGGAAATCCAGGGAAACAGCGGTGTCGCCATCCTGTAGCGTTGCTCTGGCGGAAGAATTGTCGATCGCCTCCCAGCGAACACCCTGACTCGGCAGCAGTCTCGTCGGATACCAAGCAGCCTCCGCGAAAAAGCGCATCAGTTCCCCTTGTGCCGCTTCTGGGGTGCCGCGGATATCCGCCAGAGTCACCAGGCCCAGCAGCGCCGCATGGAGGATGCCTTCGCCAGAAATGTAGGCATCATGAACGAACGCATTGATACCGGGCATCATGGCAATTCGCCCGTCCCAATCAAAGCCAGGGCGCTGAGTAATTACCAATTGAGTTGAGGTGAAGGCGCTCCATTTTTCTGCGGTTTCGCTCATGTTAAACGTGCCTTCGTGGGAAACCCGCGCTGTTGCAATTAGCGGTTGTCCATCCTTGAGCACCGCACGAAAGTAGCGCTGCACGGGCTGGGGTAAATCGGCGATTTCCCGCGCATCAAATGTGAGAGGTTTAATCGGCAAGCGTGCAGCTTCCAGATTGGCTCGCAGTTCCTTGGTACCCAGATGCCAGCGGTATGCTCCAAGGGCGATCGCCCCAACAATGCCAACTACTAGCGCGAGAATGATTAGTACGATCGGCGATCGCCACATGGTGATTCCTCTTGATAGGTAAAAACAAGTTAATCAAATGCGAGTCTTAAACCCATCTACCCACTACAACTCTCAGCGTTCCATCTGCCAAAGTTTCCTCTTCTTCAACATTAAAACCCTCTGACTGCACCGCCGCCATCAAACTTTTGCGCGCGTATTTTTGACTAATTAAATTAACAAATTCCTGCTGATTAATTCGAGCGCCCCAAAAATCCGCCACCAATTCGTAATCCTCTTCGCTGCGGCGAAAACCCAAATCGTAACCATTGGATTGCCGAATCACGTACTCCGCATTAGTTTTGTCACCGCGATAACCCCGTACCTGCACATTGCACTCTACTTGATAACCCAACTCTTCCAACACTTGATGTAGCAGTTCGCCGTTCTTGATCTGAACCTTGATAGTTGTGAAGTGTGACATATCACTTTCGGATTTTTGTGTGAAACGCTGATTTGATTATAATACTATCAAGTGCAACAGTCAATAAGTTAGAAATGGCGCTCTTAAACCAGGTTTGAGCGTCAGCGAAAGCAGCCAGGTTACAAGCTTCCGGATTCATCTGTGCAGAAATTAAAAACATAGTATCCGATAACAATTCCCCAGATTCATCCGTGAGTTCGCTTTCTTCAATCCTCCAATTCTTCAAATCTAAAATTTAAAATCTAAAATCCTATGATGGCCGATAATCCTAACCAACCCAGAGAATATGATGCCGTCCTCGGCGGCCAAAGTCAAATCCCGATCGCCGGCGCTGTTTTGGGAGGGATCGCTGGGGTCAAGCAGCGCTTCAACAGTCCTAGTATCGAGGCTCGGATTGCCGCTGTTAAAGATGCTCCTAAATACGGAGGCGCTGGTTTAAATTTAGCAATTGAGGCGCTGCTTGACTCCGCACCAGAAGTGCAGCGAGTTGCTTATTTAATTTTGCGATCGAGGACAGAACCTCTAGTGCGCCAAGCTTTAAAAGACTTCGTGCCTTACAAGCTTTTTGACTGCATCCGCAGTGTGAAAACTGGGACAAATGTTGCGATTAGTCCCGGAGGATCTCGCACGGCGAGTTTGCACGGGAAAATAGTTAGAATTTGCGATGTAGAGACAGGAGAAATACTCTATAGTGTTGACAAGTATCCCCGCGCTCAAGAAACTTTTGTGCTTTGCCAAGAAAGCGAAGTTTTTGTGAGGAGCAGAAATACTCCGAAACACCGCGCGATCGAAATTTGGCAGGGAGGAGAATTGCAGCATACTTCCCTCGGACATGAAGCGGAAATTAGCGCAATTGTCATCAGTCCCGACAGTCAAGTTATCGCCACAGGTTCGGCAGATACTACTATCAAAATTTGGAATTTAGAGACGGGTAAGTTAATCTGTACCTTTGGCAGTCTTTTAACTTGGGGAGCTCATAAAGCAGGAATTGTTAGTCTTGCTTTTAGCCCGATCGCACAAACTCTCGCTAGCAGCAGTTCTGACGGTACAATTAAACTGTGGAACCTCCGCAGCAGAGAATGCTCCCAAACAATTAAGGGTTACGCGAATTGTCTGGCTTTCAGCCCAGACGGGCAGACTTTGGCTACTGGCGGCTGGGACAGAAATATTCAACTGCGGCAGCTATCGAATCCAGATAGTTCAATCACTTTAGCAGGGCATTTTAACTCGATAAATGCGATCGCCTTTAGTGCCGACGGACTCACTGTTTTTAGTGCTAGTGCGGATGGTAATATCAAATTTTGGAATGCCAGTACCGGCGAACATATTCACACTCTCAGCGGACATCAAAACTCTGTTACTTGTCTTACTTTTAGCAGCGATGGTGCAACTATTATCAGCGGCAGTTTAGATAAAACTGTCAAAATTTGGGGAGTTAATTGAAGAAAGAAGGAAGTTCGACAACGGATTCGCTCTACGGATGTAGCGGATGGAAGAAATAGAGAATAGAGAATAGAGAATAGGGCATAGGGAATAGGGCATAGGGAATAGGGCAGAAGGCAGAAAGAAGAGGGAATCGACCTCATGATTTTCACAAATTAAGTACCTCCTAACCATTCAGGTGCTGGCTATATTTACAAATTCCAGATTCTAGATTCCTCGGTGCGTGAATCTACGCAAACAAATATAATAAATTTACAATCCCAGTTATTGTGCAAGCCTAAAATCGCGGAACTTATTTTTGCACTACTACAAATAGTTACCGTAAAAATACCGACTGGCAGGCATTATTCAGCTTATTATCAATTTGTGAACTGTCGCCGAAAAGCCTGAGCGAGCCGCAATTTCTGAATCCTTTAAAGTAGCTTTAATATATCGCATCTGGGTCGGATGAGTATTCCTGCTAATTGTAATATTTGACTGAAAAAGTTTATGCTTAAAAGATAGGCTAGGGTTAAATATACAGTGCGCCCTAGAGTAACCATGTCACACTGCAACCAATCCATCTGTCGTTCCCGCAATCTCGCAGAAATGTGCGATACTGCTGCCAGTTGGCAGCAAAAAGCCGATCGACTAACGGTAGAATTAAATACCACCCAGGAACTGCTTCACGCAGAAATCGATCGGCTCAAACAAGCCAACGAAACCCTTCACGCCGCTGTCAGTTGTGCCCCTATTTTCCTGTGGGCAACAGACAGAGACGGCAAGTTAACCCTTGCAGCAGGGAAAGGATTAGAAAATTTGGGACTCAAACCATGTGCAACTGTCGGGCTATCGATTTTTGAAGTTTACAGCAGCCAACCAGATATGTTAGAAAATATTGCCGAGGTATTAGCAGGAAACGATCGCAATTGGAATGCCCGAGAGGGGCATTTTATTCACGAAATTCGATCGGCAGCCCTGCGAGATGGAAACGGCGAAGTTGTCGGCGCAGTTGGTGTTTCTACTGAAATTACCGAGCGCGAGCACTCCATCGCAACTCTGGAAACGGCAAATCAAGAATTAGAAGAAAGACTTCAGCTGCAGACGGCAGTCTTCAATGCAGCACTTGCCGAAAGCGAAAAAAAGTACCGCAACCTCGTAGAAACCTCCCAAGAATTGATTTGGTCGATCGATATTGAAGGCCTCTTGACTTTTGTCAATTCCGCCGCCAAACGCATCTACGGTTACGAACCGCCAGAAATGATCGGACGCCGCTTCACCGATTTTTTAGTTCCCGATCAAGAAAGTAGACCAAGAGAAATATTTGCCCAACTTTTAGCGAGAACCAAACTTCAGCCACAAACAGCTAATTCTCCTTACGAAACAGTACACATTCGTAAAGACGGTACTCCCGTCCACCTGCGCGTCAACAGCATCGTCAACCAAGCTGAAAACGGCGCTATTTTAGGCTTGTGCGGAACGGCGACAGATATTAGCGATCACAAGCGATCGGAAGAAGCACTCCAAGAAGCTACAGACCAACTTCGCGCCGTTTTGGATGCCGTACCCGGACTGATTTCTTGGATTAGTTCAGATTTGCGGTATATAGGAGTCAACCAGCACTTAGCAACCTCATTCAACCTGTCTCCTGAAAGCTTTGTCGGTCAAGAAATCAACTTTCTCGACAAAGGCTCGACTTTTGGAGAACTGATCAGAAAATTTTTTGACAGTTCATCTCAGCAAACCTGGCAAGAAATAGACATTGAAATTAACGGTTTCGTCCGCAACTATTTGATAGTAGCTCAGAAATATCATCAGGGAAGCGCAGCAGTTTCCGTAGGAATAGACATTACCGACCGCAAGCGTGCGGAAGCTCTCAAAAACCAATTGATCTGCTCGTTGCAAGAATCAGAACACAAATTTCGCAGCCTTTATGAAGCCACCAGCGACGCAGTAATGTTGCTTGACGAAAAGGAGTTTTTTGACTGCAACCTCGCTACCTTAAAAATATTTGGCTGTAGCAACACAAAACAATTTTACGGCAAAAAACTGAGCGACTTTTCCCCACAATTTCAGCCTAGTGGACAAGACTCATCCAGTCTAGCAATACAGAGAATATCGACAGCAATGCAAACAGGTAGCTGTCGCTTTGACTGGGTACATAAACGACTCGACGGTTCAGAATTTCCCGCTGAAGTGCTGTTAAATGCAATGGAAATTAAGGGACGAAAAGTAATTCAAGGAGTAGTGCGGGATATTACAGATCGCAAGCGCGACGAAGATGGCATCAAAGCATCCCTCGCAGAAAAAGAAGTTCTCCTCAAAGAAATTCACCACCGTGTCAAAAACAACCTCCAAGTTATTTCCAGTTTGCTCAAACTTCAGTCACGCTACATCCAAGACAGCCACGTTAGTGAAATGTTAAAAGAAAGTCAAAACCGAGTCAGATCAATGGCCCTGGTTCACGAACAATTGTATCAATCCAAAGACTTGTCAAACATTGACTTTGCTGAATACATCCAAAATCTCGCCCACAATTTATTCCAAGCTTATGAACTTCATGCAGAAGGCGTTAAGTTGCAAACAAATATTGCGCCGTCTTCTCTTAATATTGATACGGCAGTTCCTTGCGGGTTAATTATCAACGAGCTTGTGACAAATGCCCTAAAATATGCCTTTAAAGGACAAGTTAAAGGTAAAATTAACATTGATTTCACTTTAGATAATAACAGAGTTTGCGTGCTAACTGTGAGCGACAGCGGAATTGGTTTCCCTCAAGACTTAGATTATCGCAAAGCCCGAACTTTGGGCTTGCGACTGGTCGGGTCTTTAGTCAAGCAAATCCGGGGGAAAATAGAACTGTTAGAAACTCCTGGCACGACTTTTAGAATAACCTTTTCTCAACCCAAGTTGCACTCTGAGGAGAAAAATTAGTGTCCAACAAAAAAATTCTGATCGTTGAAGACGAGAGCATCATTGCGGAAGACATTTCCGACAGTTTGATATCTCTAGGATATAGAATAACTGGCATGGTCTATTCTGGAGAAGAAGCGATTGAATCGGCCGCCAACTTGCGCCCGGATTTAGTTTTAATGGATGTTAACCTGCAAGGAGAAATCGACGGCATTACAGCAGCCGAAGAAATTCGCTTGCGCTTTCAAATTCCGGTAGTTTATCTAACAGCTTATGCCGATGAAACTACTTTGCGACGAGTACATATTACAAAACCGTTCGGCTATATTGTCAAGCCCTTTGAAGAAAAAAACTTGCACACAACTATTCAACTGGCACTCTACCGACATCAGTATGACAGCTTGACCAATTTGCCGAATCGTTCATTTTTGCGAGAAAATTTAAGTCGAGTATTAGATGGTCAAAAAGAATTGTCAGGAGTCATTCCCGTTGTCACGCTTAGCTTAGATAAAATCAACCGCATTAACAGTACCTGGGGACACGATATCGGCGACTCAGTGCTTTGCAGCATCGCCCAGCGCCTAACTAACTGCATGGACAACATTAATATTGTTGCTCGTTTGGAAGCGGCAGAATTCGCGCTGATTCTCAAACCAGTTGCAGAAAAACAGGATGTGGCTAAGATTGCTCAAAGCATTTTAGATATTGTATCCCAAGGTATGATTGTCAAAGATTGCGAAGTCTCTGTCACTGCTAGTATGGGGATCTGCTTGTATCCCGGAGACGGCACTGACGGAGATGAAATGCTGAAAAATGCTTATATAGCAATGTATCAATCTCAGCAGAAAGGCGGCAATACTTATCATTTTTATACGGCAAAGAATGCTAATTTTTTTATTAATACACTTCTTCAAGAAACTTCACTGCGCCATGCTTTAAAAAGCTCAGAATTTGAAGTATACTATCAGCCGCAAATAGAAATCAAAACAGGTAAAATTATTGGTGCTGAAGCTTTGGTGCGCTGGAATCATCCAGAACGGGGGCGAGTTTCTCCGGGGGAATTTATTCCAATGGCTGAAGAAATTGGCTTGATTGCGCCGTTGGGTGAATGGGTATTAGAGACTGCTTGCAGGCAAACTAAAACATGGCAAAGAGCAGGTTTGCCGCCCCTGCGAGTGGCAGTTAACGTGTCAGCCCGTCAATTCGAGCGCAAAAATTTCACGGAAAGAGTCAGGGAGATATTAACAGAAACTGGTCTTGATCCCAAGTGTTTGGAATTAGAACTGACGGAAAGTCTGGTTTTGCAAGACGAAATTGCAGCAGCTAAAGCTTTTACGATGTGGAAAGATCAGGGGATTAGGATAGCAATTGATGATTTTGGGACTGGATATTCTTCTTTGAGTTATCCGAAACGCTTTCCGTTTGATGCGATAAAAATAGACAAGAGTTTTATTTGCAACATTGCAGACGATCGCCAAAATGCAGCGATCACAATAGCGATTATTCAAATGGCACACTGCATGAACATGACGGTGGTGGCTGAGGGCGTAGAAAATAAGGAGGAACTTGATTTTTTGTGCGAGCACGAATGTGACGAAATTCAAGGCTATATTTTCAGTCAGGCTTTGCCAAGGTCTGAGTTTGAAGCGCTGCTGAAAAGCGATAAGTGCTGGAATTTAGATCAATTCCGGTTGCAATGCTCATGACTGTTAACTGTTGACTGTTGACAACTGACAACTGACAACTGGCTAATTTAAAAGATACGATCGCCCAACCAACTTCCCAGCCACAGCCCGAAACCCGAAGTAGCCACCAACAGGATAACCGTGTAAAGCCCGCTGCTGGTGTGGATCAACCTTTCTGCAGCTACCATCCGCGCCACAACTCCAGCAATAATGCCGAGCGCAGCCCAAGCCCCATAAACAGTCTTAGACCCGGCGATAGCCAAGGCTTCGACGATCGCCTCCAAGCCCGCCCCAGCCCAAGCCCCAGCCCACCCCCCAATCCCCAGCCCGATCGCACCAGAGAGCCCGACGGGGCCGCCAGAATTGACGCCTAGTTCCGTCGCCAGCCCGCACGTCAAGCCGACAATCGCCCAACACACGGCCGCCACCAACGCCTTAACCCAATAATTCCCAGGAACCGTTCCCGCCAGCAATCCCACCACTGTCACTACTCCCCCTACAGCCAAAACAGCAGCCACAGCCCGAGACTCAGCCTCGGAACTGGCGATCGCCCCCAAACCAGCCCCAACTGCGGCCCAAGCAGCCCCTGTGACCTTTCCTCCCGCCTGAAAACCAGCGATCGACCCCCCTACCGCCCCAGCCAAAACTAACGCCGCCAGCCACACTCTAGGCGTTGCTGAACCCTCCGCCAGCAAAATTGCGGCCCACAGCCAATCTGCACCGCAGATTAAAGCCCACATCCACAGCGGGGCGGCTGATTTCGTCAAAATCCAACCGGTCAAAGCGTAACTCGCCACGGCGATTGCCAGCGGCCACCAAGGGAAGCTTGAATAGTGTTGAGATGGCCGCACTTCCCTCGGCGCGCTTCGCGGTTTTGAGTATTGAGTTGAAAATTCTTTTTTCCTTTTCGAGGTAAGCTTTCGATAGTGTTGAGATGGCCGTGCTTCCCTCGCAACGCTTCGCCCTGGTTGCTTTCTGCCCCGCCACGCTTGGCGATTTTGAGTTGTAAATCGTTTCTTGCTTGAAGAGTTCTTTTGAGTTTGAAATTTTTTGGAGGCGGTTTTTGGGCGGGTTTGACTGCGCTGGGAACCAGGCCTAGCGGCTGATTTTCGAGAAGGCCTTCTCAGCGGCTTTTCCGGCGCAGGCGGCGGTGGCTGCGGAAACTGTTTTTCGATCGACCTCGATGATTCAGGCTGACTCAGAAACAACACCAACTGCTGGTAAGCTTCATTAATTTCTGTTAATCGTTGTTGAGCTTTTTGTTGCAGGCGATCGTTGTGGGCAAACCGATCGGGATGCCACACAAACGCTAAATCCCTGTAAGCGCGCTTAATTTCTTCTAGGGAACTTCCCGGCTCAATTTCGAGGATTTCGTAGCATCGATTAATGTCAGCCATAGGCTTGGGGCAGGTGTTTGTAAATTCGCGTGAAGCGAAGCTATCCCGTAGGGAATCGTACTTAACATCTTGTACTATTCTCAGCCAAGCTGCACAGTAAGCCGAGATCCGATCGAGTGTCAAGCGTCCTCAAGTCTGCGGGCCATCCTTCTGGTCGATCAATGCAGGCGGACAACTGAGTACAATGAGAAAATCCTTTCGTGCGATCGGTATTTGTGTCTGTGTCGGCAAATCAAGCTCCCATCTTCATCTTAGTTGACGGTCACTCCCTGGCCTTTCGCTCCTACTTCGCCTTCGCCAAAAGTCGAGACGGAGGCTTGCGAACTACGACAGGCATTCCCACCAGCGTCTGTTTTGGCTTTCTCAAGTCGCTGCTGGAAGTAATGGCGGCTCACGACCCCCAGTATATGGCGATCGCCTTTGACCTCGCCACGCCCACATTTCGCCACGAAGCAGACGAAACTTACAAAGCCGGTCGTGCGGAAACTCCCGAAGATTTTATTCCCGATATCAAAAACCTGCAAGAACTCCTCAGCTATTTGAATTTACCTGCAATAACTGCTCCCGGCTACGAGGCAGACGATGTTTTGGGAACTTTGGCAAACAAAGCCAGCGCGGCGGGTTATCAGGTCAAAATCCTCACGGGCGATCGAGATTTGTTTCAATTAGTAGAAACCGAAAAACAAATCAGCGTATTATATTTGAGTACCGATGAACTCAGGCGATCGGGCAAAGGCAAATCCCAAGAATACGGCCCGGAAGAAGTCAAAGCCAAACTCGGTATTTTGCCCGAACAAGTAATAGATTACAAATCCCTCTGCGGCGACAAATCCGACAACATCCCCGGAGTCAAAGGCATCGGCGACAAAACCGCCCTGCAATTGCTGGAAGCTTACAATTCCCTTGATGGAATTTATGCTGCTATAGATGAGATTAAAGGAGCAACTAAGAAAAAGCTAGAAGAAGGCAAAGAAGCTGCTTATCATTCTCAACGCATGGCGACAATTGTCCAAGACGTGCCATTAGAAATCAATTTAGAAGATTGCAAGCTTATAGGTTTTGACGAATCAGCCTTGATTCCTATGCTGGAAAAGTTGGAATTTAAAACATTTTTAAGCAAAGTTAAACAAATTCAAAAGCGTTTTGGTGGTGTAGAAGAACCATTGGCAAAGGGCGGGCCAGATGCCCACCCCACAATCAATTCACTGGCGAGTGGAACAGGCATCTTGCCTGTTGCCGACAGTGGAACAGGCATCTTGCCTGTTGCCGACAGTGGAACAGGCATCTTGCCTGTTGCAAAGGGCGGGCAAGATGCCCACCCCACAAGAGATAAGTCACCTCAAACTTCTGAAAGTTCAGAAGAAAAAGCCTTATCCTTTTGGAGCCATGATGATACCAAAGCCGCTCAGCAACAGAAAAAACTGCCAATTAAACCCCGAATAATTCAAACAACCGAACAGTTAAACGAATTAGTCCAACTGCTGGAAACTTTCACCGACAAAACCTCACCCGTGGCGTGGGATACCGAAACCACCGCCCTCGAACCGCGAGACGCCGAATTAGTCGGAATTGGCTGCTGTTGGGGCATCGGTGAAGAGGATCTCGCTTACATTCCCACGGGACACAAAACGGGCACAAACTTGGACAAAGCCACAGTTTTAAATGCTTTGCGTCCGATTTTGGAAAGCGAGAAGTATCCGAAAGCGCTGCAAAATGCTAAGTTCGATCGATCGATCCTGCGATGTCAGGGAATTAAACTAGCAGGAGTCGTCTTCGACACCATGCTAGCCAGTTACGTACTCAATCCCGAAACCAGCCACAGTCTCAGCGAATTGTCCAAGAAACACTTAGTCGAGTCAGAAGACAATCACAGTGTCAGCGAATCGTTAAGGGAATACTTACGCACTAATCCCAAAAGTTATAATCAATTAGTACCAAAAAACAAAACAATTGCTGACATCAGCATTCGAGAAGTAGCCGACTACTGCGGCATGGATGTTTACACTACATTTCACTTAGTTGGGGAACTTAAAGCCAAATTGAAGGAAGCTGATGAATCTAGCTTTCCCGAAAAAACTTTGGAGGGGTTATTGCTGGAAGTAGAACAGCCCCTAGAACCAGTTTTAGCAGAAATGGAATACTGCGGAATTCGCATTGATTCAGCTTACCTGCAAGAACTGTCGCAACAGCTAGAAAAGAGCTTAACAGAAATAGAAGAAAAAACTTATCAAGCAGCGGGGAGAAAGTTTAATTTAGGTTCCCCGAAACAACTCAGCGAAATCTTGTTAGAAAAAATCCCCGATGAGTTTCAGAAAAAGTCTCGCAAAACTAAGACGGGATACTCTACAGATGCGGCTGTTTTGGATAAATTGCAAGGAGACCACCCGATTGTAGACGATTTATTAGAACACCGAACATTATCCAAGTTGAAATCAACTTATGTCGATGCTTTGCCTCAGTTAGTGCGTGCGGATACTGGGCGAGTGCATACAGATTTCAACCAAGCTGCAACTGGTACGGGAAGGCTTTCTTCTTCCAATCCCAATTTACAAAATATTCCCATCCGCACAGAGTTTTCACGGCAAATTCGCAAGGCTTTTTTACCAGAAGCAGGTTGGCTGATGGTGTCGGCTGACTATTCTCAAATCGAACTGCGAATTTTGGCTCATTTGAGTCAAGAACCTGTGTTAATTGAAGCTTATCAAAATAACCGAGATGTGCATACCGTGACGGCTCAACTGTTGTTTGAAAAGGAAGAAATTACTCCCGACGAGCGCAGGTTTGGCAAAACGATTAATTTTGGGGTAGTTTACGGTATGGGGGCGATTAAGTTTGGCAAATCGATGGGTAAAAGCGCAGCAGACGGCAAAGAGTTTATTAAGCGATTTAACGAACGTTACAGTAAAGTTTTTGAATTTTTGGAGAAAGTAAAAAAAGAGGCGATCGCCCTCGGCTATGTTACCACAATTCTAGGCCGCCGCCGCTATTTTGAATTCGAGAGCGAAAGCCTCCGCGACTTTAAAAAAGAGCGCAATCCCCAAGACATTCACTCCGATAGACTTAAATCTCTCAGCAGAGATGATGCCCAATCTTTGCGGGCCGCAGCCAACGCTCCCATTCAAGGTTCCAGTGCTGATATCATTAAACTTGCCATGATTGAGGTACACAAAATTTTGCAAAACTATCAGGCGCGGCTGCTGCTGCAAGTTCACGATGAATTAATATTTGAAGTACCTCCCGATGAATGGGAAGAATTGCAACCGAAAATTAGAACTGCGATGGAAAATGCTCCGACAATTATAAGTGCGATGGAAAATGCTCTGCCGAAAAATACAAGTGCGAAGGAAAATGCGCCAGGTATGGTACCGCTGATAGTTGACATCCACGCTGGGCAAAATTGGATGGAAACTAAATAAAACACAGAAATATGAGCCAACCTAAAATCGCCATTTTCCCCAAAATAAAAACCTTAAGTGCAGTTGCTCTGCTATTGTTACTATTCGGGTGTCCACAAAAGTTAGCGCCCAACAACTATGCTGTCAAGCGAGTCAGCGACGGTGACACCCTTGTCGCCAGCGATAGCGCCGGGAAAGATATAAAAGTGCGTTTTGCCTGTGTAGATGCACCGGAAGTCGCGCACACCAATGCTGAGAAAAATAGCAAAGCAGCAGCAAAGAAAAATCAATTTAAGTGGGGAAACCTAGCGCACCAAAGAATGCAGCAGCTTGTCAAACAAGGGGGCGGTCGCGTTGTTTTGACCGTCACGGATACTGACCGCTACGGCCGCAAAGTTAGCGAAGTTCGCTTGCCAAATGGTACATTTGCCCAAGAAGTTTTGACCCGCGAAGGATTAGCAATGGTTTACCGTCCTTACTTGAAAAACTGTCCGAGTGCAAGTATTTTGGAACAAGCGGAAGCCGAAGCTAAGAAAAATCGCCGCGGCGTTTGGGGAGATTCTAAGTTTGTTCCCGCGTGGAAATTTCGGAACAGTGATAAATGATTGGAAGAAACCCGCTCGACTTCGCGATCTGGTAAAAAGAAGGAAAATGGTAGGAGTACGAGCTAACTCTTGCCTTCGGAGTTTTGTTAGTCTAGTATTGCCACAAGTTTCAACCGATTTGTATATTGACAGGGACAGGATTATGTTGTTGGCGTGGAATATGGGAACCTGTATCAGATATTTACAGTCTTGGACTTACTCAGGTTTTGTTAAACCCCGTCTCTACTATAAATCTTAGGTTTAGCTGCTCTGCATCGGCCCAGAAAGCGGGTTTCTAGATACCGATGCCGATAGTCCTAATTTAGTAGAATACAATCAGGACGAGGTTCTGCTCCTACGGTCTACAATCTGTGGAGTTTCGGCGATAGCTGACGCCAGATCCATCTCAAACTAGACATGAGTTCGATCGCACTTTTCTCCGACCTGTTTTTTCGGAAAAGTCAACAAATGTGATAGGCTCCAGATAAACTAATAGACTGCTGACAAAAGCGGTCTATTGCAATCACCCAAAATTAACTTTAAGGGACATCAATGAATTTCAAACATCTGGTTATTTCCGGCCTTGCCCTGATCCTCGGTACTGCAATTGTAGGAAATGCGATTGCTCAAGAACTGACCGAAAACGAAAAAACGGTTATTTGTCGCTTGAAAACAGAAGTTGACCAGCGGAAAAGCAACGGTCAAAAATTAGTATTTGTGCCGTTGCTGGGCCAAGTTCGCAAGCAAGTTTCATCTCCTTTTAGAGCAACGCTGCATCCTAATGTGGAGTATGTTTTTGTTGCCACTTGCGACGGAAATTGCCAGGATTTAAACTTATCTCTCAAGGATGCAAGCGGTCAGGAAGTCGCTGTGAGTCAAAAAACAGGCGAATTGGCGTCAATCTCTTTTACTCCCCCCTCCCAAGGCGAATATCAAATCACTGCTAAGCCTGGGGAATGCACGACGGCAGAGGGTTGCAGTTACGGCCTGGGAATCTTCGTTCCTGCCTCTGCTAGCGTACCTAATGCTTCAAGAATTCCTGCTGAGATAGCACAATTTCGACTTTGCCAGTAGGGGAACAGCGATAGAGTTGTGGGTTGCGAGTAGAGTAGAGTTTTTAATCAGAAATCTAACTCATAACTTGCAACTTATAACTCGCAACTTATCTCGCAACCACGCCAGACGGTGAGTAGGTTCTTAATTAGTGAAACCATGCCTTTGACTGGTTCTTACTTCTTGCTTTTTTTACTCTGAGCGACTTGCCCTGCCCTTCGACTTGGCTCAGGAACCGCGACTTGCCCGATCGCATCGCCGAAGGGAATGTAGCCGAAGGCAGCCGAAGAGCCTTCTTCCTTCTGCTATAATTTGTTACGCATAACTGCTCCAAACTGTCAAGCCGATCGAGCTGTGGAACCCTGCAAAGACCCCACAACTGCCGAAACCTGGCTTGAAGCCAGAACTTTATTTACCCTCATGCAGGCATCAATTAGAATATAGATGGTGCCTCTCAAAGGTGACGAGTACATTGCCCATGTCTTTAACCTTAGCTTTGAAAAATCAACTGCAGAACCGTCCTCAAATAGGGTTGAAAAGTCTGTTGGGCCGCTTAGGTATCAGGCAGAAAATCGGCTGCGGATACGCCTTGGTCATTGGTATTGCCGTTTTGGGTGCTGTGGCGGGACGGGGAGTAGAATCCTATCACAAACAGCAAGTTAGAGAAAAACTAGCGATCGACCGAGATAAAGCGGAAATCCTGACAAACCTCAATAACACGGTGCAGGAAGTCAGAATTCAGCAGCAAGAGCTCGCGAGTCTGACGACCAAACCGCAAATTTTCGATCAGGAACGATCGGAATTCCTGACTCGCGTTGCTCAGATGAGCGGCATCCTCGAACAACTGCAAACCCTACCGCCGACGAAGAATGCCGATATTGCCAAAGACTACCAACTGCTTCAACAGTTCGCTCAAGTCAACGGCAAAACCGTAGAATCATACTTTCAACAAGTACAAAAATTGTTGGCTACTGCGAAATTATCTGCTTTGAATCCGCAACAGCAGCAGGCTTTCGGGCGGAACTTGAACAATTTTGTGGCGGGCGAAACTGCTTTGAAACTCAAACAGTTTTCCGAGGATTCAGCCCAACTGGCCGTCAACTTTCGCGAGAAAGCAGACGAGGCATTGAGAACCTACGAAAATGCCGAAAAACTCGGAACTCTCATTCTCGTTGGCTCTCTCTTGATATCAGGTGCGATCGCAGCAATTCTAGCAGCATACACCAGCGGGGCGATCGCTCGCTCCTTAGAAGCCACCACCCTCATCGCTCAGCGAGTCACAGAAGAATCTAACTTTGACCTGCAAGTACCCGTCACTACTTCCGACGAAGTGGGAATGCTAGCAATTTCCCTCAACGAACTAATCCAAAGAGTAGCCGAATACACAGAAGAATTGCACGAAGCAAAAGTAGCCGCCGAAGCTGCCAACCGCTCGAAAAGTGCATTTCTCGCCAACATGAGCCACGAACTACGCACCCCCCTCAACGCCATCATTAACTACAGCGAAATGCTGCAAGAAGATGCTCAAGATTCCGGTTCAGAAGACTTTCTCCCGGACTTAGAAAAAATTCAAACCGCAGGCAAACACCTGCTGGATATGATTAGCGACATCCTCGATATTTCCAAAATAGAAGCCGGTCACGTCACCCTTTATTTGGAAAACTTCGACGTGGCGACCATGATTGAAGAAGTGATGACTACGGCTCAACCGCTAGTAGAAAAAAAAGGCAATGCTTTAGCACTGAAAACAAAAGGCGAACTTGGCACAATGTACGCCGACCAACCGAAAGTGCGGCAAATTCTCCTTAATTTGCTCAGCAATGCTGCCAAATTTACCGAAAAAGGCGTCATTACTATCGGCGTGGAAAGAATTAAAATTGAAAAATCAAGACCGACGAAACCAAATAAAAATAATGATATTCAATCGGGTTCAAGCTACACTTCTCAAGTTTTAATGTTTCGAGTCAGCGACACCGGCATCGGCATGACAAACGAGCAATTAGAGCAGATATTTAAACCTTTTACCCAAGCTGATGCTTCGACTACCCGCAAGTATGGAGGCACAGGTTTGGGATTGACAATTAGCCAGCGTTTGTGTCAAATTCTCGGTGGCGAAATTAGCGTCGAAAGCGAAGACGGTAAAGGTTCAACTTTTATTGTCAGTCTCCCGGAACGGGTTGTGATGCAGGCATGAAGTCAATCGATTTTAGATTTTAGATTTTAGATTTTAGATTTTAGATTAAAGAATTGAAGCCTTGACCCCACGGATAAATTCGGGGGCTTGTATCCTGGATGCTTTCGGTCAGGCAAGATAGGGATTTTGACACGGATATACGGATTAATTATTGAGCATTTGTCAATAGTCAGGAGGCAGATATTCAAGGAAAAAGAAAGAGGGAGGAAGGAAGAGGGAAATTTTAAAATGTATTGATATATCAATTATCAAAATAAAGAATAATTAACAACCCGGACTGACGCACAGACTCTATCTGTAGGTGAACGCTGCACATCTTAGGAATGAAAAATAAATAAGGTGACTAATAGAGCAATAGTTTACCTTGGAGCAAGGCTTCTGGGGTTTAATTGTGCAAGTTATTGATTTTTCATTCCTTACATATAGGGGTTCTGCGTAAGTTTTGATAATTCCCAGGTCAAAACCTGGGAATATAGCAAGCCTACAGAACAAAGCCTTGTACAACAGTAGTTTTCAAGACTCCTTCAAAAGTGCGTTCTGTCTTGTCCACCAGGACAACGACATTGCGCCGGTTCGGAGACAAACGAACTTCTCGGATTGAATAAGAGAACACCCAATCTTGAAAATTGTTCAGCGTTCCGAGGACACGCTGCCGACCGTTATGATTAATTACAAGACGCATGGCCGCGCTTTCTCTGCCAGCCGAAGCATTTTTTTGCCGCTGTTCCAGGCGAATTTGTAACGGCTTTGCTGTATTGACTTTGACGGCGACGGTCTCGCTTCCATTGGCTCCGGGAGTACGAGAAATAATGTTCAGTTTAGTTCCAGCTTGAGGAGGAGTTAACTTCAAAGTTTGCCTGCTATTCCAACTTTTTTTAAGCAAGTCATCTTCTGCCATTTTAGTGCTTTTATTGGAGTCAGGCTCGCCATATTTAGTTTCGATACACCCATTTTTGATGCAGGAATTTGCAGCAACTTGGACAATTTGCAATTCGGCTTTGGGAATTCCCGCTCCAGTATCTCTGGAACTTTCTAGATACAAGTAGTAATTGCTGTCGGCGGAAAAGCCAGACATCCGGTGTGCGGCACGCCAGGTACTTGCCAAAGCTTCAGGGGCTAGTGCGATCGCGGAACTTGCTATAATACCTAACGAAATTAAACGTACAATTTTCATAGCTATATTTTCCAGGTGTGAGAGTTATAGCGGCTGTTATTGATGAGTAAAACAATAACGCTTCGGGTTTCGCTATAGGACTGTGACGCTTCTCAAGTCCTCTCTCCTATTTACATGAGTGTTTCTCCATTTTCCGCAGCAGGAGACTGTTTAAGAATGTGCCGTTTTTTCAAGTGGCACTAGAAAGCATTTTTAATGTGAGATTTGGTCTTATCTCACATCTTGCACTATTCTCAAGAACAGGCAAGATGCCTGTTCCACAAAGAGTGAATTTTCTTCTTGGGGAACAGGCATCTTGCCTGTTCATAAAAAGCTTATTGACAATGGTGCAACATCTCAGTCTGATCCAAGAGCCCAACTTTTAGGTGCGAAAGTTTGCTTTTCCTTGCGAGAGACTGCTACACAGGACGGAAATACCTATCTCAAGATAGGGGAACACCGATCCGCCCCCCGTCTGCAACTCCCTACAATGACAATTGTATGGGCGATCGAGCAATTGCCTCTACAGCAATCATCATTTTTAATGCAGGGAATTAAAATTTATGCAACCAAATAATCCAAACCAATTTACCGAAAAAGCCTGGGAAGCCCTCGCCCGCACCCCCGAAATCGTCAAAGCAGGTCAGCAGCAGCAGCTAGAAAGCGAACATTTGATGAAAGCTTTGCTGGAACAAGAATCGGGACTTGCTAGCAGCTTATTTAACAAAGCGGGAGTTTCTGTAGCAAAATTGCGCGATCGCACTGATGAGTTTATCAGTCGTCAGCCCAAAATCACTGGAAGTGGCGGCAACGTTTATCTCGGTCGTTCTCTCGACACTTTACTCGATCGCGCCGAAACTTATCGCAAAGACTACGGCGATGAATTTATTTCGATCGAGCATTTGATACTAGGTTACGTTAAGGACGATCGCTTTGGCAAAAATTTACTACAAGAATTTAAACTAGATGAAGCCAAGCTCAAAGATATCATTACCCAAGTCCGGGGGAAGAACAAAGTGACCGATCAAAATCCAGAAGGCAAATACGAAGCGCTGGAAAAATACGGCCGAGATTTGACTGAAGCCGCGCGTCAAGGCAAACTCGATCCGGTAATCGGACGGGATGACGAAATCCGCCGCACGATTCAAATTTTGAGCCGTCGCACCAAGAATAATCCGGTATTGATTGGGGAACCGGGAGTCGGCAAAACTGCGATCGCCGAAGGACTCGCCCAGCGAATTATCACCGGAGATGTGCCGCAATCTCTCAAAGACAGACAATTAATTAGCTTAGATATGGGCGCATTAATTGCAGGGGCAAAATTCCGGGGGGAATTTGAAGAACGCTTGAAAGCGGTGCTCAAAGAAGTGATGGACAGCAACGGCAAAGTCATCTTATTTATCGATGAAATTCACACCGTTGTCGGGGCCGGCGCAACTCAAGGATCGATGGATGCCGGCAACTTACTTAAACCCATGTTAGCGAGGGGAGAATTGCGCTGTATCGGTGCAACAACTCTCGACGAATACCGCAAGTACCTCGAAAAAGATGCGGCACTAGAACGCCGTTTTCAACAAGTTTATGTTGACCAACCCACTGTTGAAGATACTGTCTCGATTTTGCGGGGATTGAAAGAACGGTACGAAGTTCACCACGGCGTTAAAATTTCTGACAGCGCCCTAGTGGCGGCGGCTACTTTGTCTACTCGATATATTAGCGATCGCTTCCTCCCCGACAAAGCCATTGATTTAGTGGACGAAGCAGCAGCTAAACTCAAAATGGAGATTACCTCCAAGCCGGAAGAACTCGACGAAATCGATCGCCGGATTTTGCAGCTAGAAATGGAAAGACTGTCGCTGCAAAAAGAAAGCAATGCGGCTTCGATCGAACGCTTGGAAAGACTGGAAAAAGACTTAGCGAACCTCAAGGAACAGCAAAGCGCTTTGAATGCCCAGTGGCAATCGGAAAAAGGTGTGATCGGCAGCATTCAAAAGATTAAAGAACAGATTGATAAGGTGAATATTGAAATTCAGCAGGCTGAATTAAAATATGACCTGAACCGTGCTGCTGAGTTGAAATATAGCAAGTTAACCGAATTACAAAAACAACTGCAAGAAGCTGAATCTCAACTTTCAGCAACTCAAACCACAGGTAAAACTTTGCTGCGGGAAGAAGTCACGGAAGGTGACATTGCGGAGATTATTTCCAAGTGGACGGGAATTCCGATTAGCAAGTTGGTTGAATCGGAAATGCAGAAACTTCTGCACTTGGAAGATGAACTGCACAAGCGGGTAATTGGACAGGATGAAGCAGTGACTGCGGTTGCAGATGCAATTCAGCGATCGCGCGCAGGTTTAGCCGACCCAAATCGTCCGGTTGCGAGTTTTATCTTCCTCGGCCCCACGGGTGTTGGTAAAACCGAGTTAGCCAAAGCATTAGCGGCTTATCTGTTCGACACGGAAGAAGCGATCGTGCGAATTGATATGTCGGAATACATGGAGAAACACGCAGTTTCGCGGTTAATTGGTGCGCCTCCGGGATACGTTGGCTACGATGAGGGTGGACAATTAACTGAGGCTGTGCGCCGCCGTCCTTACTCAGTGATTCTATTCGATGAAATCGAGAAAGCGCACCCGGATGTATTCAACATCATGCTGCAAATTCTGGATGACGGCCGCGTTACTGATGCTCAAGGTCACACGGTAGACTTTAAGAATTCTGTGATTATTATGACATCGAATGTCGGCTCTCAATACATCTTAGATGTGGCCGGAGATAACGAACAAATGCGGAGTCGGGTGATGGAAGCGATGCGGGGAACTTTCCGCCCTGAATTCTTGAACCGGATTGATGAGATGATTATCTTCCACGGTTTGAGTAAGACGGAACTGCGACAGATTGTGCTGTTGCAAGTTAAGCGCTTGGAAAAACGCTTAGCCGATCGCAAAATGTCTCTGAAATTGTCGGAATCTGCGATCGATTTCTTAGCAGAAATTGGTTACGATCCGGTTTACGGTGCGCGGCCTCTGAAGCGGGGAATTCAACGCGAGTTGGAAACGCAAATGGCGAAGGGTATTTTGCGGGGAGATTTTGCTGACGGCGATACCATTTTTGTGGATATCGAGAATGAAAGATTGGCGTTTAAGCGGCTGCCGGCACAGTTGGTGACTGCCAAATAATTTGAGTAGGGTGGGCTGCGGCCCACCTTATTTTTTTGAGGCGAGGGTTCTTTTTTTGACCGCAGATGTAGGCGGATGGACGCGGATGGACGCGGATGGGATTGCGGGCGATCGTTCTTAAGGGCGATCGCTTTCTGATTTATCTTTTTTCTGTTCTTGGCCTTCTCGAACAGATTTAGTCAGCAGGTAGGTTGCCAAACTGCTAACGGATCTGCTGTCTTCTTCTGCCCATTCTTCGAGAGCTTTTTGAATCTCCTCTGGCAAGTATGCGGTAACTCTTCCCCGTGAAGCCATTTGTTGCACTGCAAAACATTTCAACACAGTCCATCTTACGCCGTTGCCATCGCTTAAGGGCGATCGCCTTCTGATTTATCTTTTTTCTGCTCTTGACGTTCTCTGACTGCTTTAGCTGCCACATGGGAGAGCAGGTTTGCGAGCGTTCTATCTTCCTCTTCGGCCCATTCAGACAAGGCTTGATGAACGTCTTCGGGCAGTGTAACTGTGACTCGCATTCGTGAAGGCATTGGCAGGCATGGTTTTACTTAAATTGTCTTCAATCTTACACTCCAACACCCTTTGATCTCTTTGTGTGTCATTTGATGTCAATGACATCAATTTATGCTATTAGTGTAGATAAGGCTCAGGCCTTAAAACGTCAGAAGCCAGCCCCTCACTGTCCAAGGTTACGGGCTGGCTCTGGCTCCAAAATATCAATGGAGACGAGTTCTATGATGACATACAAAGACCGCTTGTGCTGTTGGGCGATCGCCCGTTTGTTACCCTCTCAGCAATGGATTATTGTTGCCCGCTTCCGCAGTCGTTCAGATGCAGACGGGCATTTTCAGTTTTTGCGGCAAACTATACCCCACGTTAAGTTTGAGGTTGTGTTCGATTCCAGTGGGGACAGTCACCGTTTATCTGCGTTGGGCCGCCTTTCCAATCCCGTCACCAGCGCGTTATAAATGGTAATTTTCGTGGCGGTTTCAGTTAACTAAACATTGGCGATCGCACTTTTTTTGATAAGTGCGATCGCTTTTACGAAGTAAGTCCCAAATTTTCATGGTAAAATCATAGTACCGATAAGTCTATTCACTCCGCAATTTCCGATTATTATTTAAGAATATGCGATCGAAACTAGAAATTACCGAGCAACACAAAAAGGTTGATGCTGCTGAAGCCGAAATCCGCGACAAGCAGCAGCTAGTTAATTACGATACCAAAGAGTATCCAGTCGAAATACTCGTTCAAAAATATATGGAAGGAAAGGATGATGATACCAATGAGTTGTTCATCCCCGACTACCAACGTGAAATGGCTTGGGATGACGCAAGGCAGTCAAAGTTTATTGAGTCTATAATTTTGGGTCTGCCAATACCTTATATTTTTGTTGCTGACATCCATGAGGACGAAAACGATGAAGCCCGTTTAGAAATAATAGATGGTACACAACGCATTCGGACTCTAACTAGATTTATCAATAACGAATTAACATTGACAGATTTAAAGAAAATACAGAGTTTAAATGGATTTAAATTTTCTGATTTGCCCCTAGCCCGTCAGAGGCGCTTCAACCGCACTACACTTCGGATGATTCAACTAACTGAAAGTGCAAATGAGGAAGTGCGAAGAGATTTATTTGAACGCATTAATACAGGTAGTGTCGATCTAAACGAGATGGAAAAGCGCAGAGGCATACTGCCCGGCCAGTTTCTTGAACTGATTGAGGAACTATCGAAACATGACAAGTTCCGCAAATTATGCGCTTTTTCTGAGTCTGCTATTCGCAGTCGCGAACCGCAAGAATTTGTGTTGCGTTTTTTTGCATTTTTAAATAACTATGAGAAGTTTAATAGTAAGATAAACATATTCCTTGATGAGTATCTGAAGCAAGTAAATGCAGATCCGAAATTCGATAGCGAAAAAATGCGGGCAGAATTCGAGTCAATGCTAAATTTTGTAGAAAAATATTTTCCTCAAGGATTTCGCCAAGGTAAAAATGGCGCAAGAACAACAACTCGGATTAAATTCGAGTCTCTGGCTGTCGGTGTTGCTCTTGCTTTGAGAAAAAACAGCCATCTTGAGCCAAAGTCAACAGAATTGCTTAATTCACAACAATTTAAGGATCTCACAAAATCTGATGCTAGCAGTTCTAAAAATAAAGTAGTTTTACGCATTGAGTATGTCCGCGATCGACTGCTAGGCTAAAGATGAATACTGTACTCTTAGATTTCAATACACGCGCTCAAGAGGTAGATGATTACTTCATCTTTTTACATGGCTTGAGCAAACAAACCACTAAGTTAGCTGTCGCCGATAGTGCTGGACAATATCAAATACAAAGTCTTAATCCTGAGTTGGAAAAAACTCTAAAAGCCAATGGCTTGTTGTTATTGTATAACTTAGTTGAATCCACTCTGCGAAATGCCATTGTAGCCATATTTGATGAGTTAAAAAATCAAGCAATCTCCTTCGATCAACTCCAACCAGAAATCAAAATGATTGTTCTTCAAAATCTTAAAAACCGTTCTCCTAAGAAAATTCATTTACAAATCAACCAAATATCTACAGACATCATCATAGCTACATTTGACGGCGAAAAACTATTTTCAGGGAATGTGGATGCTAGGTTGATTAAAGAAATAGCCAAAAAATACGGTTTTTCATATCAAACAGACTTTGCTAAGACAAAGAACGGGGAAAGCCTTGTAGATATTAAAGACAAAAGGAACGACTTAGCCCACGGAGTTAAGTCTTTTAAGGAAGTGGGGCAAGGTAAGACTATTGAGGATCTTTTAAAGATTAAGGATGAAGTCATAGAATACCTACGTCAAATACTGGAGAATATTAAAACTTATCTTGACAATCAAGAGTATTTGGACGTAACTACAGGTAATCCTTAATTTTAGGCTAAGAAACCGGGTTTCTCGGATGATTTAGGTTGGGTGGCGAGATATCTCGGAAGAAACCCGGTTTCTGGGAATGATGTGAAGGCTACTTCCGCACCATCACAGACTTAATTACAGCATTCGGGTGATACTTATTAGTCTGAAAAAATCCCCCTTTACCAGCGCCATAAACTCCCGCAAATTGTTTCCCTTCAGCCTTGGGAACAAACATAATGTTTCTAGTTGGTTGCTTGGCAAATACAACCCCTTCTCTCATTTCATTATCCACGTTATAAGATAAAGTAGCCTTGCCGTAAATTGCCTCAGCTTGTTTCAGAGTCATTCCCGGCCCGACGCCCTGAACTGTTTTATAATTAGCATTTTCAGTCATCAAAAGTTCAATGACATCCGTATCTTTTAGCTTTGTCCCCGCAGCGTAGATAATCCGATATTGCACTTTTCCAGATCGACTAACTGCCACAGAATCAAAGTCTACCACAAAAGGAGACTCTACCTTAAACTGCGCCGTCGAACCCAGAGCCTTTTTCAATTGTCCAAAAGTCATCCCCACCTTCGCCGCTCCAATTGTGCGATCGAAAATTGTTAAACTGGCAGAAGGTGTTTTTTGAGCCGCATTTGCCGCTTCCCCCAGCTTATTTGCACCCCCAGGCGCAACAGCGGAACCGGGAACCGAAATTAAAGTCAGGTAACTGCCGATCGCCAGCAAAGCAGCTATCATTGATCCAGACAAAACTTTAACATTCAACATGACTAATTCTCCTAGATTTCAAATGCGACTATCTACCCGCATCTTTTTGACTATCCTGGGCCTCACCCTCCTAGTTTGGATTCTCAGAGGTGTTGGGATATTGACATTCATTCCCGGTGGTGTTATCTGGATACTAATTTTGTTGTCTTTTGTTGCGGGTATCCTCAGCACTTTACTCCGTCGGTAAGCCAGCATCCGGCAAATAACAAATAAGAATTAACAATTAAAACTTAACAAATTATTTTAATTTTGATTGTTTCATTGCCTTTCCCACTGTCACATTCAACTGAGCGCCGATCAGCATCACCAAAGAAGAAAGATCGAGCCACAGCAGCAACACAATAAAAGTTCCAATCGTGCCGTAAGTCCAAGTGTAATTGCCCAAATGCAAAACATAAAACCGAAATAAAGCTGAAAAAAGCGCCCACAAAATAGCAGCAAAAACAGCTCCCGAAAAAATAGGAATATCTGGTTGACGGCGGCTAGGCCCGTAGCGGTAAACAAAGGCAAAAGCTAGTGATATAATTCCCAAAGAAATCGGCCACCGCCACAACCGCCAAACACCTAACAGTTGCGACTCCAAAGGGCAAGTGCTGGCGAGTAGCAAGCAATTTTGAACATCTTTTAAATTGCAATTGGCGACGGACTCCAGCAGGCAACTCTGGCGGGCAATAGCTTGTACAATTAAGTCGCTGACAAAGACTACTCCCGATGCTAGAATTAACAGCACAATTGTACCGATACTCAGCGCCAGAGAAATAAGTTTTGCTTTCCAAAATGGTCGAGCTCGATCGCTGGGGATGTCATGGATGCGATCGAGTGCAGCCATCGCCGCGCTCATTACTCCAGAAAATGCCCAAATCGCCCCAAGAAAGCTCACCGAAAACAGCCCTTTACTGCGAGTTAACAGAATTTCTTTGATTAAGCCACCAATCAACTTCCGCACGTCATCGGGTATAATTTCGCCCAAAAGACGGGCGATTTGATAAAGTGTTGACTGCAAAGGTTCAAAGAGGGCGATCGCAGATAAGATAGCCAACAGCCCCGGAAACAGCGCCAGCATAGAATTGTAGGCCATTTCCGCAGACAGCCCCGGCAAGCGCTGTTCTCCTGCCTTCGCGCCGACTTCTTTGAGCGTGTCCCAAGTCAAACACCGACAAAACAGCCAAAAACCACCAAATTTCCGTTTGAGAGCTCGAAGCAGCCTCAAAAATGCCTTAAACAAAGCTAAAATCAGGTAGCGCAACCAGTAAAAAATGTTCATAGCGCACAGGCAATGGGGCGAAAGATGAGGTACACAAGTCGTTAATTAATTAAGCCATTATCAACTCGCAATTGCCAAATCCCAATTCCCCAATCTAAAATCTAAAATCTAAAATCTAAAATCAATATTATGGCTCAGGATGTCAGACAGTGGTTAGATGAAATCAAGCGGCTGCAACAGCAGTTAACAGAAGTTTCGCGCGATCGCGATGAGGCTGGTGAAAGTGCCGCTCAGTGGCGCCAACTCTACAATACTGAAGCCGAGCAGCGGCGGAATGATGCTAAATTAACTCAGCAAAGCATCGCTTCTCTGGAAGCACAAATACAGCAATTACAAAATTTTTCCCCCATTGCACCCGAAGGCGACGATGCTGGAGTTGCTCGCCAGCAGGAAGTCGAACAACTGCAAACAGTTGGCGAACTTAAAGCTAAGTTAGCAGAAGTCCTCGAAGAGCGCGATCGGGCGATCGAACAAGTTAAACAACTCACTCAAGCCCTCAAACAAGAAGAAGCCCGTCACGCCGAAACTAGCAAAAATTTAACTAGCGCCCTCGGAGATGCCGTTGACTTGCTCACCAAAGCCCAAAATCCTGCCCCTGCAAAAACCGAGACAGTATATTCTTTAGAAATAGTACCTACTCGCACTGCAAATCCTGGCGAAACTGCGATAGAAATCCGCCAAACTTCCGCCCAAACAGGCAAAAATCCCGCCCAACTTCCACCTTCTAAAAATCAGTTACTCGATTTACCGCCCTTTGGGAATTAGGAGTTACAAATTAAGGAATTGTCGGCATGGCGACTCCCCTTAGCAGGTGGGATTTAGTTACCGATGTGTTGTTTTTGCTTTTCCTGCAATTAAGCGGCATTAATTTCTCAGCTTCTTGATGATATTCAATGCCGGTTCTATCGGAATGATTAAACCACAGAGGACGCAGAGGATACAGACGAAGGGAAGAGAGATGAATAATTCCGATGAAGGGCTGAGTGGATATTATTCCGCATCTACGGATAATATACTAATCGATGTAACTGTACTATATCCCAACCTATAATCTGCATTCAAAATTTTGAGGACTGCCAAAAAATCTTCCTCGCGTCGTACCAACCTACAGTCTTTAGATAGAACTTAATCGAGCTAAATTTTACTACTATCGACAACGACTGATGCGCGAGGAAACTTCATGAAGGCAGAGATATCTATAGTCTGGAAAAAGATTCAGAGCATGATCGACAGCTTTATGATCATGCTGCCTAATATTGTGCTGGCCTTAATTGTCTTTGCAATTTTTTACTTTGTGGGGAGGCAAATTAAGAGAGTGGTCAGGCGACTTACCCGCCACCACCACCAAGCTCGAAATTTGGGGCTGGTGTTAGGACGGTTAGCCCAGAGTGTGATCGTTTTAGTTGGTCTATTTATTTCTCTTTCGATTGTAATTCCTACATTAAAAGCTGGCGATTTGGTGCAACTGCTGGGAATTAGCGGGGTGGCCATTGGTTTTGCATTTCGCGATATCTTGCAAAACTTCTTAGCCGGTATCCTAATTCTGTTGACGGAACCGTTCCGAATCGATGACCAAATTGTGTTTAAAAACTTTGAGGGAACGGTAGAAAATATTGAGACCCGCGCTACAACAATCCAAACCTATGATGGTCGGCGGATTGTCATTCCAAATGCCGAATTGTTTACGAATTCGGTGACAGTGAATACTGCTTTCGATAAACGCCGCATGGAATACGATATTAGTATTGGTTACGGCGACGATATTGACCAGGCCAAGCAGTTAATCCTGGAAGCACTCCACAGCCTGAAGGAGGTTTTGAAAGCTCCTGCACCCGATGTACTGGCGATGGATCTAGGAGAAAGTACGGTCAATATCCGCGTTCGGTGGTGGATTGCTCCGCCGCGCCGAATTGACGATCTGCGATCGCGCGACAAGGTAATTTGTGCTATTAAAAAAAAGCTATATGTGGAAAACGGCCTCGATTTGCCTTATCCCACGCGCAACATCTTGTTGTACGATCAAACCGAAGAAACCGATGGCGATCACTCCCAGCAACGTGAAGGATGGCCAGTAGACAAAGGTAAAGTTCCGAAACCTCGTCGTATTAGTAACTCTGTGCGAAAACTGAGGCAAGGGCGATCGCAAATTGACGACAATGGACAATCTTAAGCGCGTCACAATTCATGAAAAATATCAAGTTGAGAAAACTTTGGGAGTCGCTACACTGCGATCGTGCAACCGGAATTGATATCACCCGCCGAGTGATCAAAGGAGTAACAAACCAGGATTGATATGATACCTAATTTTCAAGCAAAAACCACAGTCCGATTGCCGTAAACTAAAACACGATTTTGTAAATGATATCGCACCGCTCTTGCTAACACAACCCTTTCTAAATCTTTACCTTTGCGAACCAAATCAGATACTTCATCGCGGTGACTGACGCGCACAACATCTTGTTCGATAATCGGGCCCGCATCTAAATCTGGGGTAACATAGTGGGCTGTTGCACCGATAATTTTTACCCCTCTTTCATAAGCCCTTTCGTAGGGATTTGCACCCACAAACGCGGGTAAAAATGAATGGTGAATATTAATCACCTTGGGAAATTTTATGATAAAGTCTTGACTCAAAATTTGCATATATTTAGCCAGAACTACTAAATCAATATTATATTTTTTAAGAAGTTCTAACTGTTGTGCTTCTTGAATAGCTTTATTGTCTTTAGTAATGGGAATATACTCAAAGTCGATACCGTATTGTGCGGCAATGGGCTTTAAATTTTCATGGTTGCTGATAATCAGGGGAATTTCACCTCTGATTTCTTGCGCTCGCTGTCGCCAAATTAAGTCTAATAAACAATGATCTTGACGGCTGACCCAGATCGCAAGCCGTCGAATTTTTTGGGAGAAATGCAGTTGCCAATTGGCTTGTAAATCCTTGGCAATTTCACTAAAAGCAGGTGTTATTTGTTCGGTGGTTAAGTCAAAATCATCTAATTGCCATTCTAGCCGGCTCAGAAATAATCCGGCGGTAAAATCTGTATGGTGATCGGCGTGGATGATATTGCCGTTGTGGGACGCGATAAAATTGGCAAGTAAGGCGACGAGTCCTTTGCGATCGGGACAGGCAATTAACAGGGTTGCAGTAGGGCTAGTCATTGTATAATCGCTAAAGTTTTATTGACGCTCCGCAGCATACAAGCTCTTTGAAGTTATTCTGTAGGGTGTACGCTACGCAGCTTACTGTTACTCGAACTACCGCCGTTTGGTAATCAGGAATTTAAAATACTGCTTGCTCCGAAGATTTGTTGTGCGGTTAACTGCAAGTCTGGGAAGAGTGAAGAAATCAGTCGATCGCTCTTTTGAAACAACTGTTTTTGATACTCATCTTCTCGCAGCATACAAATCGTAATTGTCGGCTGTTTGGGTTTGCCAATATATTCTCTGCCGCCAATGCCCAGATAATCCACAATCCAATACTCAGGCACTCCCAGCATTGCGTAATCTTCAACTTTGCGGGCGTAGTCGTTCTGCCAATTGGTGCTGACGACTTCAGCGATTAGTTTAATTGAGTTTCCCGATGTAATTACAGGTTCTTGTTGCCACAAAGGTTCATTAATTAGTTGAGTTCGATCTACTACAAGTACGTCGGGGCGGAACGCTGTTGCTGTTCCTAATAATTTGATGAGACAGCGAGGGGGAATAAAGTAGGGTAGATCCAGACGATCGATTTCTACATTGAGTTTTCGCCCGAGGAAGGCGGATACTTGTTCGTGCGGCCCCGTGGGCTCCATTTCGGTTAATTCACCATCGATTAGTTCGTAACGCTCGCTGTCGCCAAAGTTGGCAATAAATTCATCAACACTTAGAAGTTTGGCAGGTGATTGAACCATTCTGTTTGCTCCTAGTGATGAATTAAGAATTTTTTTAACGAACCGCAGAGGACGCAGAGGACGCAGAGGAAGAGAAGAGAGAGAAGATGACAAAGAGTTTTCATATTTCCCTGTTCCCTCTTCCTTCTTTTAAAATCCCATCGCCCCAGCTACTGCATCCAAAGTCGGAGCAATACCGCTTTTAAACATATTGTTGCTGTGATTAATTGCGGTATCCGGGTCTTTCAAACCGTTACCAGTCAACACGCAAACCACCGTCGCCCCAGTCGGAACTTGATCTTTTACCTTCAGCAAGCCGGCCACAGAAGCTGCACTCGCCGGTTCGCAGAAAATCCCTTCCTGCGATGCTAACAAGCGGTAAGCGTCCAGAATTTCGGCGTCGGTGACGGCAGCAAAACTGCCGCGGCTGGCTTCGGAAGCTGCGATCGCCTGTTTCCAGCTAGCGGGGTTGCCGATCCGAATCGCCGTCGCCAAGGTTTCTGGGTGCGATACCGGTGAGCCCGTTACCAACGGTGCAGCCCCGGCTGCTTGAAATCCCATCATCTGCGGCAAGCGCGAACATTTTTTGGCTTGGTGGTATTGACAAAAACCCATCCAGTATGCTGTGATGTTTCCCGCATTTCCCACGGGAATGCACAGCCAGTCGGGGGCGTCGCCCAAGGCGTCCACCACTTCAAAAGCTCCGGTTTTCTGACCTTCCAAGCGGTAAGGATTGACGGAGTTGACCAATGTCACCGGATAATTGACAGCCATTTCGCGGACAATTTCTAAGGCTCGATCGAAATTTCCCCCAATCGAAATTACTTCCGCACCGTAAAGCAAAGCTTGCGCCAGCTTGCCCAAAGCCACGTAACCTTCGGGAATCAACACGAAAGCTCGCATCCCCCCGCGTCGGGCGTAGGCGGCGGCGGAGGCCGAAGTATTGCCGGTACTAGCGCAAATTACAGCTTCGGCACCAGCTTCCTTCGCCTTGGAAATCGCCATTGTCATCCCCCGGTCTTTGAAACTACCAGTGGGGTTGAGGCCGTCGTATTTCACCAGGACGCGCACGTCTCGACCGATGATAGAGGCGATCGCAGGTGCTGGAATCAGGGGAGTATTGCCTTCTTGGAGGGTCACTACCGGCGTGGTTTCTGTGACCGGCAGGTAGGGGCGATAAGCTTCGATCAAGCCGGGCCAGCCGTAGCGTTTCGGCTCGGCTGCGCGGGCAGCGGAGTTAGCAGCAGAGTCAGTAGCAGGTAGAATCAGGGTCACGATGTCAATGGTTTTAGGCAATGGCTAAGGAATTTACACTAATTTTAGCTTGATCGGTTAATTTGATGTTTAATACGATCGGTTCAGGTTAAAGTAACTTAATGGTGTGAATGTGTAGATATGTCTACTCAATTACTAATGTCAAATAATTCATCCACTCTTTCCCGGCCTCAAGTCACCGCGAGCAACCCCGAAATGGCTAGTTCTTCTACCCTATCGACCAGTTTTGCCCGCAAAGTAGATTTGGTAAAGTGCCCCTACCAAGCCGATCAGCAAGTTAAGTTCCTGCACTTGCAAGCAGAAATCGAATCCTTGCTGCTGGAAGTACAAAGCCTCAAACAGCAACGCTCGATCGCTGGCTTGCGGGAGATCGACCCCATTTCGGGCAGCAACAGCAATTAGCAGACAACAGTCGCTAATGCTAATTGTCCTGCCCCTGTGTTATAAAAACAAAGGTTTTGCTACCCGCAGTGTTTTTTGCCGAAAGTGCTAGAAATTCCTAACTGCGGATAGCGATCGCTAGCTTTTGCTAAAACGCGCTTGCCTACAGCTCAACTCGTCTGCTGCTTGCTGGCAACGAGCTGACATTTTACGGCGCTTTTTTATTGCGCTAATTTGTTAAGCCATCCTCATGGCATACGGAGAATCGAAATCAGTTTATGACAGCATCGATCGAAAAACCACTAAATTTGACATCCGCAAGTGACACTTCCAACCTGCGCCTCAAAGATATTCTCAAAACCCTGCCGCGGGAAGTATTCGTCAAAAACCCCCGCAAAGCTTGGACAAAAGTAATTGTCAACGTTCTTTTAGTTGCTGTCGGTTACTGGGGCATAGCAGTCTCTCCTTGGTTTCTACTACCCCTAATGTGGATTTTCACAGGCACCGGATTAACCGGTTTTTTTGTGATCGGTCACGACTGCGGTCATCGGTCATTTGCTAACCGCCGCTGGGTAAACGATTTAGTCGGACATATTGCATTTCTGCCGTTAATTTATCCGTTTCACGCATGGCGGCACGGACACAATTATCACCACAAACACACCAACAAACTTGGCGAGGATAATGCTTGGCACCCGATGACAGCAGCAGACTACGCTGCTGCGCCCAAGGCTTTACAAATAGCTTATAGTTTAATATTTGGTCCAATGTGGTGGATCGGCTCGATCGCCCACTGGGGAAAAGTGCACTTCATGTGGTGGCGCTTCAAAGGCAAACAGAAACAAGAACAAGTGCGGTTTTCAGTTTTTGTCGTTTTAATCGGTGCTGCGATCGGATTTCCGATTTTAATTGCAACCACAGGCATTTGGGGATTTGTCAAATTTTGGTTAGTGCCCTGGCTGGTTTACCATTTCTGGATGAGCACTTTTACGATCGTTCACCACACAGCACCAGATATTTCCTTTAAAGAACCCGAAGAATGGAACGAAGCCCAAGCGCAACTATCGGGAACAGTTCACTGCGATTATCCCCGCTGGGTAGAGTTTCTGTGCCACGACATTAACGTCCACGTTCCCCACCACCTTTCAACTGCTATTCCCTGGTACAATTTGCGCCTCGCCCACAGCAGCTTAAAGGAAAATTGGCAAGATCATCTCTACGAAACAAAATTTTCTTGGTCTTTAATGAAGCGGATTGCCGACAACTGTCACTTGTACAATCCCGCTGGTGGCTATCAAACATTGCAGGAATTTAACGCTAAAACAAAGTAAGTTTTAAACGCGATAAATGCCAGAAAAACCCGGTTGGTCAAACACAACCGGGTTTTTCGATATTACAATCCGTAGCCTTTGTAAGGTGCGGAATGCGCGCCCTACTGTGAATATCACAATCCGTACCATTATTAAATCAGTCATTCCCAATCTAAAATCTAAAACCTAAAATCTAAAATCGAATGACTTTCAATCCCAATAACTGTCGCAACGAAAGCGAAGTAGAAAGCAAACTGATTGTCAGCTATCTGCTACCAAAACTAGGCTATACGCCCGATACTTGGCACCAAGAAATAGCATTTGGGAATATTCGTCTAGACTTCCTCTCATTTGCCACCCAAGTTATCCCCATAGTTGTCGATGCAGAATCGCCGATGAGTGTAGTTATGGAGGCTAAACATCCGAAGGAAAATTTAGACCGCCACCTGCGAAAACTCAATCGCTATTTAACAAGTTTGAGCATCCGCTACGGCCTCATAACTAACGGTAAAGAAATTAGAATTTACCAAAGAGTCGTTGATGATATTCAGCTAGTCTTTAAGTGTGCTGGAAAAGACCTTGAAAATAGAATTGATGAAATTATCGCTTTAATTGGCAGAGATCGTTTAAAATTTATAAAAAATCCCGATAATCTCGAACTGGAGGATAGTAAAATTAATTTGGTTAGTCCTGAGTTAATTAGCGAAGTCCCAGTACAGCACCGCAATCCCGCCACCGCAGAACCTGAGCCAAGTCACATCTCAGAACCGGAACAAATACCTGAAAATAATCCCGTTAAGCCTCAAGTTAAATCCGATGTAACCGTTCCCCAAAAAAGCCAAAATACGATGAAAATTATTGCAGTTTACCACAATAAAGGCGGCGTTGGCAAAACTACAACAGTAGTCAATTTAGCTGCTGCGCTTAGCAAACAAGGTAAAAGAGTCTTGGTAATCGACTTAGACAGTCAGGCTAATACAACATTTGCGACAGGTTTAGTAAAATTTGAGGATGAAGAACAAGACGATTTGAAAGATAATAATATTCTTCAAGTTTTGCAATCAGAAGACTTTTTCTCGATTGCAGAAGTAGCTCGAAAGTCAACTTTTTGCCATCCCGAAATTGATGTGATTCCTTCCCACATCAATTTGATGCACGAAGAAACCGAATTCAATCAACTAGATTACAGTCGCCTGATTTTAATTCAGAAACTAGCAGTAGCACAGGATAAATATGATATTGTACTGATCGATACGCCGCCCTCTTTGAATTTTTACGCCAGAGTTGCCCTAATTACGGCGGATTATTTAATTATTCCTTCTGACTTAAAACCTTTTGCCAATCAAGGATTGGTTAATGTCAAGGATTTTATCAAAAAAGTTAACGCATTCAGGAAAATAATCGGCAAACAGCCGATCGCAATTTTAGGCGTACTCCCCTGCAAAATCTCAACTAATACTAAATTTGTACAGTATAGTTTGCCCAAGCGGAGGGAGGCAATTCCCAAACGCTACGGTCTGGAAATCATGGACAGCGTAATTTACGAGAGAGACGATTTAGCAAAGTGTGCAGAACAAATGCAAATCGTGGGAAATATGGAAATCGCAGATCCGATTTCAGTGCTAGACTTTAAGCCAGATTCCATCGCCTCCCAAGAATTTGAAATGCTAGCAATAGAAGTTTTAGAAAAAATTGGTAAAAACTAATGAAAAAATTATTTCCGTCACTGGTTGCAGTGAAAAGAATTACATCCGCAGTTCCACGTTCCAATTTTGCAGATGCTGATTTGGATAAATTAGCGCGACTGATTTTAGAGTCAGGAGGATTGATTAATCCGATAATTGTCCGCCGAAACGGTATGGATGCTTACGAAATAGTAGACGGAGACTTTGAATATTATGCGGCGGCGAGAGCAAAGGAAATAGATGCTCCCAAAGGCGAGACAATCGGAGCATTCATCCTGGAAGAAGAAAATGAAGAACTTCTCCTCGAACAACTTAAAATTATCAGAAAAACCGCAATCACTGAGAAGTTAGTTGATCTCCCAGAAACCGGGTTTTTTGAGGAAAATACTTCGTCACAGCCTGCAGATTCAATAAAAAACCCGGTTTCTTTGGTCGAAGTCCCTAATTTATGTGAAAATGAAACTCCCCAAGATTCATCTAGTTTAGAACAGCGACTAACAAATATTGAAGCTCAGTTGGCCCGTCAAATTAATGACTTAAAAGCCGAGTACGCCCGTGAACAAAAAGTTTTCGCCCAGAGTATACAAGAACTTGAAAACCGAATCTTACAACAAGTATCTCTGTTAGTTGAAGCTGGTTTAGCAAACAGAATTAATGAGTTAAAATCTGAGTTGCCACCCGAAAAACCAGTGGTGGTAGAGAGGATACCACAAGTTGAAAACGTAGCTTCCGAATCAATGTCGGCGTTGGAAGCACTCAATACCCTAGATGAATTTAAAATGTTGGCGAATTTTCAAGATGCGGGCTTGAAGTCTCCAGTAATCAAAAGAATAATCAAAGAACGAGAGGTGCAGCCGTTTGTGTCATTTACAAGTGCGGTCAAACGTATTGATGGGTTAACCGACAAAACAATGATTAAAATAATTGACAAGTGGCAAAAATACTCATAACTCGCCATTTTTGCCACCACTGCTAACTTTGACTCAGTGAGTCTCTACACCAAAAAAAGTAAAGATGAGTAAAGCAGTGTATGCTTGGTGTCCCGCAGGCAGTTAAACTCATCACAGTCGCTTTTTTTAGGAATTGCAGTAACTTTTGCCGATCGTCCGGGGTGTCACCGCACAGCCATCCGCACAGGTACAGCAGCAACACCATATCTCCCCCAGATAACCGAGTTCGATCGCAGACTGGGAAGACTCAACCCAAGAAACCCTTTAACTTACCACGGTCTGGGTAAGGTGTTTGTCTCGCACCCTACAATTAGAGTTCTTGGGTTAGTCCTGCATCCCTTAAAACGCAGGCTGTAAAGTGCAAACATACATAAATACCCAAACACCAGATTTTAATGACAAAAGGGGACTTGTAACAAGATGGATCGATCGTCCGATCAAAACCCAATAGTTGAATATTTGCGGATTAAGCCAATTAGTCACAGTCAGATTTACACTTCCCAAATTGCCATACCAGAGCCTCATCGGGGGGAAATTCCTCGCGAACGCCGCGAAGCTCTTAGGAGAAGTCTGATCGAGCAAGGCAGCAACTTAATTCCTTTAATTGTACGCCCTACAGAAGCTTACAGCAACGAAGAAGAATATGAAGTTGTCTGCGGCTCAGATTGGTGTATTGTTGCTAAAGAACTCGGCATCGAGCAAATGTGGGCGTGGGTATTTGAAATGACCGACGAGGAGGTAGCTGTTGCTCAAGCAGAAATGGAACATTTAGCTCCGCAACCGACTCAGAAAACAGCACAAATTGACACTCTACTGCAACAATTTGAGCTATCATTTCAAAAAAAGGTAGATAGTCTAACAAAACAAATAGAACAATCTGTTAAAAAAAATGAAGACCTGCTAAAAAAGCACGTAAAAGCTCTAACTGAGCAGAACTTTGAGCGTAACCAAATAGAACAGATTAAGCATTTGCTCGAACAAGTGGAAAAAGCATTTCATGAAAAGGTAGATAAAATGGCTAAAAAAATTGAACAATCGAGCAGCAACCGTCCGCCAACATCGGCTGTTATTTCTGAGGTAAATCTTGAAGGTGCTTTGAGACAGTTGGATGAACTGGAAAAACTGCTGTCAATAAAATTAGAACGCACAGTCGAAACAATTAATCAGTTTGTTTCCGACGCCATTGAAGACGTAGAAAATGACCTAAAAAATCAAATTGAAACGCTCCGCCGCCAACTGGGAGCCACAGCTACGCACTCAGAAATACAGCCCGAAGCACAGCCGAAGAAGCAGTCAAAAACGCAGCCTAAGAAGCAGTCGAAAGCACAGCAAAAACCTCAGTTACCGCAGTTGCAGTTAGAGTTGCCGTTTCCGTCCCCGTCCCCAGAGGATGACTACGAAAGTCTTTCGCTGAGAGGGTTGAAGGCGATCGGTAAAGAGCGGAAACTGCGGGGCTACGCGCGCATGAAACGACCAGAAATTCTGGCGGCTCTCAGGGAAGCTGACGGCAGATAAAACGGTAGTTGCTAATAGTTAAAAACTAATTGTTCGGTGTTCGATCGCGTTTTATGCCAAAAAGCGCGATCGGGCTTTCAGAATAGTTTTGGGCGCAGAAACGAGCCGATCGCCTGGCCGCGAAACTGCGATAATTAAATATCGATCCCGATACAATTTAGTCCAGCCCCTACTCACAAAAACACGGTTTACTGCCGCGTGTATCTGTGCTTTACCCCAATCGGAAAATACTCCGCATCGCCCGTCTCCGTTAATGTCACCACAGGTAACTGATATTCTGGCGGCACGTAATTAGCAAATTCGCTGTTTAGCCGCCGCAATTGCGCGAGAATTGAAGATGCGATCGCCTGCTGCATCTCCTCGTCGCCCTCCACCCCCGCTGCTAATTCCACAACCACCGATAAAAACCGATTTTGATCCGCATCTTCCTTGACTTGCAGTACAAATTTTCCCGTCACCCATTCCCGAATGGTGGGAACTTCTAAACCTACGGTGACATTTTCCGGGTAAATGTTGGCACCGAAGTAGGAAACGGTAAAGTGCGATCGCCCAAATACATACACAAATGGCAAGCAGCGAATTCCTCTGGGAAAATCAGAAACTTTCATACCTGCTTCTTGCTGCAAACGTGCGACAGGATTAAATCCCCATTCTGCCAAAAAATTGAGCATTGCTTCGTAACAAATTAAACCGCCGTTATCCGAGATGTGATAGCGTATTAGCGGGATGCCGTTGTCGCCCGAAAATAACAGCGTGCCGTCATTATTCACTTCAAAAAAGCGGCTTTTCGGATCGTACTGCACCAGCGTTGGCAACCGCGATTCCCCGAATAAATTGCGTGCTGCTTCGGGATTGTTTGCTAAAAAGCGGCGGATGCAAATACTCAGCGGTGTCTCGTTGCCCAAAACGCCCGCGTCTGCCGTACCGTAAAGGCTCGCAGAGTTGTAATATAGATTGTCAGAATTAGTGCGATCGCTCACCAAACTCCGCCATTCTTCGCTAAACACTTCCCCCGCAAACACCATCTTAATTCGATATTTTTGCCACTCCACACCCCCAGCAATTCCGCTATCTATCACATCCTTGATAAACGGCGGATATCCCAACAAAACTACTTGCTCAAAATGCTCCCCAAGTTCCTGCACTACTCGAAATATTTCAGTCTTATTATTCCCAGGCGTCACAACTGTAACTGGATAGCCCTTACTCGCTAGATAGCGGCAGCAATTTGCCGTGTACATTCCGCCTACCCAAGTTCCCAACGCAAAGCAAATGACAGCTAAAGTTGAGCGTTGGTCGGCGTAAAAACTGTCGTGAAATATTTGTTCAAAACGAGCGGCAATTTGCAACTCGTCGCTGATAAAACGCGGCCAAAACGTCGGGTTTCCTGTCGAACCAGATGAAACAGCAATGAAATCGCAAGTTTCTAATTTCCCCTGGTGACACAACTCAGGTAGCGGGTGACAGCGTAAATAATTCTCTTTGGTAATTAGCGGCAATTTTTGGAAGTCTTCAAAGGTTTGAATTGAGGCGGGATTGATGTTAAGTGCAGCTAGGAAAGTCTGGTAAGCTGGTACTGTGGCCGCGACTTTTTGAAAAAGCGCGATCGCCCCGGATTCGGCAACTCGATTCTGCTGGTGTTGCAATCGTTCCTGAAGCGGCGCCCTTAAAAACTCTTCAAAAGCCCCCATTGCTCGCTGACGCTGTTCTGGCTGCATGATTTGCTCCTTAAAATGGGTATTTAGCACCTCGATCGCTCAAGATTCAATTAGTAGCGCTAACACCCGATCGCACATTGGGCTGGACACTAAAAATTTGAACACATTTTGAGGTCGCTCGAAAATATGGCGCAGTAGATAAACTTCCATAGCACGAAACCGCTGTTTTCACAATAACCACAGGGGATAGCCAAGCTGCCGATCGACTAATAAACACTGATACACTGTGGCAAGATTAATTCAGCGATCGCCCAAAACTCCCAGTCTCAGTCAAGCGTGAAAATCCGACGCAGCAAGTTCCAATGAACAATCCCATCTACCCCGGCATAACTCTCAACAATCACTACCGCATCGTCCGCGAATTGGGACACGGAGGCTTCGGGCGCACCTACCTAGCAGAAGATGCCCACCGATTTAACGAACCCTGCGTTTTAAAAGAATTTGCGCCCCAAGTACATGGAAGTTACGCTTTACAAAAATCCGAGGAACTGTTCGAGCGGGAAGCGGGAGTGCTCTACAAGCTGCAACACAATCAAATCCCGCGCTTTCGCGAACTCTTCCGCGTCAGTATCAGCGATCGAGGCTACCTATTTTTCGTCCAAGACTACGTGCCTGGCCAAACTTACCGCTTTTTGCTCGACGCCCGCAAGCGTCAGGGTTTGCGGTTTATAGAAGCAGAAATCAATCAATTACTGCTGCAGATTTTGCCCGTGCTCGAATACATTCACTCTTTGGGAGTGATTCACCGCGACATCTCCCCGGACAACCTGATTCTGCGGAGTTCTGACGGGATGCCCGTGCTGATCGACTTTGGCGGAGTAAAACAAGTCGCCGCCACCGTAGAGTCTCTATTCGCTGAGGCTAACGGCACTCCCGCCCCCGCGACTCGCATCGGCAAGCTCGGCTATGCTCCCGTCGAACAGATGCAGATGGGCATTGTCTCTCCCCACAGCGATTTGTACGCTCTGGCGGCCACGGTTTTGGTGTTGCTGACTGGGAAGGAACCCCATCAATTGATCGACAGCCATACCCTGAATTGGAACTGGCGGGGGGAATGTTCTCTGTCTCCGAATTTGTCCCTGGTGCTGGATAAAATGCTTGCTCAGCAGCCGAGCCAGCGTTACTCCTCGGCTCGCGAGGTAATGCTCGCTCTCTCCGGCAATCCGCCGTTACAGCCACCTTTGCCACCAGCCCCGGATTTTGGGATCACCCAGCCACCAGATTTCTCGCCTATACCCGTGCCCGCTCCCACACCAAAACTGCCGGGAACTCCGGTGCGAATTGCTGCTATTGGCAATCAGCAAAAGATGCCTGCTTGGAAAATGGTTTTGTTTGTGGTGGCTGTGCTATCAACTATGGGGGGAGTTGGCTGGTTTGCGGGCAATTCTTTGTTAAATCTGCAATCAAAAGTGCAGAAAGTTTCCCAGCCTCCAAGCCCGAAGCAGCAGCAAGAAGATGCTTTGCAAGATCGCTTTGTCAAGCTCAAAATTGACGATCGATTCTATAGCGGTTACGTCAACCTTGTGGACGAGACTTTTTATGCCAAATACCCGGAATTGGGGGGACGATTGTTAAAAGAAGGCGATGAAGATCGCCAATGGCGCGAAAGGTGGCAGAAAATCGGCGACGAGTTGCTCGATAAGCTGGAAAATCTCAGCAGCGACGCTAGAGCGCGGTTGGGCACTTACGACACCACTGATATCGATCGCTGGAAAACTGAGGTTAACAAGCTGAATTTGAGTAGTCGGGCTTTGTACGATTTGGCTGATGCTAGGTTCTTTTATTGGTTTCCACAACAGCCGCGCGATCGCAATATCATTGGTTTGCCGATCGGACAAATTTGGCAAGCAATTACCGCCGACGAACTCGAAGCCTTACAAGCTGGAGCAACTGTTGAAAGCGTTGAATTTGACCGCCTATCGAAGAGCAAAAGCCTCACAGGGAATCTCAAACCCGGAGAAGGGAAAGCTTACATTGCCAGGTTCGCTCAAAATCAAACTTTGCGCGTGAATTTGCAAGCACCGCGCAAATCTACCCTACTGTCAATTTATACTCCGGGGCGGACAAAGGGCGCGCGAGCTTTGCTGGAAGATGCAGAAGGACTTAGTTGGTCTGGATTGCTGGATGATGCTGGTTTTTATGAATTCGTGGTAGTTTCTCAAGCATCTGAGCCGATCGCTTACGAGTTGAACCTGACGGCGGAATAACTGCTATTGACGCTCTCTATCCACCCAGGCAATAATAAGGTAATACCAATCAGGTAAGTTTTCCTGTTCAAACAAAGAATATGCTGAGATTCGCGATCGTAGCTTTAGTGACTTTTGGATTAGTATTAGTGACTGCACTAGGTTTACATCCGGCCAATGCGACAGTCAGCAGTCCCGAATTTTATGCTTGGAACTTTGCCTCTGTAGGCAGTAGCGAGCTGGTTTGTAAAAAGACCGTGGTAGTTCCGCAAGCCCGGATAATTCCGTCATCATCCATGCACGCTGTCAGTATCACTTCTGCAATTGTAGATTCCAAGTTTTGCGCGAATTCCACTCAGCCTGTGAATTTAGGCCGTGGATAATAGGATTTCCGGTTATATAGCAATCCTAAATCATGTGTGAACTTCTTACTCCCTCCCCGAACCCAAGGGGAGGGTTGGGGTGGGGTAAAAAAATTACGACTCCGGCAATGATTGCTATAGAACCATAATTAAGTTTTCCGTTAGTCGATTTTAGATGTTAGATTTACTTCACAGATGAATCTGGGAGATTGAACCTTAATCTAAAATTTTTATCTCTCCACTACTGTTGTCTGAAAGCAAGTATATTTTTTTGGATGAATCAGGATGCTGCATCCTGATTCATCCATGGAGAGAAAACTCTAGTTTTTAGTACAAACACGGACTAATTATGAACAATTAACCGGACATCATATAAGTGATAGCCTGAGTAATTTTCGCCATCGGCGCACTGAAACTGTTCGCTAATTTTTTTTATGAGAAATATTGGCTATTTTGTAATAAAAGTTTATCAAAGGAGTCGGGCGCAGCAGTTTTCTGCTCTTGAAAGAGAGCGAAATCTTCCCAATTTAGGCAGTTCTTTGATTGTGACTTAAGAACCGAGGGAAAATATTCAGCCATTTGGCTAATCATTTATTGGCTAATTGGCCCAATTACTAATTCCCTAGTTTGAGTATGCTAGAGTTAGTCAGGTTCAGATATATAGTGCCATCTGTTATCTAAGTATCATGCTCAAAATTTTGGTAATTGAGGACGACGAATTAATCCGGGAAACTCTTCTGCAACTCCTGGAATCTCACAGCTACCGGGTCATTGCGGCAGAGAACGGTCGAGCTGGGGTGCAGATGGCACTTTCGGAGATACCGGATTTAATTTTGTGTGACGTGCAGATGCCGGAACTCGACGGTTATGACGTGTTGCGGACTCTGCGGCAAAACTCGCTAGCTGCAACAATTCCATTTATTTTCCTCACGGCTCAAAGTGACAAAACCGATTTTCGTCGGGGGATGGAATTGGGGGCAGACGATTACTTGACAAAGCCGTTTACCAAAGCTGAATTGCTGGGAGCCATTGCTTCTCGCGTCTTGAAACGGCAAACTATTACTCAACCGCTAACAGTCGCACTTCACCAAGCAGAAGCCAGACTCAAAGATTTAGTTAACGACTCCACCAAGGTTACAACCCTCTCTCCGGAAAAGTTTGCTCTCGAAGCTTTGCTGCGCCACGCTTTGGCACAAGGTGAGTTTCAGGTATACTATCAGCCGCAGGTGAATATTGCGACTGGTCAAGTTATCGGCGCCGAAGCTTTAGTGCGCTGGCAAAATCCCGATCGAGGTATAATTTCTCCCTGCGAATTTATTCCCTTAGCAGAAGAAACAGGTTTAATTATTCAGATTGGTGAGTGGGTACTGCTTTCAGCTTGCGCTCAAGCCGCTAGTTGGCTAGCGGCGGGGTTTTCGCCCTTTACAATATCAGTAAACTTGTCGGCCCGGCAGTTGTCCGACCCGGAACTCAAGGCGCGAATCGTCCAAATATTGGAAACTACAGGTTTAGAGCCTGCTAATTTAGAATTAGAAATGACCGAAAGCGCTTTGGTGGAAAATGCGACAGTAGCAGGCGCTACTTTAAACCAACTAAAAGCTCTAGGAATTCGGATTGCTATTGACGACTTCGGCACCGGTTACGCTACTTTAGGATATCTTAAGCAATTTGCTTTTGACAGTTTAAAGATCGATCGAATTTTCGTCCGTAATGCCAACGAAGATACTCAAAATGCTGCTATTACTACAGCAGTAATTTTACTGGGTCACAGTTTGAATATGACTGTAATTGCTGAGGGAGTGGAAACAGAAGCAGAACTAGATTTTTTGAAACAACATCAGTGCGATATCATGCAGGGGTATCTGTTCAGTCGCCCCGAACCAGCAGCGATAATTGAAAGTATGTTGGTTGCCGACCCGAGTTTGTTCGCGCCGCCCCCAGCAGCACCTGGTCGCGTTGTTCCTTTTGTACCTGTGTCCGAACCCGAAAAATCTAAAAACCTTTCAATGTCGGGTCTAGGAATAGTGTAAGTGTCACCAAAATTTCTGTTTTATAGGATAAAATTCTTTCTTTTACCTTATATTTTCGGCATAAAAGTTGACGCTTCTTCATAAAAAGTTGTACCTTTTGATGATAGGCCAATCAAAGAAAGAGATTGTTCCCCATATTGCTCTACTGCTTCCCCTTTTAGGCGCTAGGCGCCGCTAATTGGATTATTTGAGAAATTGTGGCGTCTTGAAATTGCAAGCCTTTATTAAGTTGCAGCAGGTAAACTCAATTAAGTTCCTACTTTGGGACTGGCAGTTTCAATAACTGTCCAACTGGAATTGGTGCAAGCCTGTCATGGAAAGAATATTAGTGGTGGACGACGAAGCAGACTGTCAAACAGTCTTAGCAATGTACCTGGAAAGTCAAGGATATCGGGTGGAATGCGCTAATTCAGGGGTTGAGGCGCTCTCCATGTTTGAAAATGCCCCCCCAGATTTGGTAATTTCAGATGTCATGATGCCGGAAATGGACGGGTTTGAGTTTTGTCGCCGTTTGCGAACTACCCGTTTGGGACAGTTAGTCCCCTTTATATTTTTGTCGGGTCAAGGCGAGTTGGAGTCAAAAGTTGAAGGTCATTCGATCGGCGGTGACGATTATCTGGTAAAACCTTTTCAGTCTGAAGAAATTTTAGCTAAGGTAAAAGCGCAGTTAGAGCGCTCTCACCGCATTCACGCCGAAATTGTCCGACTGCTGCAAACTTCTAGCGGTAGGGCGGTGGAACCACAATTTGTGGCAGTATTGCCAGCACCTGCACCTTTGCCTTTAACACCAGCCGAGGAAAGAGTTTTTTGGGAGGTTATCCAGGGTTATACTAACAAACAAATTAGCGATCGGCTGTTTATTAGCCCCCGGACTGTGCAAGCTCATTTAGGCAGCATTTTCAGCAAATTACAGTTAGAAAATCGTGCCCAGCTTGTGAGATTTGCCCTAGAAAGAGGATACAAACCACCTCAAACTTAGCTCGGATCTCAACTTAGGGTGCGCCAGCCAGCCAGGGGATTTTAGATTTTAGATTTTAGATTTTAGATTTACTCCCCAGATGAATCTTGGAACTAGAGTCTAAAATTTTTCTTCCACATTCAAAACACAATAAGGAAAATTAGTTATCACGCAAACCCCTGGCCCCAAATTCGTACCTCGCAAGTTGGCACGTTCCAAATCAGCCTGCCGCACATTATTCGCCGCCTCAATATTTGTCCCGGTCAATTGAGCCCGAGGAAGCCTAGTATTTGACAAAATAGCATTCTGCAAATTAGTATCGCGCACATCCGCGAAAGACATATCCGCTCCGCTTAAATTCGCACGATTCAAATTAACTCTAAACAACAGCGACCGCCTTAAATCGGCATTCGACAAATTAGCTTGCAGCAGATAAGCTTCGCCCAGATTCGCATTAAAAAGTTTAGCACCGCGCAAATCCGCACTCGTCAGATTCGCTCGCCCCAAAAAAGCATTAGACAAATCCGCATTTCGCAGATTAGCACCATTCAATTCAGCACCGTACATCTCGGCATTAACTAAGTTAGCATTTGCCAAATTAGCATCACTTAAATCCGCTTCTAGCAAATTAGCTTCATAGAGATTTGCTCCGCTTAAATCCGCTCCTCTTAAATTAGCTCTGTACAAGCTAGCCTTGAACAAATCAGCATTTCTTAAGTCACAGCCCTCGCACTCTTTAGTTTCCAGCAATTGCCTAACATGATCGGGATTTTGAGCCTTAACGGGAGCTGTCAGCCCAAACAAAGCTAAACTTGCCGTTACAGTTGCCAAGAGTTTAAGTTTCACAAACAAACCTCACTGCTACTTCAAACAAATTATACTAGCAAACTGTAGAATTTAAACCCATATCTTTCTCTCTTTTCTCTTACTCTGCGTTCTCTGCGCCCTCTGCGGTAAACCCTCAAAAAAATGATTCGCAGCCAAGGATATAGACCTGCTGACAGCAAGGCGGGCAAAGCCCGCCCTACTTAACTTAATTAAGCTTCATCTAAAGCAGCAACACCAGGCAATTCCTTACCTTCGAGTAGCTCCAAACTAGCACCGCCACCAGTAGAAATGTGGCTCATTTGTTCACCTAAATTCAACTGTTCAACAGCCGCCACCGAGTCACCACCACCGATAATTGTGGTAGTACCAGTTTTAGTAAGTCCAGCCAAAGAATGAGCGATTCCTTCAGTTCCCACCGCAAACTTCTCCATCTCAAACACGCCCATCGGCCCGTTCCAGATGACAGTTTTGCAATCGGCCAAAGCATCTTGGAAAGTTTTTACTGAATCCGGGCCGATATCCAAACCCATCCAACCGTCGGGGATGCTTTCTACAGGAACAGTTTGAGTGTTAGCATCAGCAGCAAACTTGTCAGCAACTACCACATCAGTAGGTAACAGAAAAGCAACTCCCCGTTCCTTCGCCTTAGCTTCCAAAGACTTAGCCAGTTCCAGCTTGTCATCTTCCACCAAAGACTTGCCAACGTTCAAGCCGCGAGCTTTGTAGAACGTGAAAACCATGCCACCGCCCAACAGCAGTTTGTCGCACTTTTCGAGCAGTTTTTCGATGACTCCAATCTTGCTGGAAACCTTAGAACCGCCGATTATAGCAGCTAAGGGACGCTGAGGATTGTCGATCGCACTGCCGAGATATTGCAGTTCCTTCTCCATCAAAAACCCAGCCACAGAAGGACTCAGATACTTAGTAACGCCCTCAGTAGAAGCGTGAGCCCGGTGAGCAGTACCAAAAGCATCATTGACATACAAATCGGCCACAGAAGCTAACTTCTTAGCAAATTCCGGGTCATTTGCTTCTTCTTCTGGGTAGAAGCGGACATTTTCCAGCAACAGCACATCGCCATCTTGCATCGCGGCGACTGTAGCAGCGACTTCATCACCGATGCAGTCGTCAGTCTTTTTGACCTCTTTGCCCAACAATTCCGACAGGCGCACAGCAACCGGCGTCAAGCGCAACTTCTCTGTCACACCCTTGGGACGGCCGAAGTGGCTGCACAAAATCACCTTAGCGCCCTTGGACGCTAAATCTTGAATTGTCGGCAGAGCCGCCCGGATGCGAGTATCATCGGTGATATTGCCGTTGTCGAGCGGCACGTTAAAGTCCGCCCGCACCAATACCCGTTTGCCCGATAAGTCCGATGCCGATAAATTTGCTACAGTTTTTTTTGTCACAGGATTAACCTCCTAATATGTGTGTTTTTGTCGAATTCCGTTGAAATGGCGGCACTGGTAACTTGCACCCCGGCCTCGGACGCATTCAACCGCGCCCGTACAAAAAACGGAAGATGGAACAAACGGCACTGATTGGCTTAACCTAAACATTTTATCGGAGTCCGTGTCCCGGAGATGTGCAGTATGTTCAAGACAGTCTTATTTCCTGTAGATCAAAGCCGAGAAGCCCGCGAAGCTGCCGAAAAGGTGGTCAATATCGTAAAAACCTACGGTTCTCGCTTAGTTATTCTCTCGGTAGTCGAACCCCCAGCCGAGGAGGCCGACGCCCCCGCGCGAGAGGTGATGACTTCCCCCGAAGCAGTCGCTAAACTTCTTTCTGAGGCCCAATCGATGTTTTCCCAGCAGGGAATTGAAGCTGAAATCATCGAACGGGAAGGCAAACCTGCTTTCACGATTTGCGATGTGGCTGACGAAATTGGGGCCGATTTGATTGTGATGGGCTGTCGGGGGATGGGTTTAACCGATGATGGGGCGTCTGACAGCGTTACCAATCGGGTGATCAATCTGTCTCCTTGTGCAGTTTTGATTGTGCCTTAGTTATTAGTTATTAGTCATTAGTCATTAGTCACGTGTTGTATCATGTCCGACTAAATAAACGTAGATTCTTGAGGGGCGGGTTCACCTGTATCTATATATGTAAATCCAGGGTATGCTTAAACCCGCCCTGACACAGCGACTAATGGCTGCTGACTAATGACTGCTGACTAATGACTGCTGACTAATAACTAATAACTAATAACTAATGAAAATTCACTGGTATCCCGGTCACATTGCCAAAGCTGAACGGGCATTAAAAGAACAGTTAAAGCGGGTAGATGTGGTGCTAGAAGTCCGAGATGCCCGCATTCCATTGGCTACTTATCACCCCCAAATGCCGAGTTGGGTGGGCGGCAAGCCGCGAGTATTGGTCATCAACCGCATGGATATGATTACACCTCGATCGCGCGAGGCGTGGGAAACATGGTTTGATACCCAAGAGGAAACGGCGTATTTTACCAATGCCGAGCACGGTCACGGAGTAGACGCTGTGGCGGATGCGGTGCAGAATGCTGGGGTGCAGCTAAATAAAAGAAGGTTCGATCGAGGTATGCTGCCCCGTCCAGTCCGTGCAGTGGTGATGGGCTTTCCCAATGTCGGAAAATCTGCTCTAATTAATCGGCTGTTAGGGCGGAGAGTGGTGGACAGTGCCCGCAGAGCTGGAGTAACTAAATCGCTCCGATGGATTCGCATTTCTGACGAAATTGAATTATTAGACGCGCCCGGAGTGATCCCAACCCGAATTAACAATCAAGAAAATGCCATAAAATTAGCTATTTGCGAAGATATTGGCGAAGCAGCTTACGACAATCAGGTAGTAGCAGCAGCGATGGTAGATTTGCTGCAAGGGCTGGAGGCGGCTGATGACACGTTGATATCACTATCTGGTTTCAAATCCAGGTATAAATTAGATCCAGCATCTAGTAATGGTGAAGATTATTTGCACGAGGTCGCAAAAGACAAGTATAAAGGAGATGTCGAACGAACGGCGCGGCAGATGTTAAACGATTTTAGAACTGGTGTTTTGGGTCAACTTTCTTTGGAGTTGCCGCCGGCTTGATCAGACTCGTAACCTACAACTAATCAGAAATGGTATTCAATAGAGAGTTGCTGACGCTGATAATGTGAACTTCGTCTCCTATGTGTAATATTTTTTCTGCTGGTTGAGGTGCGAGTCGCGTGTTAACTATCAGCCGACTAAAGTGATTTAAAGGCCCTTGTTTTACCAATTCAGGCATGATTTCCTTCTGTTTGGCTGTTAGTATATTGTTAAAATTTGGATCGCCTGCTTTCGCCCCATAATTTCGCGTAGATAGGATACATGGCTGACCGGGATTAATAGCTTCAAATATTACAGTCCCTATTTTAAACCTCACAATTTCATCGGATTGTGAGAAAAGTTGGTCTTCCCAAAAAGCCGGGACATCTCCTATTTCAATATTAGCTCGCAAGCGCTGGCGCATCTCGTTAACGCAAACTCTCGGAAACCAAGATGCAACTTCGGCAATTGTTTCGGTACTAATAATGCTTGGCCCTGGTGCAGCGAGATTGTCGGGAAAACCAGTCAGCAAGTTTTCAATCAACTTGACGGGGAAACCGAAGTAGTTGCTCAACCAAGATTCTATTCCCAAGCGTTCTCTATCTACATGAAAAAATATTTCTTGTTCAGTGCCTTGAATTTTCAGACCGGCAATTCTCTTTTTGATGTCAAAGGATAAGCGTAGAAAACGGACTCCGCTGTTGTGCTTAGTGTTAACCAATTCTCCTGCTGCATCGCAGATTGCAAAAGAACGATCGCCTTCTAGAGCTCCGCTGGCTAGAATAGTGGCTTGACTGACTGCTATGCCGTCAAGGGACTTGACCGGATAGATATGAATGCTGGCGACGTAGGACATTTCGAGCCATTGGTAAATAATTGTCGTTTTAGATATATTCTAGCATCCCCTGCCGGTAGAAGGATGACGGCAGTTGACTTTACTAAATAAAATATGAATGAAATAAAAATGGGCCACTTTTTTGAATGTTACATTGTGCCGGAACACCTTGTACAGAAAAATCAAAGAAGTCTGACTGAGCTTGTGGTAGATATTATGGTATAAAATAGAAAAAATTGAACCGAGTTTTAAGCAATGACTGAAAGCGGAAGTAGAAGCATGATTTCGCGACGCAATTTAATGTTGAGGGCTGGTGCAGGGATGCTGGCGGCAAGCTTGGCACCTGCGTTTTTACAAGCCGAAGCAGCAAAGGCAGAGGCAATCTCTGGCATTACTCCCGACGGTGCTCTCAAGAAATTGATGGCGGGGAATCAACGCTACATTCAGCAAAAACGGACATTTCCCGACCAAGCTCGATCGCGAGTTGTAGAAGTAGCAAAGGGTCAACATCCGTTTGCAACCATCCTGGCTTGTTCTGATTCGCGGGTTGCTCCCGAAATTATTTTCGACCAAGGATTGGGGGATTTATTTGATATCCGAGTAGCTGGCAATTTTCTCGACGATGTGGTGCTCGGAAATATAGAATATGCGACCTTAGAATTAGGCGTGCCCCTATTAGTAATTCTGGGTCACGAACGCTGTGGTGCTGTCAAAGCAGCTTTAGATGGCAAAGCTGTGCCGGGTCACATTAGCACTTTGGTGGCAGCGATTAAACCAGCAGTTGATTCGACCAAAGGTCAAAAAGGCGATGCCTGGGATAACGCAGTCAGAGCTAATGTGAAAATGAATGTAAATAAGTTACAATCCTCCTCGCCTATTTTAGCTAAAGCAGTCAAAGCGGGCAAGCTTAAAGTGGTTGGGGGCCGCTACGATTTGGATAGCGGCAAAGTAGAGATAATTGCTTGATTTTGCTGGTAATTTTCAGAATTTGTAGGGTAGTGCCTTTCTTTGCCTACCCTTGGGGAGCGAGGGGAAACCATAGGGGATTGCCCCTAAGAATTATTGGGTAACGATAAAGTAGATATGCAAGTTTAAAGTAAACCCATTTCTTGCAGTCCCCGGCGCAGGCGTTCTGCTTCAAATGGGCGGCGCTGTTCGTGAAGGGCGATCGCTCTTTTGAATTCTGCTAAACTCTCTGGCATTTTGCCAATTTTCAGCAAGGCTACTGCCAAGTTTTGATGAGCTTCCGCGTGTTCTGGATCGATTTTAATCGCTTGTCTGTAATAGGCGATGGCATCTGCTAAATTTCCGGCTGCCTTCAGCGTCAGTCCCAAATTGTAGTGACCTACTCCAAAATTAGGGTCAATTTTTAAAGCTGCTTTGTAAGCTTTTTCAGCAGATTTCAAATCTCCTTCCTCTTTGAACAAATTGCCCAAATTATTGTAAGCACCCAACTTGAGCGGCGGGAACACATTGGTATTAATTGCAGCTTGATAATGTTCTTTTGCTTTGGCAAACTGCTGCTGCTGGCGATAAGCAATTCCCAAATGATAGTTCAGTTCGTAAACAATAGAATCATCAATTGCCTCGGCAGTCAAGCCTTTGGTTAATAAATTAATTCCCCGCCCGATTTGCCCGCTTTCTACATACAGCGCACCTAATTTGCTACAAGCATAAGCATCGTTTGGATAATAAGCGATATAGCGTTCCATTGCTGCTTGAGCTTTTTGGAATTTACTTTTTGCGGCGATCGCATCTTTTTGATAACCAGAGTGCCAAATCGCCACATCGGGGAGAGAAACTATTTTCCATTGTGGTTCCCTCTGCAAAATCTCAGCCACGCTGTCGTCTACCATTGCGTGGTAGGGGCGAGAAAAGCGGATATCGAGGCGATTGCGAAACAAGCGCGACACTAGGGAATAGGGAGATTGAGAGGCACCGATTTCTTGGCGGATGAGATTGATTAGCAGCAGCCGATCGCTCGCAATTGCCTGCTTAATTTGAGGCACAATCTCCGGTACCAAAACCTCATCGGCATCCAACACCAAAATCCAGTCGCCCTGGGCGTGCTTCAGGCACTCATTGCGCGCCGCTGCGAAGTCGTCGCACCATTCAAAGTCATAAACCCTCGCCCCGGATTCTCTGGCAATTTCACGGGTGCGATCGCCCGATCCCGTATCCACCACAACCATTTCGTCAACAACACCCTTAACGCTGTCCAAAGTCCGCGACAGTGTTGCCTCTTCATTCTTCACAATCATGCACAGAGTCAGATCCATCGGGCGCAAACTTTCCTCATTTCACAAAATTATTGTAATTTTTTTACCAGTAAAACACAAAAAGTCCCAGAAAAAATTCTCCTATTTCCTTTTTGCTTTGAGCATAAGTACCTTTCTTCCCTCGAAAAAGTGGGTTAACTCTTTTGAGATATTAAAAAGCCTCAAACTCGGACGATTAATGAGAAATCCTACCACTTCCGGTTCATCCCTGCGGTAGAGGTAAGAGCGGGATAGGGGTTGTTATTCTAAGAACATAAGACAAGGCACAAGAAAAGTTTAAGTATTCAGGAGAAAGAGAAATGGGAATTATTGCTTGGATCGTTTTAGGACTGATTGCCGGTGCGATCGCCAAAGCCATTTATCCGGGAAGTCAAGGCGGCGGTTTTCTGGCAACAACAGGTTTAGGAATTTTGGGCGCGCTAGTGGGAGGTTATCTAGGTCAAGTCTTACTGGGGACGAGCGGGGGAGCATCCTTCGGAGCATTGACTTTACCCAGCATAGCTTTTGCAGTCGTAGGCGCGATCGTTTTACTATTCATCTGGGGATTGTTAACTCAGCGTGCTGCATAACAAATATTGCCAATTCCCAGTCGATCGACTTTTAAGGTATTCATAAACCCGGTTTCTTCAAGAAACCGGGTTTTTCAGTTGTTTGTAGGTGCGTCAGCCTACTTTTACCAAATCCGGGTTAAAAACCCCTATCAGACTCAGCGCTTACAACGGTTCCAGAGCCAAACTTTCGTCCGAACAGAGGGGGACTGAAGAATAAACAGGTAAAAATCCCGGATTTGGTATCATCAATTAATTAATCAATCCGCAAGTTGAAAGGCAAGCGAACATAAATCCCCTGCGGGTCGTTCATAGACTTGATCACAGCCAAGTCATCTTGCATTTTCTTAAATTCCGCCGTTAGCGGGTCGAGTTTGGCGGCTCGTTGCAACACGTGAACGCCGGAAATTCTTTCCAAAATTCGCTCCTCCAAAGTGCGGCGTTTTGGATATTCTTCCAACTTCCAATCGTCGCCGAGTTTAGCTTGCTTAGCAGCTTCTCTCACAGCATCTTCAAGGCCGCCAATTTCATCGACCAAACCCAACTGTTTCGCAGCCGTACCAGACCACACTCTGCCTTGAGCAATTTCTTGTACCTTGTTTTTCGGCAGTTTGCGGGAGTCGGCGACTTTAGTAATAAATCGATCGTAAATGCGATCGACTACCCTCTGAATATTCGCCAATTCTTGAGGATTTTTCGGACGGGAAACCGTGTTAGTATCCGCAAAGCGGGCGGTTTTCACCACGTCCCAAGTTAGGCCGTTGTTAGCAGCCAACTTTTCGACGTTGAGCAACATTCCAAAAACGCCGATCGAACCGGTAATCGTACTGGGTTCGGCAAAAATGCGGCTGGAACCCATCGCAATCCAATAGCCACCAGATGCTGCTAAATTGCCCATCGAAACGATAACAGGTTTCTTTTTCCCCGTCAGCATCACTTCGCGTCCAATGACTTCGGCCGCCGTCGCGCTGCCTCCAGGACTGTTGACCCGCAAAACCACTGCTTTTACGTCGTCATCTTCTCGGATTTTCCGCATTTCTTTAGCGATGCGATCGCCTCCTACTTCAGTCGGGCCCCCTTCGCCGTCTACAATCTCTCCTTCAGCGTAAAGTATAGCAATTTGGTTTTTCTTGTTAGCGCGAGTTGAGTTTTTATCCTCAGCAACTCTTGCGTAGTTTTTCAAACTAATTTGCTTGAAAGATTTGTTTTCGCGATCGGTTCCTGTGAGTTTTTTGAGTTCGGTCGATATTTCGTCAAAGTATACAACTTTATCAACTAACTTGTTTTTGAGAGCTTCGTCAGCCATCAAAGTTCCGCCCTTATCTGCAAGCGCTTGCAGTTGCGGAACAGTCACTTTGCGGCTCGGAGCGACAGTTTTCAGGTATTCTCCCCACATATCTCCGAGCAACTTTTGAGTTTGCTGGCGATTTTCGGGACTCATTTTTGTGAGCAAAAACGGCTCAACGGCTGACTTGTATTTGCCGACGCGAGTCACTTGCACTCCCACGCCGTATTTTTCCAAAGCACCCGTGAAAAACATTCCCTGACTGCTAAAACCGTTGATTTCCAAAGCGCCGTAAGGGTTGACGGCAATTGTATTAGCAACAGAACCGAGGTAATAATCTCGCTCATTCCAGTCCATCTGGTAAGCAAAAATGGGTTTTTTGGCATCTCGGAAACGCTGCAAGGCCGATCGAACTTCTTTGAGATTGGCAAACCCGCTGCTGCTCGAATCCGAGCTACCTTCGAGATAAATGCCAACGATTTTCGGGTCTTTTTTCGCATATTCGATCGTGTCTAAAACAGTCCGCAGCGTCACTGTATCGCCGGAATCTTCCGAAAGCACTTCTTCAATCGCCGCGCTAGTGCTACGGCTCGGTTTGCTGTCGGTGATATTTAAAGAAAGGTCTAATACCAATACAGACTTATCTTTGACTTGCGGGCCTGAATCTTTAGACGACGATGCCGCCATAGCAATTAGTAGTACCAGTCCCCCCAATCCGATGCTGCCCAGCAGCAACATTCCTAGGAAGGTTCCCAGTAAACTTGCACAGGTATATTTTAGGAAATCTTTCATTAGATAATTGGTAATTAGTTATTAGTCAATAGTCAATAGTCATTAGTCATTAGTTATAGCAAATCCGGTTAGAACGGAATAATACCGAGCGTGGGAGCTGGTCGCTCGCACTGCACTCGAAAAAATATTATTCCGATGCCAGCGCAAACGATATTATGGGTAATTCCTGCAACTAGGACTAAACAATTATTTCCTGTCGTAGTTATTAGCTAATGACTTTTGACTGCTGACTAATGACTTTTGACTGCTGACTCTCTTTTATCTTAACCTTTCCAAAACCCCAGAATGTTTTAACTCACCCAAATTACCGCAGCCCGTACAGAACATCACGGTGGCGATTTCTGCAATTAAAGCCTCAGCTAGAACGCCTGCGGCTGATTCCGATTCCGCAGCAGCTTGTAAAAACGGTCGCGCCAGTCCCGCAATATCCGCGCCAAGGGCTATAGCCTTCGCTGCATCCAACCCATTCTGCAAGCCTCCAGAGGCAATCAGAGGAACATCCGGTGCTACGGCGCGGGTGCTGACAATGCACTCGGCTGTCGGTATTCCCCAGTCGGCAAAGGTTGCGCCCAACCTGCGCTGCTTCCCATCTTTAGCTCGCTCTCCTTCTATTTTCGCCCAAGAAGTACCTCCGGCTCCGGCAATGTCGATCGCACCTACCCCGGCGGCGAGCAATTTCTTTGCCATTTTTCCTGAAATACCGTTGCCGACTTCTTTAGCAATAACTGGTACTGGTAATTTATCGCACAATTTTGCAATTTTATCTAGCAGTCCTTTAAAGTTAGTATCGCCTTCGGTTTGGACGCACTCTTGCAGCGGATTGAGGTGCAAAATTAGTGCGTCTGCTTCGAGAATATCAACAATTTTTTGGCACTCTTCCAAACCGTAATTGTAGTTTAATTGAACGGCTCCGATATTGGCAAACAGTAGAATATCGGGAGCGCGGCGACGGACGGCAAATGTAGGAGCTAGGTGAGGATTTTCTACAACTATTCGCTGGGAACCGACTCCCATTGCTAGTTTGTATTCTTGAGCGACATCAGCGAGGCGATAATTGATTGTCTGGGCTAATTCTGTGCCGCCGGTCATCGAGGAAATTAGCAGGGGAACGGCTAGTTTTTTGCCGAGAAATGTGGAGGTTAAATCGATTTGGGTGCGATCGAGTTCTGGCAAACAGCAGTGATCAAAACGGTAGCGTTCTAGGCCGCTGGTAGTTTCGCGAAATTGTACGTCTTCTTCGAGGCAGATCCGCAGGTGGTCTGCTTTGCGGGTTTCGGTTTGCGACGGGGAGGTTAGCGGCAAGTTCACTGTGGCTATTTGGGGAAAGAGTTGTGATTTGGGAATATAGCAATTTTATTTCATTTTTGAATTTTTTTAATGAACTGCAGAGGGCACAGAGGGCACAGAGGAGAAGAAAAGAAAGATGTGCGTAAATCCTGCCAGGGTTGCTGTATTATCCAGGAACAGTCAGCGGCATTCCGTTATCTGAAGGTTTTAATTTTAGTAAAAAAGGAACTGCTTTTTGCACCCAGGCTTTGACTGATGTGTAACTTGCCGCATCTTCGCCGAAACAAATCTCCAGCATATCGGTGTGAATTATTCCCGGATTCAAAGGAACTGCTGCCATACCTGCGGGCAATTCTTGAGCGAGCGCTCGCGTAAGTCCTTCTATTGCCCACTTAGAAGCGCAATAGGGCGCAAATTCCGGCGAAGTTGACCTTCCCCAACCAGAACTAAAGTTGACAATTATGCCGTTTTTTCGAGCAATCATTGCCGGGACAAAGTGGCGAATTACATTAGTTGTACCTTTAATATTAATATCTACTAGCTGGGAAAATTCTTCGCTGCTGACCAACCAAAGCGGCGCGGGATGGTTGACTAAAGCTGCATTGTTGATGAGCAAATCTGGCGGCTCCTTTTTTGCCATAATTTCTGTTGCCCAAGCTTTTACTCGATCGTCGTTGGTGACATCCAAACAAGTAAAATGGTGGGGCGCACTATATTTTTGTTGGAGTTTTTCCACCGCTTCGGAAGAACGGGCGCATCCCACAACTGTATGTCCCAATTCAATAAACTTTTCGGTCATGGCAAGACCTAGACCGCGACTGACTCCGGTAATTACAATTAATTTTGTCATAGATTTGCTCCAAGTTTGACATTAAGTAATACAATACATATTGACTGGTGAATTGACAAATCGATCGCAGGAGAAAGCATGAAAGTAAAAGCAGCAGTTGCTCGTAGTGCCGGCAAACCTTTGAGTATTGAAACGGTGGATCTGGATGGGCCGAGGGCTGGAGAGGTGCTGGTGGAAATTAAAGCCACGGGTGTTTGTCACACTGATGCTTACACTCTTTCCGGTGCCGATCCTGAAGGTTTGTTTCCGGCTATTTTAGGCCACGAGGGAGCCGGCATTGTCGCAGAAGTTGGGCCGGGAGTCACGAGTGTCAAAGTGGGCGATCGGGTAATTCCTCTCTACATTCCCGAATGTCGCAACTGCGAATATTGTTTGAGCCGCAAAACAAATCTCTGTCAAGCAATTCGCGTGACTCAAGGCCAGGGAGTTATGCCCGACGGCACGAGCAGGTTTTCCATAGACGGACAGAAACTTTACCATTACATGGGAACTTCTACCTTCGCTAATTATACAGTATTGCCAGAAATTGCAGTAGCAAAAATTCGCGAAGATGCTCCTTTTGATAAAGTTTGTTTAATCGGCTGCGGCGTCACAACTGGCATCGGCGCTGTCATAAATACTGCGAAAGTAGAGCCTGGTTCTAATGTGGTAGTTTTCGGTTTGGGCGGCGTGGGTTTGAATGTAATTCAAGCGGCTCGCATGGTGGGAGCTAACATGATTGTCGGCGTAGACTTGAATCCCGACAAGCGAGAGATGGCGGAAAAATTCGGCATGACTCACTTTGTCAATCCCCGCGAAGTGGAAGGCGATTTAGTACCTTATTTGGTAGATTTAACCAAAGGTGGAGCTGATTACAGTTTTGAATGTATCGGCAACATTAATGTGATGCGACAAGCTTTGGAATGCTGCCACAAAGGTTGGGGCGTGAGCGTAATTGTCGGGGTAGCGGGAGCCGGTCAAGAAATTAGTACCCGCCCGTTTCAGCTAGTAACTGGCCGGGTTTGGAAAGGGACGGCTTTTGGCGGTGCGAAAGGTCGAACTGATGTTCCTAAGATTGTTGATTGGTATATGGACGGTAAAATTGATATTGACAGTCTGGTAACTCAGGTAATGCCGATCGACAAAATCAATGAAGCCTTTGAATTGATGCACAAAGGCGAAGTAATTCGCACAGTTTTGACATTTTGAGTTTATGAAGGAAGAAGTTCGGCAACGGATTTTGTAACGGATGTAACGGATAGAACAAAGCTTAATGCCCAATTCCCAATTCCCAATTCCCAATTATGCTCTCAGAATCCCTAAAACTGCACAAAGAACAGAAAAGTTTCGGTGGCAAACTCGGCTTTTATAGCCATCAATCCTCCGCTTGCAACAGCGAGATGAAATTTGCTGTTTATCAGCCGCCGCAAGCTTTATCTCAACCCGTACCCGTTGTGTATTTCCTATCAGGTTTAACCTGCACAGAAGAGAACTTTATGGCAAAAGCGGGGGCGCAACAATTTGCGGCAAAATATGGGTTAATGCTGGTTGCGCCCGACACTAGCCCGCGCAACACTGGCATCCCTGCGGAAGATGACGATTGGGATTTAGGAAGTGGTGCGGGTTTTTATGTTGATGCGACAGCCTCACCTTGGAATTCTCACTATCGAATGTACAGTTATGTCGTTGATGAATTGCCGAATTTAATCGCCGAAAATTTTCCGGCGATACCGGAAAAACAAGGAATTTTCGGTCATTCGATGGGCGGACACGGGGCTTTAATTTGTGCTTTGAAAAATGGATCTCGCTATCTTTCAGTTTCCGCTTTTGCGCCTATTTCCGCGCCAATGCGCTGCCCTTGGGGACAAAAAGCTTTTGGACACTACCTCGGCAGCGACAAAGAACTCTGGAAGACTTGGGATGCTAGCGAATTGGTGCTTGAGGCGCAATACAACTCTCCGATTCTGATTGACTGCGGCACTGCTGATTCCTATCTGGCTGACGGGCAGTTGTTGCCGGAAGTGTTCGCGGAGGCTTGTGCAAAAGCGGGACAGCCACTAACTTTAAGGATGCAGGAAGGTTACGATCATAGCTATTATTTTATAGCTAGTTTTATGGAGGATCACATTCGCCATCACGCGGCTGTTTTGTGCGGGTAGTTTCTAGCAGGAAGCAGGCAAGATGCCTGCTCCACAACAACTGGTTCTTAGGCTCTGCCGGGGAACCGATATCCAGAGGCTCTGCCTCGAAAGGCTGCCATGAAATGTGGAGGCACAGCCTCCTGATCTGCTTTACCAGGCAGAGCCTGGTAACGAGTGACAAGTAAAATAGGAATTACGCACGGGGGCCCAGAAACCGGGTTTTTCATGCGTCTACTTCGTGGCAGCCCTAGAACAGATAAAATGTGGAGACAGAGCCTCCTGATTTGCTTTACCAGGCAGAGCCTGGTAACGAGTAAACTCGCTTCTACGAGCACAGGTATTTTCGGTTAATTAAGATCAATCGGAAATACCCAGTCTTTATAATTGCTGTCGCGATTTTCGATAATCCCGGTTAGTTTGTCCAAAATCTTTTCGGTGATGGGTCGGTTTGTGGGCAAGTGATAGTTTTCTACTCGCTTAATTGGCGTAATTTTGGCTGCGGTTCCGCAGAGGAAAATCTCGTCTGCAATCAACAGTTCTGATCTATCAACGGGTCTTTCTATGACTTCAATTCCTAAGTCTCTGGCGATTGTGATTACGCTGTCTCTGGTAATTCCTTCGAGAATATCTTGCTCGAAACCGGGAGTAACTAATTTACCGTTTCTTGCGACAAATATGTTCATTCCTGAAGCTTCGCTGACTTTTCCCTGAGTGTTCATCATAATTGCTTCGTCGAAGCCGGATTCTACTGCTTCTGTTTTAGCTAAAGCTGAGGTGATGTAGGCGCCGCTAATTTTACCTCTTAAGGGCAAACTGCGGTCTTCTTGCCGATACCAAGAGCTAATTCTACAGTTGACTCCTTCTTTGGGCAAATAGTCGGAAAGTTCTAATCCGTAGACAAAAAAGTCGGTTTCTACGTTGTGCAGTCGGGGGGCAATTCCTAAACTGGATGTGTAGATAAAAGGGCGGATATAAAATGATTTTGTTGGTTTGTTTTTCTGGACAAAATCAATAATTATTTGTTGGATTTTGCTGGCTGGTAAATCGCAGTGAAGGAAGCTGGCACTTTGACTTAATCTTTGACAGTGGCGGTCTAATCTAAATAGCAATATTCGATCGGCATTTTGGGGGTCGGGAATTCCCCGCAACCCGCCTAAAACTCCGGTTCCGTAGTGCAGTGCGTGGGTTGCTATGGAAATTTTGGCGTCGGTAAATGGGAGAAATTGGTTTTGAAAGTAGGCAATTGGTAGAAAACTATCCATGATTCAAGCTGGCGATGAGTTTGGCAGTCCGCGAGGAAAGCTGAATTTGGTTATATTACCATAAGTTATACCATTTGAGATTTGAGATTGAGAAGGACTGATTTCATAAGGATTTGAAGCTTGCCTACAGTTGGATTGTTTTTTAAGACTGGTATTATTCTTTTGTTTTGATATCAATTTATAAAATAATATCGAGATATCGAGAGCGGTCAGTTTGGTTGATAATTGTTTTGGCAAAAAGTGCGATCCTCTTCGAGGGCTACGCTAACGACTACAAACAAAAATCAACCAAGGGGCAACAATGGCACGTAAATGTTTCATCATTGAAATGGGGATGGGTATAGACCAGCACGGGCAGGAACCGACTGTAGCCTGTGCAAGGGCTGTACGGAATGCGATCGCTCACAATGCTCTCCTAGGCGTCTGGGAAGTGGCGGGTTTGACTGACCCCAATCAGATGATTGTTGAGGTTAAGGTGGCTGTTCCTTACCCGGAACAAGTGCGCGCGGAGGAGGTGTTGGGGGTGCTGCCTTTTGGCAGCAAAACTCTGATTGTGGAGCAAGGAGGCATGATTGTGCCAGGAAGGGCGATCGCCTCTCTGAATGATAAAAATGATGAAATGCTAATCGCTGTGGCGGCTGTGAGTGTTTTTGTGGACACTGAGGACTAATTAATTTTGTATTGTTTGAATAAATCGCCCGATCGCACTTGCTTGTTTCCGCGATCGGGCGATCGAACGCCTGTCTGTTAAAAAATGATTAATTTAGGCTAAGTTTTAGGGGGCGTCAGAGATCTGGCATGAAATATCATAGAAAAGCTGATGCTCTGAGGCACGCTATAACTTAGTCTGTTCAACGGTAAGGTTTATTTGCGCTTGCGCCTACCTAGTTAATTTTGAAGTTTTAATGGATAATTTTTAATTTCTCAGGCGACCGGGTATGTAAGCAATCCAGCAAAACCCTACGATTAATAACAGCCACGTCGCTGTAATATTGCTGCCCAACAAGCTGCGGAGAAAATCTTCCATTGTTCTCAAAAATTATAGCGTTTAAAAGAATTTATTAATGTTGGCTATCAAAACACAAAAGGTAGAGTCCGATCGCCTAAAACGCGATCTGACTCTACCTCCTCTACCTAATATTACGGCTTGCTGGTATCTGCCAACATTTGGTTAACCATTTGCAAGTGTGCCTGAAGGTTCGGCAACTTCTGGGTGGCCCAAGCCTTCAATTCGGGATCTTGTCCCTGTTGAGATTGAGCCTGAAACAAAGCAATAGCCTGAGTGTGGCTGTCGATCATAGCCTGCTTGTAAGCGGTGTCAAAACTTGTACCGGATAGTCCGGAAAGTCGATCCATCAAAGCTGTGTTCTGGCTGCTCATTTCGGTTGGCAGTTTTACGCCTTTTTGCATTGCTACCTGCATCAGTTCTTGATTAGCCTGGGTGTGTTCCTCAACCATTTCTTGCCCGTATTGTTTCACACCTGCACTAGAACCGCGCTGCACTGCCAATCTGCCGAGTTCCACTTCCAGCATACCAATTTGACCTGCTTGCATGACAAAGTTTCTGTCTTGGCTGCTGAGAGAATTAGGCGAAGTTTCGGCACCTGTGGGAGTGTTGGGAGAACGGCTGGGAGTGTTGTTGATGGGGCTATTTGGAGAACGGCCGGGAGTGTTGTTGGTGGGGGTATTTGGAGTGTTGGGAGAACGGCCGGGAGTGTTGTTGGTGGGGGTATTTGGAGTGTTGGGAGAACCGCCAGGATTGTTGTTGTTAGGATCTGTAACAGAAGGTCCCGGAGAATTAGGATCGTTTAAGTCGCTATCAGCAAGCTCAAAAACTCGATCGCCCGACTGGTTGAAGCCGTGAGTCTGGCGGTTTAATTCTGCGAATCCCGGCACAGCTATCAAGGAACTAACGCCGGCAATTCCGGCAACTGTTACCAATTTTTTGAACAAACTTTTGCGATTGAGTGAAGTCATGAATTTCTAAGCCTCTAAGTTGTTTTCAAAAGTACGTCAAGCGAAGCTATCCCGTAGGGAATCCCCCCAAACTAGCGATGGGATGGCGTACTGCCTTTCCGAAACAAGTTGATCAAACCAAACGCGCCCAAGGCACCCAGCCACCCGAAATTGTTGGGGCTATCGCGCCGAGCACTCAAAACTCCAGAATTAGTATCAGCCGGCGTCGATGTCGTACCAGTTGTACCTGTTGTACCAGTGCCAGTCGTATCGGTTGTACCTGTTGTACCAGTGCCAGTCGTATCGGTTGTACCGCTTGTACCCGTGCCAGTCGTACCGGTTGTACCGCTTGTACCCGTTGTACCCGTGCCAGTCGTATCGGTTGTACCGCTTGTGCCGGTGCCGGTCGTACCAGTTGTACCGCTTGTACCCGTTGTACCCGTGCCAGTGGTATCGGTTGTACCGCTTGTGCCGGTGCCGGTCGTACCAGTTGTACCGCTTGTACCCGTTGTACCCGTGCCACTCGTACCGCTTGTACCGCTTGTATCGGTGCCACTCGTACCGCTTGTACCGCTTGTATCGGTGCCACTCGTACCCGTTGTACCGCTTGTACCGGTGCCACTCGTACCCGTTGTACCGCTTGTACCGGTGCCACTCGTACCCGTTGTATCGCTTGTACCGCTTGTACCGATGCCACTCGTACCGCTGGTACCGGTTGTATCCGTGCCAGTCGTACCGCTTGTACCACTTGTGCCAGTACCGCTTGTACCGCTTGTGCCAGTACCGCTTATACCCGTGCCAGTTGTACCGGTACCGCTTGTACCGCTTGTACCGCTTGTGCCTGTGCCGGCACCGCCGCCAGCACCGCCGCCAGCACCGCCGCCGCCAGCACCGCCCGACTGGGCTGAAGCAGGCAGTGCTAAGGAAACCGTTGCTAAACCTAAAGTACAAGCGCTTGCTAAAACAACTTTCAACAATTTAGAAGATTTCATGGTAATGCTTGCTTTTGCATAGAGTGCTGCGATCGCTTGTGATGCCAAAACAGCAGGGTCAACTTGACAGCGTAACGTGCAAATTTTATAACCTTTGCTGCGGGATAATGAAGGTAAGGGAGCAAATTTAGTCCCGTTGCCTCGATGATTTTTTCCTGATTAATTACACCGCTACGTTAACAGTTTATAAGCTATTACGTATGCTTCAAGTTCGCCATTCATCTTTAGGAATATTTGACAAAATGGCTTTTTATTTCAGGTGGTGGATGAAATTTGATTGAGCGGCAGACTAGCTAAATTAAAATTTGTATACGGGGGATAAAAAGCTGGTTGATCTGAAAAATTTTGGGTTGAGTAACGAGACATATACGCATCAACCGGCTTTCTGAGACAAGGGCGCTGATATTCCTATAAATTTTCCCCGGCTGCTGGTGCTTTGAGGCAGAAATTCTGGATTTTGTCACCGTCACTTTTGGGTTAGCACTCCGCCAGATGAGTTAGTTTAAAATTTTTTTGATCGCTATTTTTTCTTAACTTGCTGCTGACAATTTTGCCCCTGGTAGCATACAGCTCAAACTTTCTCAGGAAACTAAATTATCTCAAAACGCCGATCGCTCGCTCTGAGTAGCCCGAACACCTACAATCCCGAAACAGCAAGGCTTTTGACTGGGCTTTGACTTGCGTTAAACAGGAAGGCGAACTGAGGGCTATCCGAGTCGGGCCCGTGCGACATTAAATTAAGCAGGGGTGGCGCACTCGTGAGAATTGCTTCTGAGTGCGATCGGCTAAACTCTCCTATAGTAAAGCCAAAACTATGCCAGATAGCGCTTATTCCCTAACACATTTCACAAGCAGACCTCAACTAGGCTGTATCGAATTATTGCCAGAATTCGCTATCTAATTTTCATCTCTATTTATAAATTTGCAAGTGAAAAAGCCCAAATCCGATTAAGGGCTGTTTCAGAAAATAAATTACCCAAATACGGCTGAACCTGCAACGGCAAGTCAATGGCCTTAGCCGCTCAGAATAAATTTAATATTACATCTGTCCTAGGAATGATAAAAATCCGGTTTAAAACTTGCTTTTAGAGAGAGGAAAGTAGTTGCTTCTCGTATATAAGATTAAATTTATGTTTAATAATTAGAGGTCATTATGCCAGAACAACAATTTGACACCTTACCTTCAGAAGCACAAGAACTCCCCCAAGGAGCTAAACAAATTTTTCAGGCTGCTTTTAAGAGCGCTAGCGAAGATGGAATGAGCGCAGATGGTGCTACTAGCGTTGCTTGGAACAGTGTAAAATCTGAATATGTTAAAGGCGAAGGTGGCACGTGGCATCACAAGGGCGACGATACTAACCAAACCCGCAAATCTGTACAGTCTGGTGGCAATTAGTTATCAGCAATCAGTAATATCGTGTCCGCTAACATAACCCCTATCCGTTGTGTAGTGAGGGCTTCATTCCTCAAATTTTGATGAGAACGAAGAATTATTACTACCAACCAATTGCAGTGACGTTATTCTAGCGGGCATGATATCATCATTCATGAGCAATGTACTCATCACTTGTGGTTAATGCTTTACGTTGATAGTTGTTAGAATCGCGGTGGTATAGAAGTTAATGCAGCCTGTTAATAGGCTGGCGCATATCCCATTGCAGTTCGGCTAAAACGAGCAAGCTAAATACCATTACGGTTCCAGTAAAGAGGAAAGACCAACCGCCAGTGTAAGGCAAAATTAAAATCCCCAACAGGTGAAATAAACTTGCTGCTAAAAGCGCGCGCGATCGCACTGCAAATCCAGTCCCTAAATACCCTATTCCGCTCATGCCCAACCACAGGGTACAGAGATTCGCCAACACTTTTCCCCAACTGAGAAAAATTGCTAAATCGGTCAGCAACAATCCTAATAACATTAGTATTACCCAACCGTAAAGCACCCAAATCAGGCGTTCTATTTTGACCCAAGAGTATGTCATGCTTACCATTGCTGCTGTACCTACGAGGCTGAGCGCTGACCACAAACCTGCTTGCAGCATCCAACTCACAGAAAAAAATTGTGCTGTGCCGAAGATGGCTATTAACAGCAAGCTCCACAGCAAGCAAGTTCGATCGAGACAAGTGTAAAATTGTGAATAAAATCGATCTTTGCCAAGGGGAAACTGAACCTGCCAAAGCCCTTCTAACTCCTGAACCTCAATGTTAATCTGTTTCCGGCGCAGAGGCGGAACTGAATAATTAAAAAAGCTCATATCTGACACTTTTAAAACTTACAATTATTTGCTTAGGTACTATCTCACCAGCAATCGCTATAATTGCAATCTGTCAATCGGATTAATCTAGTTAATTGTAGAATCTGTCGGCAGTAATAGTTATTTGCTCGCACGAGATCAAACAGGAAGAGAGAGATTGCAGAGGAGTTTGATAAAATAGCTCTTGCGACAGATGGCTGGGATATTACTTATTCGATACTTTTAAAATAGTCAACTTTGTTACAGAATTTATGCTCACTTCATCCCATCCTCTCAAACAGGTATTCCACTGCCCGGAAGAATCGGATTTTTACGCGCACTGCTTGGAAAGTTTAGTGTTAAATGCTAGTGACAATTCTCGACTTATCGTAGAGTTTGGTTCAGGAGAGGGAAGTCCAGTTATTAAGTCTTTGCTGAGAAGTGATTTTGATGGGACAATACAGGGATTTGAGCTAAATAATGTAGCTTGGAAAATTGCTCAGTCTCAAATTAAAGAATATCAACTCAGCGAAAAATACACCGTCAACAATTGCTCTTTTTTTGATTCGCCTTTATACGAGTCGGCGGATTGTGTCATCTCAAATCCCCCTTACTTGCCTGCGGTAGATGATAAAATCTACCAGCCACTGTTGCACGGCGGGAATGATGGTTGTACAATTGCTAAGAAACTTTTATCTTTGGGCAGCGATGAAGTTTTGCTGATGGTTTCTAGCTATTCTAATCCTGTGGGTTTGATCGATTATGCCTTGGATCGAGGCTACTCGGTTGCGAATTTTGAAATTGCACCTTTAACTTTTGGCTATTATAGTTCGGAACCCAAAGTGAAAAGCGCGATCGCCACTCTCAGAGAACAGGGAATGGCTTTTTATACGGAAAATATCTATCTGCTGGCTGGAGTTTTGTTTAAGAAGCACCAAAAGTCGCAAAGAGATTTGTCGATCGAGCTCATTCAGTTAATGACAGCATTGTGAAATACAGCGCTGGCAGGTGCATCTTGCGTGTTCCACCATTGTCAGCAACAGACAAGATGCCTGTTCCACAAGAAATACACTCTTTGTGGAACAGGCATCTTGCCTGTTGCTCAAAGGCTTATTGAGAAAGGTGCAAGATCTAGGGTGCATCCAAGACTTATGCACCCTAAATAGCCGTTAATTCCGTTCTGTGGCTTTGATCGATCGCACCACAGCAGCCCCAGCCCGATCGCCGATCGACTTCTCCTGATCGTACCCCAACACCAGTTCCCAAGCCTCCTGTGGGTATCTATCAACCAGCGGGATCGCCACTTCATCCAACATCCAGCGGCCGTGACGCTCATCTTCTTTGATGTGCAGTTCCCAATAACCCATCGCAGCCTGCGACAGGCCCAGACGCTGGGCGGCGGCTAGATAATTGCGGTAAGCCACGGGCCCCGCGACCTCAAAATAAGTGAGTCCACCGTTGTAGCGCAGAAAATGGCGCTTGCGTTCCGTCAGCAGAAAGTTGTGATTAATGCTTGCGAGCACTTGCCAAGGCACTAAATCGAAGTACGCTTCGGGTTCCGTACTCATCCCGAATTCAGCCAGCATTTGGGCAAAAAAGGTCGAATGCTTGCGGGGGAGACGACCGCCGCCGTATTCTTCGATCAGCACTCGCGTAAGGGTGCACTGAATTTCGTTGCCGGCACCGCCGATGATGCGAGAAACACGGCTGGCTTCCACTAAACCGTCGAAGGAGGCGATCGCCAGCAGGTGTTTGTATCCCTCTTCAGTCATGTGTTCGCGCAAATAGCGATCGAGCTCAGTTAGCGGAGGATCGACATCGGCGGCCGCGCGATCGCGCAGGGCTTGCTTGACATCCGGCAATTTTTGCAGCGCTGCAATGTCGAGTTGTGCGATTTCCCACTGCTGCCAAGGTTCCTCAATGCGATCGCGCACGGAACGCAAATAGTGCGATCGCTCGTTGTTGTAGCGGCGCAAATCATCGTACCAAAACAAGTTGAGGCGGTTGATACGGTAAAGTACGCGCTGCAAGAAGCGGTGAGCGGCCTCATCGCCCGGTTCCTGTTGGTAAGCTGCTTGAATTGCATAGGCGATCGCGCTTTCAAAATCGCTGACAAGTAACGGTTTTGTCGCCACCGTCTTGTCTAAATCCTCGACTTCTAGCAAATTGACAAATTGTCGATCGGCTGCTTCATAATTTGGGAGTACGGATTGCTTTTTGGAAAGAGTCCGCGAGTCTGAAGAAGGAAGTATGTCTATCGTGTTTTGCATGGAATCAAGTTATGCTAACTCTAATTATTGTGGTGCTGCCTGCCAAAACAGCCAACCGTTGCAGATTGCTGAGGATAATGGCTACTTAATTTCACGATACCGAATCCATCAGCCGCATACACCCTTCCATTGATAGAGATTTGACCGCTACCGCCTCATACCCTTTTCAACTTGTGAGTAAAGGTAACAACGTTTAGGCAATTGGTATTAACTTATATCAGGCATCATTCTCAATCACCTGTTTAGCAACGGGCAAGATGCCCGTTCCACAAGAAAATGGAGTTTTTGTGGAACGGGCATCTTGCCCGTTCTTGAAAACTGTACAACCTATGACTATCAACCTAGGCGATCGCCAAAATACTCCTGATACAACCGACATCTGGGAATGCAATGATTTCCATCCAATTTCACCAACCCCATACTATTTAACTTAAACCCCAATTCTGACCTCAATCTAACTGGCTGGGAAACACTCACAACCTCTCTCATCGCCTCCATTAATTCCGAATATTTCTCTAAATTCCATAAATGCCGCCGCAAATGATCGCTATAAATTCCCGCTTCAGTTGCAGATTCTTTCACTAACCGATCTAAAGTCACATCTTGACGCGAAATATGATACATTCCTAGTCGCACTAAATAGGGATTTCCTCCCACTAGCGCCATCATTTCTGCCACTTCTGTATCACTCCAATTGATTCCGTGTCGCGCTGCTAAGTCTTGCACTTGCTGCGAATTAAACTCAGGCAAATCAATGGGCAACCCCACATTAAACGGCGATTTATTCACATCCAGCGGGATATAAACTTCGGTCGAATGTACCACAATCAAACGCAATCTTTTCCAAATATCTCGCCGTTTTGCTTCTTCGTGTAAAGCTCGCAATAACCCAAAAAAGTCGTCGGCAATTTCCGGTGATTCAAACAGGCGATCGCTCTCATCCAAGCCTAACGTCAGAGGTTTTGAGGATTCTGAAAGCAAATACTGTTCAAAATAAGCCTTGCAGCACTGATTGCTGCCAATCAAAGCGGCTAATTCCCAACACTTGGGCAACTGCTCCAGCATTCCTAACTCTTGACCGATGCTAGCACAAAACCACTGCAAAAATGTATCTGAATTAGCGAAGATTTTCCGATTGGCTAGCTGAAAACTCAGCGCTACCGTGCGAGAACCTTGCTGTTCTGCGTGATGCAAAATCCTCGCCATCAAGGAAGTTTTGCCCATTTGTCTGGGTGCTTTTATGCGGATCAGTGCTCCCGGTTGGGCGATCGTCTCGTAACAGCGGGATTCGATCGGAGGGCGATCGATATAAAAACGAGAAGCTATTTCAACTTGTCCTCCCGGCAATTCTGGCGGCGCTGCTGGCAGGGGTTGAATTATTGACTGTTTGGTGCTAGTAATTGCGTTCCATTCTACAGCTAATTCATGGTCGGCAGTTAACGATGTGCGACCTTCTTTGATAATGGTTAAAATTTGTGATAATAACTTAAATGAGTCGCCAACACCGCGCCACAGCCAGGGCTGAATTCCTGTTAAATAGCTCAGTAAATCGAAAGAAAGCGGTGTATTTGATTCAAGTAAAATCGGTAAAATTGCGGGTTTATGAGCAGTTGAATTGTGCAGTTCTTTGGCTAGCTGCACTTGTTCCAATATCATTTCGCTCGCGGCCGATTCTTGGGAAATCAGCAACAACAAATAATCGCAACGCTTTAAATATGAGCCTGAGTCGCTGGTGTTGTTAATAAAAAAGACCTCGTGGCCTCCCGCACTCAAAGCTTGGTGTAACTGCTGAGAAAGCGTATTGTGTAAGGTCGATCGGACGATCGCCACTTTGGCCCTCACCAGCAGTACCTCCTCTGGCTCTGAATTCGCCTCAAAATCGGCTATATCGCGCCATTCCTGCCCCAATCCGCGACAAATTTCGATGAAATTGGCATAATCCACAGGTTTGCCATTCAGAAAATGGCTGACTGTAGATTGGGCCATCCCTAAATCCTCAGCCAGGATTTTCTGACTGGGGAAACCATTTCTCAGGAGGCAGGATTTAACTGCGCGAATGCACTCTTCGCGCACCCTTAGCGATCGTGGCATTGCTTATCACAATCAAAACACTGAAACCATCATAAATGCCAACCGTACCTAAAGTCGATGAAAAGTCGATGAAAAGTCGATGATTTTTCCAATAACTCAGTCGCCAACTCAAATAGCCACCTGATTAGATTAGAAATAACAAGGTTGAATCCCATCAAAACGAGGTAAAAGCATTGTGTATTCTATCTTAATTTGGTCGCTGGCGTCAGCCACTAATCAACCAGGTTTCGCCTTCACCCCGCCCCTATTCTGGTTGCTGATCGGAGTTGTGCTTAGTGCGATGGAGCTATTAATTATCAAAACTCAGCCCCAAAAATACAGATTTTACCTGCTAATGATGGGAGCTTCGGCTTTAATTGAAGCCTTTATTTTGTGGAGAGGAGCTGTAGCATTTCAGTTTAGTTGGGCGAACATAATGTATGAAGATTTTGACTGGCAAATCTTCTACTGGATGGGGATAGCCCTCGCGCTGAGCATCTGGATTCGACCAATTTTTATTGTTCGCAAAAAGTTTGTGATTCCCGAAGCAACGGAAGCGACAACTATCTCCGAAATTTTCCCCGGAGAAACCGGAATGGTGATTTATGAAGGGGCTTCTTGGAAAGCTCGCAACGAAGATTCCCAAGGGGCGATCGCACCCAGACAAAAAGTTTACGTTTTGCGCCGCGAAGGAAACACGCTGATTGTTGTACCTGACAGATTAATTCATATCAACAGCTAAATCTCAGTTAGCTCTTTTATTACTCGGCGATTGAAATCGCTTCTTGCCAAACAAAGTCCCTCTAAGAGACTAAGAAATCACTATCAAATGTCAACTGTCAACTATTTACCAGGAGATTCACTATGTATCAGTATTTTTTGACGGTATTGTTTGCCATCACCGGAGTATCCTTAGCCAACAGCGTAAAAATTGTCCGTCAAGGAGATGAGGCATTAGTTGAAATTTTCGGAAAGTATGATCGAAAAAAGCTCGAACCGGGTATAACATTTTTGATTCCCTTTGTCGAAACAGTCGCCTATAAACAAACTCTGCGCGAGCAAATTTTAAACTTGCCACCGCAAGAATGCACAACGCGCGATCGGGTGGCCATCAATGTTGATTTTATTGTGTACTGGCGAATCATTGACTTAGAAAAAGCTTCCTACAAAGTGCAGAATCTCAAGGAAGCGATGTTAAATATGCTGATTCTTTCAATTCGCACTCACCTTGCTAAATTATCTGTTGAGGAACTCTACACGGCTCGACATGAGATTAATAATGCTTTAGTGGAAGAGTTGGATACAACGACAGATCCTTGGGGTGTGAAGTTTACGAGAGTGGAATTGCGCGATTTTGCGATCGGCAGCAAAGTGGTTCAGCCAACATCCATTGACAGGAAAGAAGTACAAAAGCTGCGAGCTTAAGGATTAGTATTCCCTCGTTTTCCTCGTTACCAGGCTCTTCCTGGTAACGCAGATCCAGAGGTTCTGCCTCGCCGACTTTAATTCGCATCGTATATACCATCTAAGGAGACAAAACCATGACTAAAAATCAAGAAGCAATAGTTCGCAATGCAGCTTCTCGCGGTTGCGGATGCTTATTACTTATAACTGGTATTGGAGTAATGAATGGGATAGCTGTGCCATTTTATCTAAATAAAACCAATAGAAGCAAGCAGGCGGAAGCAAAACAGTATGTTAGCTCAATTAACAAAGCTCAGCAAGCATATTTTGCCGAAAAAAGACTTTTTTCGAGTTCTGTTAATGCTTTGGAACTTGGGATAAAAACGGAGACAACAAATTACAAGTATTCAGTTCGCGCCACAAAGAAAACTGCTTTTAATTATGGAGTCTCCAAGCAACCACAACTTAAGAGTTATGTCGGCGGTGTCTTTCTAGTTCCTGTTAAAGAAGTTGAGCCCAAGGCTGCTAAAGATGAAATAATAACAACAATATCCATATTCTGCCAAGCTGATTCTCCCGGTACAATTAAACCAGCGGAACCCACCTATGAGAATGGTAAAATTGCTTGTGGCCAAGGCACAAGACAAGTGCCAAAATAATCTAACTATACGCAATATAATGACAGTCGATTACCAAGCTCAAATCGGCATTCAATTGAGATTTACCGGACTAAAGTCTTTACAACAAATAGAGAGAATACAAAACAATGAGTCAACAAAATTATAAATCAGCTAGCATTTCATTTGATGGTTGGGGACGCTTATTAGTTTTAATCGGGCTTGGAGTAATTGTTTCGTTCCCTGTGCGATTATTTCTGACTAGGGTTAGGATCGTAAAGGAATCGGAAGCCTACGAGTCTGTTAGCTCAATAAACCAATGTCAGCAAGCCTATTTTGCCGAAAAAAGTCTTTTTAGAACTTCTGTTAAAGCGTTAGGAATTGGCATTAAAACCGAGACAAAAACTTACCAATATTCACTACTGACCACAAAAACAGCAACATTTAATTATGGAGTCTCAAAGCAAAAAGACCTTAAAAGCTATGTCGGTGGTGTCTTTGTAATTCCTGCTACAAAAGTAGACTCAAATTCTTCTAAAAATACAATAACGACCACATCTATATTGTGCAAAGCTGATTCTCCTGGTACAATTAAACCACCAGAACCCACCAATCAAAATGGTAAAATTGCTTGTGCTACAGGCACTATAGAACTGAAAAACTAATCTAACTAGAGGCTAGATAATGACAGTCGATTACCAATATCAAATCGGCGGCAGTCTCCCGCAAAATGCACCTACTTATGTAGTGCGACAAGCTGACTCAGAACTTTATCAAGCCCTGAAAGCCGGAGAGTTTTGTTACGTGCTCAATTCCCGACAAATGGGCAAATCCAGTTTGCTGGTGCGAACTGTACAAAAACTCTCGGCTGATGGCATTGCCTGTGCTACGATCGACCTTTCGGACATTGGCAACCAGCAAGTCTCTCTAGATAAGTGGTACGGCGGTGTCGCTTACAAACTCTTGTGCAGCTTCAACCTGTTTAACCCCGTCGAGTTTATGGCTTGGTGGCGGGAGAGAGAGTTGATGCCGCCGGTGCAGCGTTTAGGAGAGTTAATTGAAGAATTGCTGCTGGTCAAAATTTCTCAAAACCTGGTCATTTTTATTGATGAAATTGATAGCGTTCTGAGTTTCCAAGAACCGCTAGATGATTTTTTTGCATTAATTAGATGTTGCTACAATAAACGCGCTCACTCTTCAGAATACCAGCGCATTACATTTGCTTTGCTGGGAGTAGCTACGCCATCGGATTTAATTAGCGATGCAACTCGCACACCCTTTAATATCGGTTTAGCTATTGAATTGCAGGGTTTTAAGTTACAGGAAGCTCTGCCTTTAGCAAAGGGGTTTGAGGGAAAAGTAGACAATCCTCAAGAGGTTTTAAAAGAGATTTTGGACTGGACTGGAGGACAGCCATTTCTGACTCAAAAGCTTTGCAAGCTGATTCTACACCATTTAAAAAGCTTAGCGCCCGCTTCTATTATATCAGATTCAACGGATGAAAGCCAAACTGAAAAAAATACTACAAATCACTTATTAATTAGCGAGATAGTGCAATCTAATATTATTGATAATTGGGAATCATCGGATGAACCGGTACACATCAAAACAATTCGCGATCGCCTTCTCAGAAGTCAGCACCACGCCAGTAGGTTATTAGGACTCTACCAAAAAATATTGCCACTTTCAGAACCCCCCGATTGTAGGGGCGATGCCCCCGTGCCCGCCCTGGTAGGAGGAATCTGGGCGGATGATACTCCCGAACAAACAGAATTGCGGCTGAGTGGGTTAGTAGTAAAACGAGCCGGCAAATTAACCGTATCCAACCGCATTTACGCAGCTATATTCAGCCATAGCTGGGTAGAAAAAGCGCTCGGCGACTTGCGCCCCTATGCTGAATCCCTAACAGCATGGATAGCTACAAATTGTCAAGACGAATCTCGCTTGTTGCGCGGTCAAGCACTGGAAGATGCGCGACAGTGGGCGGCAAATAAAAGCTTGAACACCCAAGATTATCAATTTTTAGGTGCGAGTCAAGAAGCGGAATTTGCCAAATTGCGCGATCGCGAAAAACAAACTCAAACAGAAATTGAACAACTGCGCCGCGAAAAAAAGTTACTAGAGGAACTAAGCGAAGCACAAAAGCAGAAAAAAGCGATTGCCGCTAAACTTTGGCGCGAGCAACAACTGAGAGTGCAAACAGTTACAGGAGCCGCAGCCATATTAATATCAATCCTGATAGTAGCTTTTTGGGTTAAACCGTCAATCGAAGAAAGAAACAACAAAATTCTCACTCTCATTTTGCTATCTGAAACGCTATTTGCTGCGGATAAAAAAGAAGAAGCTTTGCTAGAAAGCATCAGAGCTGTTACAGAAATGAAACGATCGCTCGGAGTGAGTTCAGATATTCAGATGCGAGTGGCGATCGCCCTCGAACAGGCAGTTTACAACTTTCGGGAACGCCGCCGCTTGCAGACTCAAGCCAGTACCCTTGCTTTCGCGAGTTTCAGTCCCGACAGTCAAACAATTGTGACTGCTACCGATGATAATTATATCAAGCTTTGGCAAACTAATGGATCTTTGCAAGCAACATTGACCGGGCATACTGATAAAATTAGAAGGGCAATTTTCAATTCTAGCGGTGAGATTATTGTCTCAGCCAGCGACGACAGAAGTGTAAAAATTTGGCAAAAAAATGGCAAATTGATTCATGATTTAAAAGGACACAACGGTCAAATAACAAGCGTATGTTTGAGTCCAGATGGTAAAATCATTGCTTCAGCCAGTGCCGATGGGACAGTTAAACTATGGAAAATAAACGGTGAAGAATTGTTAAGTTTAAAAGTGGAGCGAGGTTGGATAACCAGCACGAGTTTTAGCCCAGACGGCCAGATAATTGCTGCGGCTGGCACTGATGGTACTGTTAAACTTTGGAGTTTGACAAAGGTTGTGGAAAAGTTGCAAAAACAGCACTCAATCGAAGCAAGCAACGATATCAAATTGCTCCGAACTTTACAGGTTGAAAGTGATAAAATTATGAGTGTAACTTTCAGTCCAAACGGAGCAATGCTGGCGAGTGCAAATGCTGGGGGAACTGCGAGAATTTGGAGCAAAGACGGCACACCGCTAAGTATTTTAAAGCATACAAGTGGATTGACAAATATCAGCTTTAGTCCCGACAGTCAAATGTTGCTATCTGCAAGCACAGACAAAATGGTGAGGCTGTGGAACATTGACGGTACATTGCTCAAAACTTTAAAAGGTAACAATGATGCTGTTTGGAGTGCGAGTTTTAGTCCAGACGGCAAAGCGATCGCTACTGCTAGTGCTGACGGTACGGTGATGCTGTGGAATTTTAATCTAGACGATTTGTTGCTGCAGGGTTGCGATGGAGCCCGCAATTATTTTCAGACAAATCCGATCGCAAATCCAAACGATCGCCACCTCTGCGATGGGATTGGAACTCAGTCGGAACTCACGCAAAAAAAACCGGGTTAAGAGTCAAAATCTTGAGTTGGGCACCAAAGTATCTAGGCAGAAACTGGCTTTTTGACCGCCCCTGCGTCTAGGGCTGATATCGTTAAAATTGGTAGCAGGTAATAGGTAATAGGTCAGCCCGATCGGTGTATTCAACTCTAGAACAAAAGTACCAGCGCCTGCAAAAAGACTTAAGAAACGGAGTCATCGCCCTGGGTGGCATTTTCTGCACGGGTACTCTCTGGTATTGCCTGGTGGAAAAATGGTCTTTGCTCGATGCCGCTTACATGACAGTCTTTACCCTAGCAACTGTCGGCTACGGTGAACTTCACCCCCTCGGTCAACGTGGGCGAATGTTTACCATATGCCTGATTTTGATGGGCGTGATTGTGATAGGTTTCATCGTCAACCGCTTTACAGAAGCGCTGATTCAAGGATATTTTCAAGAAGGAGCAAGAATTAGGCAGCAGCGACGATTGGTAGATTCTTTGATCGGGCATTATATTCTCTGCGGTTTTGGGCGCACTGGCCGCCAAATTGCCTTGGAATTTCAGGCCGAAAACATCTCTTTTGTGGTGATAGATTCGGCGGTGCAGTCGGTTGAGGCAGCTTTGGCACTGGGGTACACGGCTGTCCAAGGAGACGCAACTCTAGACGAAATTTTGGTGAGTGTGGGGATCGATCGCGCAATTTGCATAGTAGCAGCTTTGCCTTCGGATGCCGAGAATTTATACACTGTCCTGTCAGCGAAAACTCTGAATCCGAAGGTACGGGCGATCGCCCGCGGCACCACAGAAGAAGCGGTAAAGAAGTTGCAGCGGGGCGGCGCCGATGCCGTCGTATCCCCCTACATTACCGGCGGAAAACGCATGGCGGCGGCGGCTTTGCGACCTCAAGTTATGGATTTTTTAGACGGTGTTTTGACGGGCACCGAGAGTTCTTTTTACATGGAAGAATTTTTGGTCGATCCCAATACTTGTGTCTACGTCGGGCAAACTTTGAGAAATGCCAAGTTGCGATCGCAATCGGGGGCCTTGATTTTAGCAGTGCGGCGCGCTGGCGGGACTTTGATTGTCGGGCCTACCGGAGAAACTGCGATCGAAGGAGGAGATATGCTGATTTGTTTGGGTACTGCTGAACAACTGCGAACTCTCAATCAAATCCTCAGTCCCCTGAGTTTTCGCATCCCCCGGCCCCCAAAGTAATACGATGTCAGGTTTGTACTGTTGGCTGTTGACTGTTGACTGTTGACTGTTAACTGTTGACTGTTGACTGTTGACTGTTGACTGTTGACTGTTGACTGTTGACTGTAGAAGGAGGGGTCGAAAAACTGAATTGTTGAGTGTTAAATGTTGACTCGATTTTATTATTCCAATGCAACCGGAAACGATATGATATCAAATCCGTTGGCATCGTCCTGTATTCATCTCTCTCTTCCCTTTCTCTGTATCCTCTGTGTCCTCTGCGGTTTCATCCTTCCGATACAACCGGAATTGATATGACAACTGACTGTTTGGACATTTGAACAATACCGATGCAACCGGAAACGATATGAATTTAAAAAATTCACAATCTCCACCACACAAGGATTTAGGGCAAATAAAAATGCTCTCGGCTACTTTGCCCAGAGCATTTTTGAGCAGTTAAACTGCGTTTTGCTACAGATTTGCAACAATCATAGACAAGTCATAGACAAAAATCGCTGAAACCCAAAGCCGATGGTGGGATTTGAACCCACGACCGTTCGATTACGAATCGAATACTCTACCCCTGAGCTACATCGGCACAGACAATTTTGGATTATAGCACAACTATAGCGAAAAAAGCAAGGAGTCGTAGAATTTAATTCAAAATTCCACAACTCCTTGCTCACCAACAGTTAAACGGTCACTTCCGCGTCAGTTGAGCCGCCTCTGGCCCCGGAATAAACTAAACCCCGCTGCATATCCAGCGTCAGCATAGTTCCGTCCCGAATTACCCGCGTGGCATTCTTTACGCCCACCATCACCGGCACGCCCAAGCGCAAACCGATAATCGCGGCGTGAGAAGTCAAACTGTCCTCCTCCGTCACCACACCTGCGGCTTTCCGAATCATCTCCACAAAAGCGACGCTTGTGTGTTCCACTACCAAAATTTCTCCAGGGTGGAAATTGCCTACATCCGCAGCAGTGCGAGCAACCCTGGCCAGGCCACTCACCGATCCCAAACCGACACCGGTGCCTTTGCCTAAAACTGCTGTCACTACCTCAACTTTGATCAAATCCGTCGATCCCGCAACCCCTTGCAGAGTACCGGCGGTCATCACCACTAGATCTCCGTCGGACACTAACTCTTTTTCCTGGGCGACTGTCATGGCAGAGTGAAATGTCTGGCCGGTGGAGGGCAAATCCAGCACCAGCAAGGGTTTTACTCCCCATACTAATTGCAGTTGTCGGGCTACGTCTACGTGAGGAGTAACTGCCAAAATCGGAGTTTTCGGTCGGAACTTCGAGACATTGCGCGCTGTGGCGCCGGTTTTGGTCAGCGTCATGATGGCCGCCGCGTTCAATTGTTCGGAGATTTGGCTGACTGCTTGGCTGATACCGTTGGGGATCGATCGACCAATATCTTCTACATTCCTAATATTCCGCTTAATTCCTTCTCTCTCCATCCGCACCGCAATTCTTGCCATCGTCGCCACCGCTTCGACGGGGAACTTGCCGACAGCAGTTTCATTTGACAGCATCACCGCATCAGTTCCGTCCAGAATCGCGTTTGCCACGTCGGAAATCTCGGCGCGGGTGGGACGAGGATTACTTACCATGCTGTCGAGCATCTGGGTAGCGGTAATTACCGGAATACCCAGGCGGTTGGAGGTAGCAATCAGGCGCTTTTGCAAAATCGGCACGTCTTCGGCGGGTAGTTCCACTCCCAAATCGCCGCGGGCGACCATCACGCCGTTGCAAAGGGTGAGAATTTCCTCCATTTGTTCGATCGCCTCGTGCTTTTCGATCTTGGCAATCACCGGTACTTGCTTGCCCGCACTGGCAATGAGCTCTTTAATTTCGAGCACATCTTGGGGATTCCGCACAAAGCTCAGGGCTACCCAATCGACACCTTGGTCGAGGCCGAACATTAAATCTTTGCGGTCTTTATCAGTCAGCGCTTTAATTGACAGGTAAACTCCCGGAAAATTCACCCCTTTGTTGTTGGAAAGCGGCCCGCCGACTACGACGCGGCAGTACAATTCCCGCGCCGCGCGGTCTACTTTTTCGACCAGCATTTCCACTTTCCCGTCGTCAAGCAGAATTACTGCTCCCTCTGGAACTTCGTCTGCTAGGGGGTCGTAGGTGACGGAAGAAATGAGTTCGGTGCCTGGAACTTGGCGACTGGTGAGAATGAAAGGATCGCCGTTTTTGACAACTATAGAGCCTGTCTCAAAGCGCCCTAAACGAATTTTCGGGCCTTGGAGGTCTTGGAGGATGGCAACCGGCTGGTTGAGTTCAAAGGATGTTTGCCGGATTAAGCGAATGCTGCGCTGGTGGTCTTCTTCTGTTCCGTGGGAAAAGTTGAGTCGCAAAGTTGTGGCACCTGCTTCTATGAGCTGGCGCAGCACTTGTGGGTCAGAAGTTGCTGGGCCAATGGTGGCGACGATTTTAGTCCGGCGTAGGGCTTTTGGCAATTGCATCAGCGGTGTTCTGGGGAGGCAGGTGGATTTCTTGTTTAAATTTCGGCTAACGTTTCATCTTTGCACTACAAGCAATGACGCTAGTCTCAACTCTTAAAAATTTTGATAGTCGTCAAAAAAGTAGGTATTGAACAATATATAGAATATCTGACTTTTTACCGATCGGTAATCTTTTCTTGGGGAGCGCTCTTTTTTGCAAATTTTTCGCTCTCAGGCTTGACATAAATACAGACATACCCATTTATTTTATTTGGTCTGCTGAGCTCTTGTGGCTACTCTAGCACTGGTATCCTTGTACAACAGCAATACTTTTTTGCTTGTGCAGACGTTTGTGTCTGGCGATCGAACTCTGTTCTTTCATAAAACTTTACTATTGTCCGGCTTGTATCTTATACTACGCAAGTGTGAAATATTAAGGAGTCTTAACAAAGATGTCGGAGGCAGGACGGCCGCTGACAGTGCCGAAAGAGTTTCTGAGTCCTCCCGGTGACTTCAATCCGACACTGCTGCTGTTTTTGAGTGCAGTAGTGATTATCGTGATTTCTAACTTGGGTTTCTGGTGCTGGGGATGGCCGCAGTGGTGCTGTTTTACGCTGAACGTGTTGGCTTTGCACATGGCTGGAACTGTGATTCACGATGCGTCTCACAATGCGGCCCATCGCGATCGCACGATCAATGCTATTTTGGGACACGGTAGCGCGCTGATGTTGGGTTTTGCTTTTCCGGTGTTTACACGGGTACATATGCAGCATCACGCCCATGTCAATGACCCAGATAACGATCCAGACCATTATGTTTCTACGGGCGGGCCTTTGTGGTTGATTGCTGCGAGGTTTTTTTACCACGAGATTTTCTTTTTTAAGCGCAAACTGTGGCGGAAATACGAATTATTGGAATGGTTTCTCAGCCGTTTGTTTGTGATCGCGATCGTGTATATCTCGATTCAATACGGCCATTTAGATTACGTCCTGAATTTTTGGTTTTCTCCGGCTTTGGTGGTGGGGTTGGCCTTGGGGTTATTTTTTGATTATTTGCCGCACCGTCCGTTTCACGAGCGCGATCGCTGGAAAAATGCCAGAGTATATCCGAGTCCGATTCTGAATATCTTAATTTTGGGGCAGAATTATCATCTGATCCATCACTTGTGGCCTTCGATTCCTTGGTACAATTACAAGCCTGCTTATGAGGCTGTCAAGCCGCTGTTAGATGAAAAGGGTTCTCCTCAAACTTTGGGAATATTGGAAGGGAAAAAGGACTTTTGGAGTTTTATATATGACATTTTTTTAGGGATTAGGCTGCATCACAAGAAAGCGTCTGATTGACAAAAAACCCGGCTTCTCAAAGAAACCGGGTTTTTTTCTAATAAAAGCTTTTAAGCATATATCCCCAGGGCAGGTTTTGTCCTGTATCAAGTCCCGTCGTAAAAAATAAACCCACCTGTAATGGTGAGTTAACTTTTAAATCAAGCCCAAAGTGAATCTATTATTTTTCCCCAGCCACCGCCACCGCTAAATTCCTATCGGGACGCAAATTTTGAGCTCCCCGCAAATAAGGATGATAAATTTCAGTATGTGCCGGCCAATTGACGTGAATTAAAAACCGAATGCAGCGTTCCAAAGCACCTTCAACGTGCATTTGCTGTACGTCCAACAAAGGAACATTGCACCAGTGAGAACGTTCGCGGGCGATCGCGGCCGGAAACACAGCATCTAAATCGCGAGTAGCAGAAAACGTAGCACTAATAATTAAATCTGGATTTATATCATTTTTTGCTTCTAATTCATCTAACAATTCTCTCACCGCTTCTCGAATTGCTGCCACCGAATTCTCGCTAGCAGTTGTTGCCCCACGAATCCCCCGCACTTGCCACTCCACGCAAATTTCCTCCATATTTTTGTTATTAGTCATTAGTCAGTTGTCAGTTGCTAGTTGTCAGTTGCTAGTTACAATTACCCATTACTAATTACCAATTACCACTGTCAACTGACTACTGCCAACTGCCAACTGACTATTTAATCACGGGCGATACATCCACAGCGGCAAACCGCTAGTAGAAAGCTCGAATTCCAGCAAATTATTGTAAGCTGAAAGCCCGGATATATCCAGACTACTCCCCAAGACACGATTTAGGAAAGGTTTTTGTTTTTCTAGCGTGCAAGACTCGGTTTTTTCCGGGTCGAGGCCTGCGAGTTCGGCGGCAAGGCGGCGAGCGTCCTCTTCTGTTCCCAGTCGATCGACCAAACCCAATTCTAAGGCTTGCTGACCGGTAAAAACCCGACCATCGGCAAAACTTTTCACGTTTTCAACGGTCAATTTCCGGGCTTCAGCAACGGTTCCCACGAATTGCTGGTAGCTGGTGTCGATCAAGTCTTGCAGAATTTGCTGTTCAGGATCTGTCAATTCTCGATCGAATGCCAAGATATCTTTATACGGCCCCGATTTAATCACCTGAAAAGAAACGCCTACTTTTTCTAACAGCCGTTCTAGATTGTTGCCCCGGATAATCACACCAATGCTGCCAGTAATTGTACCGGGATTGGCAACGATATGCTCGGCTCCCATGCCGATGTAAACTCCGCCAGAAGCTGAAATATTGCCGAAACTGGCGACAATTTTGACTTTTTCGCGCAAACGCTTGAGTGCGCTGTAAATTTCCTGGGAATCGCCGACAGTGCCGCCGGGGCTGTCTATCCGCAGCAGCAAGGCGGGAAATTTGCGTTCTTCAACGGTTTTGAGAGCTTCTAGGACTCGTTTACGGGTTTCTCCGGCAATGGCGCCGGTGATTTCGATACGGGCGATTTGTTTGCGGTAGCGAGGCTTGAATGGCCAAATCATGGGCAGTGTACAGGCAATGTTACGGATTTTTGTAGCTAACTTCTTATAGTGTGCCTTATTCATCGGGGTAGATGTTGTGCCTGTGTTCGCAACAGGCTTTCCGGCCTGTTCCACAAGAAAATTCTCGATTGTGGAACAGGCCGGAAAGCCTGTTCATAATTGCCGAGATTTGTGCGATCGCACTTAACCCAACACCAATATATAATTGTAAAAATTGCTTAACAAATCTACATCATTTTCCTGAGAGCCACTCTCATCAATTATTTGGAGTCTCCGCCATGCAGCTAAAGCTTACCGATTCAAAACTGCCTTTTGCCCCGCTGTTGCTGATTGCACCGTTTTTCCTGTGGGGAACCGCGATGGTAGCCATGAAGGGCGTGATGCCGCACACAACGCCGCTGTTTGTGGCATTCGTGCGTTTAGTACCTGCGGGCGTGTTGGTGCTGCTGGCGGCGGCATTCATGGGCAAACCGCAGCCGCAGGGTTGGAAAGCTTGGCTGTGGATTTCGCTGTTTGCTTTGGTTGACGCTACTTTGTTTCAAGGCTTTTTAGCCGAAGGTTTGGCGAGAACCGGTGCGGGCTTGGGTTCGGTGATGATTGATTCTCAGCCGCTAGCTGTGGCGATTTTATGTTTGTGGCTATTTCAAGAAAAAATTGGTTTTTGGGGCTGGTTGGGATTAGTGATTGGCGTAGTCGGCATCAGTTTAATTGGGTTGCCGGATGGCTGGATTTTGGGGCTTTTTCATCCTGAAAACAGGCAAGTTTCTGCGGGTATCGAACAGTTGTTTCAGGGGGGAGAATGGTTGATGCTGTTGGCTGCTTTGTCGATGGCTGTGGGTACGGTTTTGGTGCGCTGGGTTTGCCGGTATGTTGACCCGGTAGTGGCGACGGGCTGGCACATGATTTTGGGCGGTTTGCCGCTGTTGGCAATTTCGGCTGCAACTGAGTCTGATCAGTTTGTGAATATTGATTTTTCCGGCTGGATGGCGTTAGGTTATTCTACTGTGTTCGGAAGTGCGATCGCCTACGGTTTATTCTTTTATTTTGCTTCGAGTGGCAGTCTAACAAGTTTAAGTTCTCTTACCTTTCTTACGCCTGTATTTGCTTTGCTGTTCGGCAATTTGTTTTTGGGCGAAGTTCTCAATCCGCTGCAATCGATGGGGGTGGGGCTGACTTTGGTTAGTATTTATTTGATTAATCAGCGGGATACTTTGGGTGAGAAATTGCGAAAAGTGCGGCACGGTGAAGCGAGTGCTGAAGTTGAAGCAACAGGATTGTTAGAGTCTTCTGAGTTGAATTCTGTAGAATTGCCGGTGCAGGTGCGGGTAGGCGAAATGGAATCGGAAGTTTAGCAGGTGGAGTTTATGGAGAATTGGGAAACTTTACCACTCGTCTTCTAAAGGAATAACAATTTTTTTGCTTTCAATCTCTACTACAAAATTTGTCAAACTGGGATTGTGTTGGTAACAAGCCATCAAATCCTTATGCTTGCGATATTGTTTGGAAATGTCCCGATAATATTCAGGCTTTTTGGCGTCAATTGTAAAATCATGTTTCTTTACAAGCTCCTTATTTAACGTTTCTAAACACTTTTTGAATTTAGACTTTTTGTTGTCTTTATAATACAGTGGCAGCAACCAACACTCAATAGAGTGTACTGAGATAGCCCAAATGATTCGCTGTTGACATTGACTGTAGAAATCTTCGCCAATTTCTTGTTTGAACTTTTCAATAACTTTGCCAATCAACTCTTGAGGAGTAAATTCACCATTTTCGTCTTGCTGTGGGATACCATAATCTTGTGAAACATCCGTGTCTATTTGGATAATGATATAGTCATTAAATTGAAACGACTCTTTAAAATCTCTTAAACGGCAATAAGCAAAGACTTGACTCCAACTACCATAACCTTTAAATTTATTTTCATCATCTTTATCTCTTTCTGGTTGTAGTGGGTTAATCGTTAGATCGGGATTCTTGAAATATCCTGCTAAAATATTTTCAATCACAATCTGGTCAGTCAATCCCTCAGTAATTAATCCAAAACTAATCATATTAAAAATTCTTAGGAAGCCCTCCGATATAGCCTCTCAAAAAAGCCTCGGATAATTTTACAGGTTCCTGTCCTTCGAGAGGTTCAGGTTTGAGAATGCGTCTAGCTTTAGTATGCCCTAATTGGTTGCGGTAGATCACAAACAGCCGCTGTTCATCATCATCTAAATCCAAACCGTCCAAAACAGCCGGGTTGTGAGTTGTAAATATAACTTGTTTGTCGTGTTTTTTTGCGAGTTGTTCTAATTCTTGGATTAAGCGACGACATAATCTGGGGTTGAGGGAAGCGTCAATGTTATCAATTGCAAAAAATTTAGGTGTGATATCGCTAATGAACAAGGCAAAGTAAAAGAGTAAAAATAAAAAGCCTTCATTAGAGCTTTTTTGGTCTAAGTAAGTTAAATTTTTATCTAAATATCTATCTTTAATTTGGAGAGAGTTTTGAATATTTGATAAATTTGGAGGAGCTTCAAAATCTTGAAACCAATCTATCAGTTGCAGCTTTTTTTTAATTTCATTAAGCTGCTGCTGGTTATCTGAACTCAAAAATTTTAAAAGTTTAAACAAACCTTCTCCATTAATGCCTAATGGTTGAATTTGACCTTCTTTTTCAAAAGTTCGTAAGGCTTGGTTTTCCGGAGAGTAAATTATAAATTTTTTTAAAAAAAGTATTTGGTAAGCCTGATGTTTAAAAATTTTATTTTTTTCTATATGGGTGTCAGTATAATAACTGGCAAAATCGTAGACTGGAGTATAAGAACTATAATAATTGCTGTCATTAAGCCACTGAGAATAGGGAGAGTTATCATTTTGTAAACGAAACTTAAATTCTTGTCCATCATTCCATCTTAAGTCAATTTTGATATCTTTAACCAAATTTTCCATTTCAAAGGCCGATCGCATTAATTGAGGTTCTGTCACTCTGATGCCCCGAGAAGCTAAAAACTCGTTATCCAGCTTGTCATCAGCCGCCGCAGAAGCCAGGGCGATCGCCTCTAGGATATTACTCTTACCGCAACCATTTTCACCGATCAATACAGTTACTCGTCCTAATTCTAGCTTCAGCTTTTGAATGGACTTATAATTTTCGATTCTGACTTCTCCAATCATAATTTAATCCAATATAATCTTAGTGTACTCATTGTATCTCCGATCGCATGAATCTCAAAGAACGCTTGCACAGCCATCTGATTCAAATTGTACGCGATCGCAATCCATACCTCGCATCCGAAGGGCATTTTTATGCCCAGCAATACATCCGCGAACAGTTGGCACAGTGGGGAACTGTAGAAATTGACGATTTTGCGGTGCGCGGCCGAATTCATCACAATTTGATTTTGGATTTACCCCCCTCCGATCCGGCGGTTAAGAAGCGGTTGCCGCCGATCGTAATTGGTGCTCATTACGATACTGTACCCGGATCACCTGGGGCAGATGATAATGCTACTGGTGTTGCTGTTTTGCTGGAACTCGCAAGGGATATCGCATCTGGACCGCTCAAATATCCAGTGCAATTAGTCGCCTTCGATATGGAAGAATACGGTTATTTGGGAAGCAGTCATCATGCAGCTAAATACAAGCAACAGCAAAAGTCAATCCGGTTAATGATTTCTTTGGAAATGTTGGGTTATTGCAACCATAATCCTAATTCTCAAAGCTATCCCGCTGGCTTGAAATATTTTTATCCAAATAGTGGTAATTTTATTGCTTTAATTGGCACTTTGCGGACGGTTCCCGATTTGATTAATTTGAGTGGCCAAATTCGCAAATCTGGTCAGCCCTGCGAGTGGCTGCCGGTGCCGAATCGAGGTTTAATTGTGCCGGATACTCGCCGCAGCGATCATGTTCCTTTTTGGGATAATGGTTATCCGGCTATTATGGTGACTGATACTGCTAATATGCGAAATCCGCATTATCATCGAGAAAGCGATAGGATTGAGACTTTGGATTTGGATTTTCTGGCTGGTGTTTGTCAGGGGCTAGTCAAGGGAATTCGACATCTATAATTAACACGATCGAGCGCCTGCTAGTTTGAGCGACCAGAAATTATGACTTTTATGACCAGAAGTTATGAGCTTTATGAATTGACTCGAACAGAAGTTTGTTGAATACTTGTAAATTAATCAAGCAAAAATTTCAAAAAAAAGAGATATGAATCCTACTTCTCCCGATCGCACTCGCTGGCAATTTTGGATCGATCGCGGCGGCACTTTTACCGATATTGTCGCCAACAGCCCCGACGGTAAATTAGTCATTCACAAGCTGCTGTCGGAAAACCCAGAACGCTACACAGACGCAGCAGTGCAAGGAATTCGCGACATTTTGGGAATTGCCGCCGACGCAGCTATACCCGCCGCCGAAATTGAAGCGATTAAAATGGGGACGACGGTGGCGACAAATGCTTTGCTGGAACGAAAGGGCGATCGCACAATTCTGTTAATTACTAAAGGTTTCCGCGATGCGCTGAGAATTGGCTATCAAAACCGCCCCAATATTTTCGCGCGCCACATTGTTTTGCCCCAGATGCTGTACGATCGAGTTATTGAAGTTGCAGAACGCTACAGCGCTCAAGGTGAGGAGTTAACTGCTGTCAATCCCGAGTTTATCCCGTCTTTGCAGCAAGCATACGATGAGGGAATTCGCAGTTGTGCGATCGTATTCATGCACGGCTACCGCTACTCGGAACACGAAAAACAAGTTGCTAAAATAGCGAAAGAAATTGGCTTTACTCAAATTTCAGTATCTCACGAAGTTAGCCCGCTGATGAAATTAGTTTCGCGGGGAGATACTGCGGTTGTCGATGCTTATTTATCTCCGATTTTACGTCGATACGTCGAACAAGTAATCAGTCAGTTAATCGAGGCCGATTCCGGGAACGAGGGATTATTAATGCCCAATGCCCAATTCCCAATTCCCAATTCCCAATTCCCCAAATTAATGTTCATGCAATCGAATGGCGGCTTAGTGGACGCGGCACAATTTCAAGGAAAAAACAGTATTTTATCCGGGCCTGCTGGGGGAATTGTCGGTGCTGTTCAAACCAGCAAAAAGGCAGGTTTTGATAAAATTATTACCTTTGATATGGGCGGAACTTCGACAGATGTTGCCCATTTTAACGGCGAATACGAACGCGAATTTGAGACAGAAATTGCTGGGGTGAGATTGCGATCGCCCGTGATGGCAATTCACACTGTAGCAGCCGGCGGCGGTTCAATAGTCTTTTTTGACGGGGCTCGCTACCGCGTCGGGCCGGAGTCTGCAGGGGCCAATCCTGGGCCCGCTTGCTATCGCAAAGGCGGCCCCTTGACGGTGACTGATTGTAATGTGATGTTGGGTAAAATTCAACCGGATTTTTTCCCGAAAGTATTTGGATTGAATGGAGATTTGCCGATCGCCCCTGACGTAGTAAAGCAAAAATTTGTGCAATTAGCGGGGGAAATTGGGGGCGATAGAACGGCCGAAGAGGTGGCGGAGGGTTTTTTGGCGATCGCGGTGGAAAAGATGGCAAATGCTGTCAAAAAAATCTCGCTTCAGCGCGGTTACGATGTTTCGGAGTATACATTGTGCTGTTTCGGCGGTGCGGGCGGCCAACACGCTTGTGCGATCGCCGATGCTTTGGGGATGAAACGGGTGTTTATTCACCCTTATGCGGGTGTGTTGTCGGCTTACGGTATGGGTTTGGCTGATGTGCGGGCTATTCGTGAAAGGGCGATCGAGCAACAATTAAGTCTCGAATTAATTACTGATTTACATCATATTTTAACTGCATTGGAGGCTGAGGGGAAGAGGGAATTGAACCGCAGAGGCACAGAGAATGCAGAGAATGAGTCAGAGGTTTTAGTTATTAGGAAGCTGCGCTTAAAATATCAGGGAAGTGACTCGGTTTTGGCGGTAGATTTTGCTGACAATATTGAGGTCATGCAGGCTGAATTTGAATCAGCACACCGACAGCGTTACAGTTTTATTATGCCCGAAAAACCGCTGATTGTGGAAGCGGTTTCTGTGGAAGTTGTAGAAAGAATGGATGTGCCGGAAGCATCCACAATTTCCCCCTCTGGTGGCACGGGTATCTTGCCTGTGCAACCAATTTCAACGGTGCAAATGTATGTTGCTGGCGGGTGGCAGGAAACGCCTGTTTATCAGAGAGACGATTTGCGATCGGGCGACTGCATAGAAGGCCCTGCTATGATTGTTGAAGCTACGGGAACTAATATTATAGAACCGGGCTGGGAAGGGGAAATCACCGAAAATAATGATTTAATTTTGAACCGCAGATGCACGCAGATGGACGCAGATAATATCCGCGTTGATTCGCGTTTATCTGCGGTTAAGTCAGATCCGGTTTTGCTGGAAATTTTTAATAATTTGTTTCGGGCGATCGCCGAACAAATGGGCGTCACATTGCAAAACACAAGTTCCTCAGTCAACATCAAAGAACGTCTCGACTTTTCCTGTGCAATTTTCGACAAAAACGGGCAATTAGTTGCCAACGCGCCGCACATTCCCGTACATCTGGGTTCGATGAGCGAAAGCGTTGAAGCTTTAATTTTAGCACAAGGCAATGCGATTCAACCGGGCGATGTTTATGTTTCTAACAATCCCTACAACGGCGGCACGCATTTACCAGATATCACCGTTATTACTCCAGTATTTGATGGTGATTCCTCCCTTCCTTTGTTTTATGTTGCCTCGCGGGGACACCACGCTGACATCGGCGGCATTACTCCCGGTTCCATGCCTCCTAACAGTACAACAGTAACTGAAGAAGGTGTATTGCTTGACAATTTATTGTTAGTAAGCGAGGGCAATTTTCGAGAAAAAGAATTACTAGAACTTCTGACAGCGGGGAATTTTTTTGTTCGCAATTCCGCTCAAAACATAGCCGATTTGCAAGCACAAATTGCTGCTAACAAGCGCGGCGCAGAAGAACTTCTCAAGATGGTAGAACATTATGGATTAGAGACTGTGCAAGCTTATATGGGCTTTGTGCAAGACAATGCTGAGGAGTCAGTGCGGCGGGTAATTGATGTTTTGCAAGATGGCGAGTTTACTTATCCGATGGATAGTGGCGGACAAATTAAGGTAGCGATTACAATTGACAAATCTGCGCGCAGTGCAAAAATAGATTTTACAGGCACTTCTGCTCAACAATCCAACAATTTTAATGCTCCCGCAGCCGTGTGCAAAGCTGCTGTTTTGTATGTTTTCCGCACGTTGGTAGATGACGATATTCCTCTAAATGCGGGCTGTTTGAAACCTCTCGAAATCATCAATCCCGAAGGCTGTATGCTGAATCCTCGCTATCCAGCGGCGGTGGTTGCAGGTAATGTGGAAACTTCGCAGAATATTACCGATGCTTTGTATTGCGCTTTGGGAGTGATGGCTGCTTCTCAGGGAACTATGAATAATTTTACCTTTGGAAATCAGCGCTATCAATATTATGAAACTATTTGCGGCGGTGCGGGTGCGGGTGCAAGTTTTGATGGTACGGATGCGGTTCAAACCCACATGACTAATTCGCGTTTAACTGATCCTGAAGTATTAGAATGGCGGTTCCCGGTGTTGTTGGAAAGTTTTGCAATTCGGGCTAATAGCGGCGGGAATGGATATCATCGTGGCGGTAATGGAGTGGTACGCAGGGTGCGGTTTCGGGATGCGATGACTGCTGGTATTTTATCGGGCCGGCGTGTGATTTCTCCTTGCGGTTTGAATGGGGGTGAAGCGGGGAAAGTTGGACGGAATTATGTTGAAACCGTTGATGGAAAAGTTGAGGATTTGGGGAGTACGGCGAGTGTGGAAATGCAGCCGGGGGATGTGTTTGTCATTGAGACTCCGGGGGGCGGAGGATATGGTTATTTATAGTAGTAATATCAACTCCGGTAGCAGCAGAATTAATATTACCCACAGTCAGGACACGGCAGTGCCCTGTCCTCGGCATCATCCTGATGCTACCGGAAACGATATAAGTAAGCCATAGCTTTTAATTTATCGTGATGAACCGACACGCATTGTTCTGGTGAAGATTCTTTTTTAGGGGAAGTAATATAGCCAGAGTTTTTGATAACTTTTCTGAGGTGTGAAAAGCTCGCTCGCACAAGTGAAAAGTATATATTATCTTGAAAGAGGGACAAAATGCCAGAAATACCGCTCTGCTGGCACCGCACCGCTAAAAAATGGCCCTCAACTCTGGAATGTCGATCGACAAATCGTGTAGAATCGGGCTGCACCCGCATTTATTCTCCAAACCTTTCCAGAACAATTGTGCAAACACCTAATTTTTCCGAATTCAACCATCCTGTGGTCAAATCCCTGTTTCACCACAGCGACCAGGAATTATTGACTCTGTTTCAAAACCATCCCGATCAGGGTAGGTTCTTCACGGCGATTTTTTGCCGCTACGCTCAAATTGTACACTCCCTGATTCGCCATTCCGTACGATCGCCCGTACAAGGCGATTACCTGTTTGCCCACACTTGGCTGCACATCTATCACGAACTCCGAGGCCTCGATTTGCGCCGCGAAATCCAAGAGTCTGATGGCGGAAATCTCAGTCTCCAAAACTGGCTGATTAATGTCACCGCCGTCTGCATCAATCAAGCGGAATTGCCCCCTGTTGAGTCGATTCACTACTCTTTACAATCGGCTCCGCCTCCCCTATGGTGTTACGTCAAACAAGCCTTAGAATTGTTAGCGCCGCTGCCGCGTTTAGTGGTGTTGATGGCTCAGACTTTCCGCTGGAGCGAAACTCGAATTGCAGCTTATTTGCAAGCAGAAGGCGAAGCTATTTCGCCAGCTCAGGTAAAGGCTTTACTGCAAAAAGGATATCAAACTTTAGAATCAAATTTGCCGGAGGATATTCGGGCTATTTATCTCGATGAAAATCTCGATTATCAAGAAGCACTTGTCTAGATATACACCATATAAATCCGCCCTTTCTAGTTGTAGGGGCGGGTTTTACCCGAAATATTTGCTAGGACTAACAGCATCGTAAACCCGCCCTTTCGCAAGGAATAAGAAAAAAATGGCAGTTTATCAAGTTCGGTTGGTGAATCAGGAACTTGCGCTCGATCGCACGATCGCAGTACCAGACGACCAGTATATCTTAGATATGGCAGAAGATGCCGGCATCCGCTTGCCGAATGGATGCAAGCAAGGAGAGTGTTCTGCTTGCGTTGTCAAACTGCTGAGCGGTGAAATCGACCAAAGCGAACAAAAGTTTTTGAAGCCCTCAGAATTGCAAGCTGGCTATGCTGTTACTTGTGTGGCTTACCCGCTTTCTGACTGCACTTTGTTAACTCATCAAGAACAAGTTTTATATCAAGCCGCTCTTTATTTTAAGTAATACGAAATCATTTTTTTACCATCTTTTCTTCTAGCCTCGCGGGGCGCGAAATTTGTTTGTAGAAGAGCGCATTATATTCGCCGATCAAATCGTTATCAAAGTAGATTTGGTATGGTGTCATATCGTTTCCGGTTGCATCAGAATAATAAAATCGAGTCAACAGTTAACACTCAACCATTCAGTTTTTCGACCCCGATTCAACAGTCAACAGTCAACAGTCAACAGTCAACAATCATGTATGAGTGCAACCGGAATTGATATAAGGTGCGTGACTTTCTAGCATCTCGCTGTTAATTGAGGAACTAAAAAGCCACGCACCCTAACGAGTATAGATAAACCCGCCCTTATTAATTCAGCAATTGTAGAATCCGCTGAAGCGGAATTTCCGCGAAATCTAAGCGGTAATTGAGTTCGTAGGCTAGCTCGGCAACCGCTTTTTCCAAAATGTAAGCATCCAGCAAAACTTGTAGTTCCGGTATAGATTTGGGCAAGAAACTTGCATCGGCTGCAGTCGCCAAATAACTCTTGACAAAAGTTAGGCTGACCCAGCGGTGCCAAACGTTCGCCCACTGCTGCATCTCCGGGAGATTTTCAGGGCGAATCATGCCGCTTTCTACTTCATTGCGGAGTGCCAAAGTAACAGCGTAACTTATAGATTGCAGCATTCCTGCAACATCTCGCAGGGGCGACCTCTTCATCCGCCGCTCGCTTAAGGGTCGATCGCGTTCTCCTCCGAAATCAATAATTACGAAGTCTTTACCTGTATAAAGAACTTGCCCGAAATGAAAGTCCCCGTGACAGCGAATTCTATCGGCGGTGATTCTCAAGTTCAAAATAGACTTGAAACGTTCCATGAGCAAATCTTCGCGGTTGAGGAGCTTTTGCGCCGATTTTTGTATTTCTGGCGGCAGTTTGGACAGCCGTTTTTTCAGATCCAGCAAAGTTCTTCCCGCCAGATTTCTCATGTGTTGATAGATGGAACGCTGGTAAAAGGAGGTGAAGCTTTCTGGGGCAAAAGCGGGATTTTCTGCGTCAGACGCTAAAGCGAGGTGAAGTTCGGCTGTCCGTTGACCTAAAAGCTCGGCTGATGCTAAGTAAGAGCCGATGAGTTCGCGAGCTAATGGCGGAATTTCTAGGGATAAATCCGCTACTAGCGAGTTTGGCTGTCGCTGGGTTTGTCCGGTCAAAGCGTTCGGCAAATAATTTTCCGGGGCAGTAGATAAATTCTCGCCAGAATGCTTTGCTTCTACTGTCATTACTTGCTCGAAATAGTCGCGCAGTGTGTCTAATGTATAAGACCAAGCATCTACGCTGTCGGGGATTAATTTTTGTAGGATTCCGACTGTAAGGACTTGTTGTGCTGGTGTGTGATATTCCAATGCTCCGGCAATTGGAGCATAGTGTTGGATCGAGTTGCGCTCTGTTAAAAAGCGTCCGATTTCTAATTCGGGGTTGATTCCTTCCTCGATTTTTCGCAATATTTTCAGGACGAAGCGGTCGCCGTAACCTGCGGATGTATTGCTTTGTTCTTTTTTAAACAGGTGAGGATCGAGCTGCGATAAATCTTGTTCTGAGTTGAATGAACTGTCGGCAATTCCTACCAGTTGACCTGCACCACCTCTGTAACTGCGAGAATTGCCGATCGCCCCCAGCAGCGCGCTCAGAAAACCTTTCTCCCCAGCAGCATCAAATAGTACCCCGATTTCCTTTTTGGTTTCTGGGAAGTGCAGGCGCGCGATCGCCCGATCGTCCACATCGCCTTTAATCTCTTCCCACCCTAAAGGCAAAACGTAAGTTTCCGGCATACCTTCAGTATAATTCAACCGCAAAAACAGAATGTAAACTTGAGATTCCTCTCCCGCGCTATCTTTACATTCAATCGGTACAACCTCACTTATTTCTAAAGATTGAATTGTCCTATCAGAACCGCTAAACCAGCGATTACGCCGCAAGTATCCCGGCAAAAGATTAAGCAGCATATCGCTTAACTGACTTGTAGCAAAAGCAGTTTTCCAATTACCTATGACCGCCAAAGTAGGCAAGTCTGTGGGAACACCGTGCAGCGAAAAATCTTCGTGTTTAACAGTAAGAGTAAACCAGTAAAACGTGTGAGGACTCAAACTCAAAAAGTAAGGCGAATCGCCAACAGCAGGAAACTCCGTGCGGCCGAAAATCTCCACCGGAACAGCACCTTTAAAAGGCGCCAGGTCTAATTCTGCCGTCTGGACAAAGCGTGACAAATTAGCCACTACGAGGATGTGTTCGTCTTGATAAGTGCGTACAAAAGCTAAAACTTTGCGGTTTTCCGGGTACAGAAACTCGCAAGTTCCGCGACCGAATGCTTGGAAGCGCTGCCTAATTGCAATCAGGCGTTTCATCCACCACCAAAGAGAACTCGGATTCGCCCGCTGCGCGTCCACGTTAACAGATTCGTAGTGATATTCAGGGTCAACAATTGGCGGTGCGTACAGGCGCTGCGGGTTCGCGCGGCTAAAACCGGCATTGCGATCGCCACTCCACTGCATCGGAGTTCTCACCCCGTTGCGATCGCCCAAATAGATATTGTCTCCCATGCCAATTTCATCGCCGTAGTAAAGCACCGGCGTACCCGGAAGAGACAGCAGCAAAGCATTCATCAACTCAATGCGGCGGCGGTTATTTCCCATCAAAGGAGCCAAGCGGCGGCGGATGCCCAAATTAATTCTCGCCTGAGTGTCTTGAGCATAAACCCGATACATATAATCTCGGTCTTCATCACTCACCATTTCCAGCGTCAATTCATCATGATTCCGCAAAAATAATGCCCACTGACAATTATTGGGAATATGTGGAGTTTGCTGGAGAATGTCGCTAATTGGGAAGCTATCTTCCATATGCAAAGCCATAAATAAACGCGGCATCAGCGGAAAATGAAAGTTCATGTGACATTCATCCCCATTAGCGTAATATTCAACCGCATCCTCCGGCCACTGATTCGCCTCAGCCAGCAGCATCCGGTTCGGGAATTTCTCATCTACGTGCTGCCGCAATTGCTTCAGGAATAGGTGAGTTTCGGGCAGGTTTTCGCAGTTAGTACCTTCGCGCTCGTACAGGTAAGGCACCGCATCCATTCGCAGTCCGTCTACTCCCAGTGCCAACCAGAAATCTACTACATCTAAAATGGCTTGGCGGACGGCGGGATTGTCGTAATTCAAATCGGGTTGGTGGGAATAAAAACGGTGCCAGTAATAAGCTTTTGCTACCGCATCCCAAGCCCAATTAGATGTTTCAAAATCTTGGAAAATAATCCGAGCATCTTGATATTTTTCCGGCGTGTCACTCCACACATAAAAATCTCTTTCGTTACTGCCTTTCGGGGCGCGACGCGCTCGCTGAAACCAAGCGTGCTGGTCGGAAGTGTGGTTAACAATTAACTCAATAATGACCCTAATTCCCCGTTGGTGCGCTGCTTCTAAAAGGTCTTTAAAGTCCTCTAATGTGCCGTAAATCGGGTTGACCGTAGTATAGTGAGATGTATCGTAGCCGTCGTCTCGGAGCGGTGAAGGAAAAAATGGCAGTACCCAAATTGCTGTTACTCCCAAGTTTTGCAGGTAATCCAGTTTTTCTGTGAGTCCTCTAAAGTCGCCGATCCCGTCTGCATTGCTGTCGGCAAAAGCCCGAACTGGTACTTCGTAAATAATCGCGTCTTTGAACCACAAGGGGTCGTCATTTAACATTGAGTTGGGCATGATTTGTAGCGATGATTGGTAATTAGTAATTTGTACTTAAAATTTGGTAATTGGGATTTGTTAGTTCCCATCCAAACCGATAAATCATAACTCATAATTTGACCGCAATTCCTCATGCCAGCGGCAGACTTTTAATCGTAATTTATTAACGCAAAACTTATAATTTCTTAACTATAAAATCTCAAAAATCTGTTTTGCTATTTCGGATACAGTTCACAATCCGGGTACTGTGCTAGCTACCGATGGGCGGTAGCGCCCACCTTACCAAGGCGTGTCAACTTAAGCCTGAAACCCCTCTGTATCTCTCGCTGCTAGCCCAGTCTAGATCCCCCTAAATCCCCCTTGATAAGGGGGACTTTGAGAACACTCTTGTTCCCCCCTTATTAAGGGGGGCTAGGGGGGATCGAGCCCTTGTTGACACTAAGCGCACCCTACAGACTCAGGATTAGGTGCGGTATTTACTACCTGCCGGACGGTTGCCACGACATTACACTACCTTGACGTTTATTAATAATTTTCGTTACATTAGTTTACATAAAGCAACAAAAGTTAAGGAAAAAGCAAAAATGACTATTGTAATCGCTCTTTTAATCGTCGGTTGGGTCGCGGCCTCAGTAATTGGCACTCAAGCATATTTCCTGGGCGAACAGTCAAAGCCCATCCACGAGCGGAATTGGAACGATGAATCTTTTGAACAACTGGCAAAATCAGTGACGGGAACAGAAATTGATTACCGCGTTCGCGTTCCCGCCTACAGCATGGATGCTTACGGCAGCCGCACGATGAGCAATTCGTAATATTAAGTAGCAGGCTTGACTATTTTCAAGAACAGGCAAGATGCCTGTTGCACAAGCAGATTAATTTTTTGTGGAACAGGCAAGATGCCTGTTCTTAATTTTTGAATTACAGGCAAGATGCCTGTTCCACAAGCAGATTAATTTTTGTGAAACAGGCCATAAATAATTATCGAAGTGTAATCGGCAAAATTCTCACCCTAGAGCGCGTTTCATCCACAGAAATGAACGCCCCCGACTCAATTTGTGGCTCAAATTGATGGAACACTTCCACAATCAAACTCTCTATATTAGCAGGCAGCACGTCTTGAATACGGACTTGAATGACACGCTAGAGCATCAGCTTGGGTTGCGGCCAGCAGTGCGCCAAAATCTAAATCATGAGTGAATACGGCATAGTCATTTACTCGCGCCCACTCCATAATAACGCGATCGGTGGCACGAGGATCGCCGACTGTAGACCAATGAAGAGACTCTATTCCGTATTTAGTAAATACGACAGTCCATTCAGGTGACAGGTTCATATCAATCAAAATTTTCACGCTATTTTGAGAGGAATTTCTACTTCTTCAACTCGCCACGCTGCATAGGCAAGTGCTTCATATATATCTGCTTCTTCCAGGTAGGGATAAGCCTGCAAAATGCCTGACGGTAAGTGTCCGGATGCCATCAGTCCGACTATAGTACCCACAGTGACTCGCAAGCCGCGAATGCAGGGTTTTCCTCCCATTACTTCTGGATTCAGAGTGATTCTAGTTAGTTGTTTCATGATTTTAAACTACCAGGATTTCTGGGACAAAAGAAGATTAATTTTGGGTGGAACAGGCCAGAAAGCCTGTTCCTAAATGCAACTACAAACTGTTACCTACTAGCGCGGGGAGAGAGTCTTTTTTGCGAAATTGCAAAGAGTTATTTTCACAGTCGATCGCAATTGTATCGCCCTCAACAAACGCATTTTCCAGAATCTTGTTAGCCAGCGGGTTTTCCAGCTCCCGCTGGATGGCGCGTTTCAAGGGACGAGCGCCGTAAACCGGGTCGTAACCGACATCTGTGATATGGTTTTTCGCCGCATCGGACAGTTCCAAAGTAATTTTTTGCTCTGCCAACAAACGCTCGATCCGCTTGACTTGAATGCTGACAATTTGCCGCAATTCGACCTTGCTCAAAGTGTGGAACAAAATTATCTCGTCCACCCGATTGAGAAATTCGGGCCGGAAGTGCGATCGCAGCGCTGTCATCACCCGTTTTAACATCTGTTCGTACTCTTGGTCTGTCTCCCGTTCTTGAGTCAATAAATTTTCATTTTCAGTCTTGTTTTCAGTCTTGTTTTCACTCTTGGTTACAGTATCACCATCAACTCGCTGGGCCGACACCTCGACAGTACCGTCGGCAGCCACTTTATAATCTGTCTTTTGACTTGACAAATCTTTCGTTTCCTGCTTCCGATTAGCAGGTTTTTTGACGGTTTTTTCCTTCTTAGTAAACACGTCTAAAATGTGGTCGCTGCCGATATTGCTAGTCATCACAATTACGGTATTTCTAAAGTCAACCACTCGACCTTGAGAATCGGTAATTCTGCCGTCATCCAACACTTGCAGCAAAATGTTAAATACGTCGGGGTGCGCTTTTTCCACTTCGTCAAACAGCACTACCGAATAAGGATGTCTCCGCACTGCTTCGGAAAGTTGTCCGCCTTCGTCGTAACCGACATATCCGGGAGGAGCTCCTACCAACCGGGAAACGCTGTGCTTCTCCATGTATTCCGACATATCGATGCGGACGATCGCATCATCGCTGTCAAACAAAAACTCCGCCAACGCCCGCGCTAACTCAGTTTTTCCAACGCCTGTGGGGCCCATAAACAAGAAAGAGCCGATCGGCCTGCCGGGGTCTTTCATGCCCGCCCTAGCGCGCCGAATTGCCGCTGCCACGGCTGTTACAGCTTCCTCTTGACCGATGACTTTTTGGTGCAAGTGTTTTTCCAATTGCAGCAATTTTTGGCGTTCTGATTCTAACAATCGGTTAACCGGAATGCCCGTCCATTTAGCGACAATTTCCGCAATATCGCCCTCAGTAACTTTTTCGCGCAGCAGGGAAGAACCTTGAGCTTGCTGTTTCAAAAGTTCCGCTTCTTTCGCTTCGCGATCGCGCACCGCAGTTTCCAACTTGCCGTACTTTAACTGTGCGGCTTTATTCAAATCGTAAGCCCTTTCTGCTTGTTCGATTTGCACTCGCAGTTGGTCTTCTTCTGCTTTCAATTTATTGATTGCATCCAACAACTGCTTTTCGCCCAACCACTGAGAGGACAATTTTTCCTGCTTGACTTTTAAGATGTCAATCTCCGATGTGATGCGTTCGACGCGGAAGCCGAGCCCAGGGGCGAGAGCACCTTTTCCTTCGCCCTCGATCGACAATTTTTCCATTTCCAACTGCATCACCCGGCGGTCGATTCCTTCCAATTCCACGGGTTTAGAGGTAATCTCCATTTTCAAGTGGGCGGCCGCTTCATCTACCAGGTCGATCGCCTTATCCGGCAAAAAGCGATCGGAAATATAGCGAAAAGACAGAGTTGCAGCAGCTACCAGGGCCGAATCTGTAATTTTTACCCCGTGGTGGCGTTCGTAACGGTCTTTCAATCCGCGCAAAATCGAAACAGTATCTTCAACGCTGGGTTCGCCGACAAATACTTGTTGAAATCTGCGTTCTAGTGCAGGATCTTTTTCAATATTCTTGCGGAATTCGTCGAGAGTTGTAGCGCCGATGCAGCGCAATTCGCCTCTCGCTAACATCGGTTTTAACAAATTTCCCGCATCCATTCCCGAACCGGAACTGCCGCCGCCGCCAGTCCCGACAACCGTGTGCAATTCGTCAATAAATAGGACAATTTGCCCGTCGGAATCGATGACTTCCCGCAGAACAGACCGCAATCGTTCTTCAAATTCGCCCCGGAATTTTGCCCCAGCAATTAAACTGCCCATGTCGAGGCTAAATAGCTGGCGATTTTTCAAAGATTCCGGTACGTCGCCGTTGACAATTCGCTGGGCTAAACCTTCGGCGATCGCAGTTTTTCCGACTCCGGGATCGCCAATTAACACTGGATTGTTTTTTTGACGACGGGAAAGAACTTGTACCACGCGGCGGATTTCCTCGTCGCGGCCGATTACTGGGTCGAGTTTGCCGGCTTTGGCGGCTTCTGTCAAATCGCGGCCATACTTGCTGAGGGCGTCGGAGTTAGCTTCGCCATCTTGATCTTGGGCTTTAGCGTTGCTGCGGCTGCCTTTCGTTTCGGAATTTTTTTCTTGGGCTTTAGCAGTGGCGCGGAAAGATTTGATTGCTTCTTCGAGTTTTGGTCGATCGAGTGTACCGGCTGGGGGTTTGCGATCGTAACCGGGGCGGCCCGGCGGCCCATCGCCTTTTGTCAGCAACCTGCGGCCGACTCGTTCGTCTTCTACTAAGCCAATTAATAAATGTTCAACGGCGATAAAATTATCTTGCCAAGTCGCCCTGGTGGCCTCGGCAACATCTAACATCACTTCTAAGCCGCGACCGAGGTATAGTTGGTCAGCGTTGGCAACTCTGGGCTGTCGTTTGGCAAAAGCATCTAACTGCTGGGCAAAGCGGGCGGCATCGACTCCAGCTTTGCTGAGAATGCTGTTTGCCTGGCCTTGCTGTTCGAGAAGGGCGATGGCTAAATGTTCAACCTCTAGCTGCTGATTGGCAAAGCGGCGGGCTACATCCTGGGATTTGACAATGGCTTCCCAGGCTTGATCTGTAAATTTGCTAGGGTCTGTTGGCTGCACGTTGGTTCCTCGCAATCAAGGGGATTCCTGTTGTTATCCGTTAATACATAGTCTCACAACCATCATAATCTTTAAACAGGATTATGAATTTATGAGTGCGGTTAACTACGGCGGAAGTTGTGACCTAATTGACCTGTTGCAAAAGCTTACACTCCGCAATCCACCCCGAAATTTGGTGCGTTCTGACCGACTCTGGCGATATCCTTCGGGATAGGTTAGCTGGCCGTACTTATAAAAATATTGCCCGAAACAAGATTTTTTATCGGCGGAGACTTATGCTATTTCCCACTTACCAATTTCTAGTTTTTTTCCTAATTATTTTTAGCCTGATCGTCTCTGTGAAACCCCAAGTCGATTTGTATAAAATTGTCTTGTTAATTTCAAGTTTATTATTTTATTCCTTTTGGAGTTTCGACTTTCTCTTGCTCCTCATTCTCTCTACATTTTCTAATTATATCATTCTCCGGGTTCTCTGCAACAGTAAGTATAAAAAAATTGCTTTAATCTCCGGTCTCATTTTTAACATTGGCTATCTCGGCATCTTTAAATATTGCAACTTCTTTGTAACTTCTTTATTTGAGATCCTGAACCAGCTACAAATTCCAGCCAACTTTCCAGTTTTGCAAATAATCGCCCCCGTCGGCGTGTCTTTCTATACTTTTAGAATGATTTCTCATTTGATCGACTGCTACCAGCAGAAAATCCCCTGCCCAAAATTTATAGACTATGCCGCCTACATTACCTACTTTCCGCAAATTGCCTCCGGGCCAATCTCGCGAGCTCGCGAATTTTACTTGCAGCTAAATTCACAGGAAAAATACGACTATAAAATTGAAGAAGTTATAGTTTTGATTTTGTCGGGACTATTCAAAAAATATACTTTAGCCAGCTTTTTGTTTAACTTCACTGACTTGCCATTCAAAGTCCCCCAGCAGTACAGCAGCATCGATTTAATCCTCGCGGCAATTTCCTATTCCTGTTTGATTTACGTAGATTTCAGCGGCTACTCGGATTTAGCCAACGGCATCTCCTGTTTGCTGGGTTTTAAACCCATTGCTAACTTTAATATGCCATACCGATCGCTCAGTCTGCAAGAATTTTGGAAAAGGTGGCACATCAGTCTTTCCGAGTGGCTGAGGGATTACCTTTACTTTCCCTTGGGCGGCAACAAATACGGCAAGTTGAGAAAGTACCTAAATCTATTTTTAACAATGGCGATCGGCGGATTGTGGCACGGCGCCGGTTTAAACTTTATTTTCTGGGGAGCAATTCACGGTTTAGGATTAATTGTCAACCATTTATGTAAAGATATCCCCCAAGCTATCCACTTTAAATTAGACTATGCCTTTCCCCGATTTGCTAAATTTTGCAGTTGGTTGTTAACATTTAGTTTTGTTACTTGTAGTTGGGTATTTTTCGGCACTCCCAACTGGGAAACTGCGGTGAGTTTTTTTGAAGGAATTGTCAATCCTGCTGTAGCAACTTTTCAATTTAACTTTTGGCAATTGTATTTAGTAATTGCAGTCATTGGCGCGATCAACTTGTGGGGCGATCGCATCTCCCAACGATTGCAAACCCTATTGTCATTAAAAAACATTTTCTTTCGGGTTGTCTTAGTTTCGCTGCTCGTGTATACTATCTTGATGTTGGGGCCAAGTACCGTTCCGCCTTTTATTTACTTTAATTTTTAAGAAATATGAAAGACCGGGAATTTTTGCTAATTGTTACTTCTGTCATTCTCACTTTAATATTTTCCAATTTATCATTATTTCTGAAAAGCTTCGCTTCCACTCCTTTCGCCAGTCCAGAAATTAAACAAGCCGCGCGCCAGATTGAAATAGACGGTTTCCGAAAATCCGAACAAGATTTTTGGAGCAAAATTAAAGATATTAACTTCGATACCATCCCCAAAGAATCAGAACTTCCTCCTGTCAAAACCGAAACAAAAACTGCCGTTCAACCCCCAAAGCCTGCTACTGCTAAAAAACCAACTCCAGCTAAACCCAAACTGACCATACCTTATCGCAAATTTTTATTTATTGGAGATTCCGTAATGTTCGACTTAGGAATTCAACTCCAGTACACTCTTAAGAAAAAATACAATATCGCCGATACCAAAATAGACTATAAGGTCTCGACTGGATTAAATCGGATAGATTATTATGATTGGTATGCCAGAACTAGCCAAATTTTTAATAATTACCAGCCGGATGTAGTGATAGTTTTGTTCGGAGCAAATGACCGTCAAAATATTATTGATTCTCAAGGAAAAGGCCGCGCTGTCCTGACCAAGGAATGGCAAAAAGCTTATCAAGAAAGAGTTGAAAGATATGCCAAGTTACTGGATTCGTCATCCGTCAGAAAAGTGTATTGGGTCGGTCAATCGATCCCTAACAAATCTTCGTATCTAAAAGCTTTTCCCATCATGAACGATATTTATAAAAATGCCAGCAAATCTTCATCCAAAATCGAATTTATTTCTACTTGGGAGACATTTGCACAAGCAGGAAAATTTGTTCCAGTAGTTGCTAATAAATCGGGTAAGCGAGGCTATGTTAAAAATAATGACGGCTTGCACTTTACCTCCCACGGAGCTCAAATTATCAGCGACTTAATCGTTGATCAAATGGTAAGCGACAAAATATTAAAAGCCCCAACCAAAAAATAACTATATTAGGTTGGGTTTCGTTGCCCAACCTATACTTTGGACATTTGACCAATTATTGCTAAATAATATATTTACAATACTTCGGACAGTTTTTGATTGCCAACCGTAGAATAAGGGTTTCAAGGCGATTCGGCGATCGAACTACCAACGGAAAATCGAGGGTTTCAGCCTAAGAACTAAAAACAGTCCGGACTATTGATATTTAGTTCGGGGTTCATATTGGCTTTTATTAACTAGCTTTATAGGGAAAATCTAGGCTTGAGTTATAATAAACTTCCTCGTGAAACCGGGTTTCAAATTCCCTATGCGTCCAGGAAGAATATTGACAAAAAGCAGCAGTAGATGTAAAATTGAAGTGAGCATCAAACAACAGCGTCAAGATATAGTAATTGTCATCGCGACAAATTATGACGAGCAATGTGTGGAAACTCGATCGCACTAACATCCCTGAGTCAAGGGGGTGCAGCGGCACAGCACTAATCTTCCTTCTCACTAAATATACTCAACCTTGGCAAAGAATAAACCTAGTTGAAAAATTCCTGCAACAGTGCGGCATCGAGCCTTTTGCTGAAGTTTTGGGCGTACCCAACAGCGGAATATTCAGAGAAAATATACCGCAAGCCGTCAGAAAACCGCATCCGAATTTGCTGTTTCGGGCTTTGGCAATTCAGGCATTGGGGAAGGTACGAGAGGGGCTGATATCAAGTGAGAGAGAAGCTAGAGCAAGTGATTTTAGCAAAAATCTGCTGGCGGCGTTAGAACAGGAAGCGCGAGGGGGAGTGACTCCTTTAATTCGGTGGTCTGGGGCTGTTAGTATTAAGTCAATTTGGTTGGATGAAGCAGGGCAAGGGCAAGGCAAGGAAGGTGCTGTCAATTCCACAATCAATGCAGAGGAAATTGAGCGACGGGTTGTAGAAGAGCAAATTCAACTATTAGCAAGCAACAAATTTGCTTTAGGTGACAGCAGCAGACATGACAGCCACAAGGAATATGAGAATTGTCTCGATTTTTGGGTGTACGGCCCTAGCTGGCTGCTGCCCATTCTGCCAATGGATTGCGAAGAATATCTGTTTTGGATCGATCGAGTATTTGCTGCGATCGCACTTACGGGCCCGTACAAATTGAATGCTGAAAACGATGCAGCGGTAACAAACTTTTTGGAAGTTGCAGAAAATAATTTTAATGACTGGGAATTCTCTAAAATACTTGCCAAAATTTTTGAGTTCCTGCACCACCCGGAAGCGAAAGTCAAAAATCTAGCTACAATTATTTTAGAACCTTACAAAGATAACCTAGACCGCAAATCGGCGCAGATTATGACAGCGCTTGTATATAAATTTAATGTAAAATATCAGCCCTTAGAATGTCTGACTCTTCCCGAAATAGAAGAGTACAAAGCGTCTCTGTATTTCGGTAAAATGGAAATTGACGACTTGTATGGTGAGGCTTTGTCGCTGTGTGGCGATCGGGATGTCGAACTCGCAAGTTTATTGTCAGCTAAACAAAGGGAATCCCAAAATACTCTAGAGGAGTATATCAACAATCTCAGCAAGTTAGTTAAGTCAATCATAAATTGCCAGAGCTTGTTAGATGCTAATAAGGAACTTTTATATTTGACTGTAGATCGGCTGGAAAAATGGGATTACACTCTAGACAATAAACTGGCGGCGCACCGCAAACAAATCCAAAACCTGAGCTTGGATAAAAGTACATCCGAGCAGTGCATAAACCTGGACAATGAACTCAATTATATCAGAGATGCTTTGCAGTATACTTTGTATGAAATCACCTCAAATATTAACAGCCAAATTAGAGAGTTAGAACTTTCTGCGTCCAAAAATAGCAAGACTGCAACAGATATGTTTAAGTGGACGTGGCTATTATTCAGGGTGGGGTTTTCAGTAGGGCTGTTTTTGTATTTATCGGATTTAGTGATTAACTGGATATTCGGGGTCAGCTACACAAGCGAATTTCTAGTTTATTGGACTATTTTATTTAGTGTGATAGTAGTATTTTTGTTAGTATTATCTGTATTTTTTTCTGGGATAGCTGCTTTAGACCAGCGCCGAGAATCTAAATTAATTCCAAAATTTGATAGCTTAAGCCAAATAGGGAGCAGTTTTTCTATATTGTGGCAAAAAATTTATTTGCAGCAGTTTGTCCCGTCGGTGCGATCGAATTAAAAGTTTCAGTTGACAGTTGACAGTTGACAGTTGACAGTTGTGGGTACGACTGTTGTCCAAAGGAAAACGGAAGAGGGAAGATAGTTTTTCCTTCCCCTTCCCCCTCTTAAGAAAGTTAGGATGCGGTTGTTGCTGCTACTTTATGGGTGTTGCTACCTTGATTTTCCAGTTGAATTAATTCAACTTTATATCCATCTGGATCTTGCACAAAAGCGATGACTGTTGAACCGTGCTTCATCGGGCCCGGTTCGCGACTAACTTTACCGCCGCGGGCTTTAATTTCTTCGCAAGTACCGTAAATGTCGTCAACGCCGATCGCAATATGACCGTAAGCATCCCCCAAATTGTACTCTGTGACGCCCCAGTTGTATGTTAATTCCAAAACTGTAGTGTCTGATTCGTGGCCGTAGCCCACAAAAGCCAGAGTAAATTTACCGTCTGGATAGTCCTTTTTTCGCAGCAATTTCATGCCCAGAACCTCGGTGTAAAATTTGAGGGACTCTTCCAGGTTGCCGACTCGGAGCATCGTGTGTAGTAGTTGCATTTAGCTCACTCCAAATTTTTTAAGCTTTCATCTATTTTAGCGATTTCTTGCTGAAAAAACTCGCGCCTCAACCGTCGCAATTGCCGCAGGTTGACAACTGTCTATTTGATTTAGCTTTGTACTTCCACCACACCCCTAAACATATTCATGCCGCAAGTAAATAGGTATCGTCCAGGTTGTTGAGGGGTGAATTCAACAGCCGTTACCTGATTTAGAGGTAATTCTCGCACAATGTGAAAATCTGGTAACAACACTTTTTCAAGACAACTGTTGGGATCGCGCCTCAAGAAATTGAGCCTGACTAATTGACCGACTTTCACAACTACAGTGGCAGGCTCATAACCCCCGTCTACAGTAATAGTCAACTCTTGTATCCCCTGAATATATTCAGCTTGCTGCCCTTTAGCTTTACTGAACAAAAACCACCACAATTCCAAACCGATTAATGTCAAACCACCTATTGTGACGCCAACTTTTAAACCTAGTGGCTGTTCAATGCTGCGGAATTTAGTCGTTGAAGTAGAATGCTGGACGGACATTTCGGAAGCTTGAACTCCCGATGCCATTCCCATCACAAGTCCTAAACTCGCGAGACTTCCCCAAATTTGACTAGGCTGTAACATTTTTCTAATTCCTCCAAATTTATGCACTAGATTTGGCTTGAAAATTCCGCAATCGCAAAGCATTAGTAAGTACAGAGACTGAACTGAAAGCCATTGCTGCACCAGCGATAATTGGATTTAGCAGCCAGCCAAAAATGGGGTACAAAATGCCCGCCGCGATTGGTATTCCAGCGATGTTATAAATAAACGCAAAAAACAGATTCTCGCGGATGTTCCGCATGGTGGCACGGGAAAGTTTAATTGCTGTAACTATGCCTTGCAAATCTCCTGAAATTAAGGTAATGTCGCTGGCGGCGATCGCCACATCTGTGCCGGTGCCGATCGCAATTCCCACGTCTGCTAAGGCCAAAGCCGGTGCGTCGTTAATCCCATCTCCCACCATCGCGACAATTTTTCCTCCCCGTTGCAGGGCTTGGATTTGAGCTGCTTTTTGGTCGGGTCTAACTTCCGCAAAAACGCGAGTAATGCCCACGGATTGGGCGATCGACTCCGCAGTCGCGCGGTTGTCCCCCGTCAGCATCGCCACCTCTAAACCGAGTTTTTGAAGTGCTTTCACCGCCTGCGCTGACGATGGTTTGAGAGCATCCGCAATGCCCAGAATTGCCTCTATTTTGCCTGCTACAGCCATCCAAACAACCGTTTTGCTCGCAGCTTCCAAAGCTCTCGCGCGCAGTTCCAGATATTCAGTATCGCAGCCTAGTTCCTGCATCCACCTCAGCGTTCCCAGGGCGATCGACTTTCCGCCTACAACCCCGCGCACGCCACTCCCGGCGATCGCCTCAAAATCCTTAACATCCGTCAAATTAACCTCTTGAGATTGAGCATATCTAACAACAGCTTCCCCCAAAGGATGCTCCGAATTTCGCTCTACAGACGCCGCCAATTGCAGCAACTTTAACTCATTGCTATTCTCCGTTCCTTTAATTGTCACAAAATCAGTTACAGTCGGCTTGCCTTCTGTGAGAGTTCCCGTTTTATCTAATACGATAATTTGGATTTTATGAGCCAATTCTAAACTCTCGGCTCCTTTAATTAAAATCCCATTTTCTGCACCTTTACCAGTTCCCACCATCACAGCAGTCGGAGTCGCCAAACCCAAAGCGCAGGGACAGGCAATAATCAGCACTTCCACCATTGTCACTGTGGCTAGAGTGAAGTTTCCCGTCGCGTTAAACCAGATAAGAAAAGTAGCTAAAGCGACGGCAATTACTGTGGGAACAAACCAACCAGTCACTTGGTCTGCTAACTTTTGGATCGGTGCTTTTGACCCCTGTGCGTCCTGCACCATCTTGACAATTTGAGCTAAAAATGTATCTTTACCAACTCTTGTCGCCCGAAACTTGAAGCTGCCAGTTTTGTTAATTGTGGCTCCGATAACTTCGTCGCCAAGCTGCTTTTTGACAGGCAAACTTTCTCCCGTAACCATTGCTTCGTCTACTGTGGAAGAGCCTTCAATAACATCTCCGTCTACCGGGATTTGCTCTCCCGGCCGCACCTGCACGATGTCGCCAATTTCCACTTGGGCGATCGGCACTTCCAACTCTTCCCCGTTGCGAATTATCCGAGCAGTTTTTGCTTGCAAACCCATGAGTTTGCGAATGGCCTCCGAAGTCTCTCCCTTCGCCCGATTTTCTAGGGTTTTCCCCAACAAAATTAAGGCGATAACGCTGGCTGCAACTTCGTAGTAAACGCCAGAATTTAAACCTTTGGCTGTGAATAAACCTGGGAAAAATGTCACAAATACAGAATAAAAGTAAGCAGCACTGGTACCCAAGGCAATCAAGGTATCCATTGTCGCCACCCGCCGTTTTAGGGATTTCCAAGCTCCCACATAAAACGATTTCCCGCACCAGAATTGTACGGGGGATGTCAGGGCTAATTGCAGCCAATAATTGTGCAGCCACGCGGGAATAAATGGCAGGTGCAAGCCGGTCATGGCTGGAATAGCGCCCACAACTAGCAGGATGCTGATGATACCTGCTGTCCAGAGTTTCCGCTGCAAGGTTTGAGATTCAGATTTGCGATCGGCTTGTTCGGAATCATCCTCTGGCGCCGCCATTTCTTGAAGCGGCAAAGCTTGGTATCCCGCATCATCAACCGCCGATTGAATTGTTTCTAAGTTGGTTTGCTTGGAATCGTATTGGATGGTTGCTTGTTCCATCCCAAAATTGACATGGCACTCAATTACGCCGGGAACAGATTGAATTGCTTGTTCGATAGATGAAGCACAAGAAGCACAACTCATGCCCCGCAATTTAAGTGTGAGATTGTCCATAGATGCCATCCTCAATGAGACATTTACCCTTTGTCTTTAAATAGTTGGATAGCCCGCCGATGCGATCGCTTTCCTAACTTCACTTTCTGACTTAGCGGTGTGAATCGTGACCAATTTTGTCTTGAGATCAGCCTCAACCGTTGAGGCTGAGTCAATGGCTTGGACTGCTTTTGTGATTGTAGTCGCACAAGCAGAACAAGCCATCTTAGGAACTTTTAGCTGAAAAGTCATAATTTGAACCTCAGCAGAAACTACTCTGCTCAATCAATGAATTAACTGTATTGTAATGTCTCCAGTACACTGGAGAGTCAAGGGGAATTGCAAAATAAATCAGGAATTATGAAAAAAGTGGTTTGACACGCTACCCCTAGGGGTAAGGCGCGCACTGTGTACATAGATAATTAGGTGCAAGTGAGTTCTGTAAATCTTAACTTTGAGTGCGATCGAGGGCACAGAAATAATTCTTTACAAGTTTGCCAGAAAAATTTCATCCTAATTTCATTTATATATGAAAAACTGAAAATAAATGGCAGTTTTAAGGATATAAGCTCTATGAAACCAATTTCATTGAAAACAGGCTTTGCAGCGCTGATGTTGACCGCCACAGCCGCTTTTACCAGTGGAGTGCTTGCAGCTTGTTCAAAAGCCCCTTCCAGCGAAACTCAAGCCCCAAATGTTACGGCTGCAACTGAAGCAAACAACAAGCAAGACGTGGTACAAGGCGGTGGCATGGGTGGCATGAATCATGGCATGAATCATGGCATGAATCACGATATGTCAATGGATTTAGGCCCTGCTGATGCCGACTACGATTTGCGATTTATTGATGGCATGACAGTACACCATCAAGGTGCTGTAAACATGGCTCAAGATGTGCTTAAACAATCCAAACGCCCAGAAATGAAGAAACTTGCCACTGATATAATTGCTGCTCAAAAACGCGAAATAAATCAAATGAAAGAGTGGCGAAAAACTTGGTATCCCAAAGCCAGCAGTACGCCGATGGCTTATCACGGTCCCATGGGTCACATGATGGCAATGACTCCCGAACAAATGCAAAGCATGATGATGAGCATGGATTTAGGGGCCGCTGACGACCAATTTGACTTGCGATTTATTAATGCGATGATTCCTCACCACGAAGGAGCTTTAGTGATGGCTGAAGATGCTTTGAAGAAGTCAAAACGCCCGGAAATGAAGAAATTAGCTCAAGAAATTCTGACTTCGCAAAAGCAAGAAATTCAGCAAATGAAACAGTGGCGGCAAGCTTGGTATAAACAGTAATTTAGCTACCCTAAACAAAAGGTGACACAAATCCCCAAAATGAGTGACATTAATCACAGTAGCTCAAGATTTCCGAAAATACTTGCTTCACAAAAGCAAGAAATTGAGCAAAGGAAAAAGTGGCGACAACCTTGGTAGACAAAGTAATGTAGCTCGACTGTGGCTGTCAGCATTTGTCTGACTCCACCTCAGTTTCCTGAGAGTACCTACACTACACATACTGTAGATAATTGAACCGTCCTACCTCTAAAGTAGTAGAAAGTTACGTAAGAATACTGTAGACACTGGATCGAATCTACGTCTAAAGTAGTAGATAGGTCAGCAAAAAGCTATATAGATAGAGAGGGTAGTGTATGATATTGAATAGCTTGGAATTAAACACCAGTTATAAATCAAATACAGCCGTAGATGATCTAGTCAGCGCATTGACAAACGAAATTGAAGCGCGAGCAGAGATTAAAAAACCGGAAAAAAATATACAGCCCAATCGCTTGTCATTAGGCGAAACTTATCTTCGTATTTTAGAATCTGGTGGGCATCTGGGCTGCTGATGCGAAATTTCATCCTAATTTCATTTGACCATGAAATACTAGGTTGAGTAGAGCATTTCTAGCTCTTGGTCATTGCTTAGCGGTCGCTTCTTGGAAAATGCTAATAAGTAACTTTACTTAATGGGTATCACTTACTTACCTTGGCAAAATACCAACTGCTAAACCTGTGGCACTCAACCTGATTTCAAGGACAATGCCAAAGATGATATTTCATAAATATGCTCAATCTCCGGCAATTATTAGCAGCTTTTCGGGAAGTTTGTTCAGCCTAATTTTGCTAAGTTCTCCTGCCGCTGTTTTTGCCCACGCTGGCCACGGAAATGAATTTCACCATAGCGGCGAAACAACTGAAACTCCTGCTGCTATTTCTGTCGATGCCGAAACAGCAAAACGATTAGGAATTAAAGTCTCCCCTGCCGCTCGCCAGCGACTAGATATCGGCATCAAAACCACAGGACAAATTGAAACTTTACCCAACGAAAAAGTAGAAGTTACGGCTCCTGTTGCTGGGAAAGTAGTAGAGTTGCTGGTTAAGCCTGGGGACAAAGTATCAAAAGGTCAAACCCTTGCGGTTGTATCGAGTTCAGAATTAGGACAATTGCGGGTTGAATCTCTCTCGAAACGTGCCGAAGCTGAGGCCGATTTGCAGCAAGCGGAAGGAGATTTCAAACTAGCACGAGAAAATTACGATCGCCAAAGTCAAATATCCGCAGCAGAAATCGCCCAAGCCCAAACCCAGTTGACAGCGGTAACTAAGCAGTACCAGCAAGAACAAGAATTAGTAAATAATCGTTCCGTGGTGCAAGCCGCTCAAGAAAACTATCAGCGTCAAGTTGAAATAGCGCAAGCAGAAATAGCGCGGGCAGAAACTGAACTGACAGTGGCTAAAGAACAGTTCGATCGCGACAAAGAATTAGTGGCATCTGGGGCGATCGCGCGGCGCACAATGCTGGAATCGCAAGCCCACTTCGCAGAAGCAAAAGCCGCTGTTGCTAAGGCAAAAAGCCGTCCTGAAGTTATCAAAGCCCAAACCGAAATTAAACAAGCCGAAGTAGACCTGCCAATGCGGGAATTGCGGGAATCTCAAGGCAGAGTAGCAGAAGCAAAAGCTCAACTTACCAGAGCTCAGAGTCGCCGGGAAGTCCTAGAAGCCGAGAACCAACTCAAACGCGGCAAAACTGCCGTCGAAGTCGCTCAGTCGCGCATTCGCTTGGCTGACGCAGCCTATCAAGCGCGACTGCAACAATTAGGAACTGTTGCCAACGATCAAGGACTCGTTACCGTAGTTGCTCCGATTTCGGGCACGGTAGCCGATCGCGAAATTACCCCAGGCGAGTCAGTAAACGCTGAAAAACCGTTGATGAGCCTCTTAAATGACAGCCGCGTTTTTGCCACAGCCAATATTTACGAAAAAGACCTGAATCAAGTAAAACAGGGCCAGGAAGTCAGGGTAAAAGTCGCTAATTTACCCGATCGCACTTTCAAGGGAAAAATCGCCTTAATTGGGTCATCCGTGTCAGGAGAAACGCGGGTTGTACCCGTGAAAGCAGAACTAGATAATATTAACGGTGAATTAAAGCCAGGACTGTTTGCGGAGTTGGAGATTTTAACAGACAAAACTGCCACAAATATTTTAGCAATTCCGAGTGCGGCGGTAGTGGATGTTAGCGGGAAAAAAACCGTTTACGTCCAAAATGGCAATGCTTATCAAGCGGTTGAAATTGAACTCGGTCAAACGGCCGGAGATTTAGTTGAAGTTAAGAGGGGTTTATTCGAGGGAGATTTGATAGTAACGCAGCGAGCACCTCAACTTTACGCACAATCTTTGCGGGGGGACAGCAAGCCCTCAAAAGACGAGGCAAAGAAAGACGCAACTCCAAAAGCAACAGAGGTTAATTTTAATAATTTACCCGTGTCTTTATGGTGGGCGGGAATAGGGGGAGGAGTTGCGATCGCATCTCTGACTTTCACAGCCGGCGTGTTGTGGGGAAATCGGCGCAAATTGCCAGCAATAGCAGCGGATTCTGGAAACCATGCTGCAAATAATGGTTTTTCCGCCTCTACATCGACCTGGGACGAGGAATTGCTGTTAAACAATAACAACCATCACGTTAAAACTCAAGAGACAGAAGTCAAGAGTTTAAAGTAACAGCACGACACGAAAGTCACGGATACACGGAGAGCTGTTTTTATCAATGCCCAATGCCCAATTCCCAATGCCCAATTCCCAAATTATTAAATGTTCAGCACTATTCTTAGATGGGTAATTAACCGTCGCTGGCTAGTCCTTGTCGCCACGATTATTGTTAGTCTGTGGACATTTTCTATCATCCCCAAAATGTCCCTTGATGTCTTCCCTCCTTTTGCACCGCCGCAAGTCGAAATTCAGACAGAAGCACCGGGGCTCGCGCCGGAAGAAATCGAGTCTTTGGTAACACTACCAATTGAAAGTGCAATTAATGGAACTCCTGGGGTGACAGCAGTGCGATCGTCTTCGGCTGTGGGCCTTTCTGCGGTTAAGGTAATCTTTGATTGGGGAACTGAAATTTATCAAGCGCGGCAGTTGATCACAGAACGGTTGCAGCAAGCGCAAAGCAAACTTCCGGCTGGGGTAGAAACACCACAAATTTCTCCCACAACTTCTCCTGTGGGCACTGTTATTACCTATGCTTTTACCTCGGAAACTACTCCTTTGATGGAAGTGCGCCGTCTAGTTGATTGGCAAGTCACAAATCGGCTTTTGGCAGTGACTGGCGTTGCTCAAGTAGTAGCTTACGGCGGCGAAGAAAGGCAGTATCAAGTATTAGTAGAACCTGCCAAGTTGAAAGCTTTTAATGTGTCTTTGCAGCAAGTTGCTGAAGCGGCGGCGGCTGCGAATGTTAACGCGCCGGGGGGGTATTTAATTACGCCGGATCGAGAAACTTTAATCCGGGGGGTGGGGCGGATTGAGTCTCTGGAAGATTTGCAGCAATCGGCGATCGACTCTCGCCACGGAACACCCGTCAGAATTAGTGATGTGGCTGATGTCAAGATTGGTGCTGCAATCAAGCGGGGCGATGGCAGTTTCAACGGCAAAAAAGCTGTGATTGTCATGGTAAACAGACAGCCAGTTGCTGATACTCCGACGGTAACGAAAGCGGTTGAGGCAGCAATGGCTGAGGTGCAGGAAGCTCTGCCAAAAGATATTACAGTTACTGTGACTTTTCGACAGGAAGAATATATTAATTCCTCGGTGGAGAATGTGCGATCGGCTTTAGTTGAAGGTAGCATTATCGTCACCCTGATTCTCATCCCGTTTTTGATGAATTGGCGCACTCTGGCGGTTGTTTTGCTGGATTTCTTCCTAACTTGGCTGTTGGCGTTGCTGGCGATGTATTGGCTGGGGCTGGGGCTGAATACGATGACTTTGGGGGGTTTGTCGGTGGCGATCGGCACTGCGATCGACGATGCGATCGTCTATGCCGAAAATACCTACCGCAATTTGAGAGAAAATGCGTCTTCTCTTCATCGTCGCCCGGTGATGGATGTGATTTTTGATGGCAGTCAGGAGGTGCGCGATTCGTTAATTGGAGCCACTGTTATTGGCATTGTGGTGTTTTCGCCAATTTTTACTTTGCCCGGTGTAGAAGGTCGAATTTTTACGCCTATGGGGATTACTTATTTGGTAGTTGTGGTGATTTCTAGTCTGGAATCGCTGTTAATATCTCCGGCCCTTTGCGCTATTTTGTTGCCTACCAAACGCATGAGTGGTAAAGAACCTTGGTTGCCGAGATTTTGCAAGCATATTTATCATTATTGTATCAGAATTTCAATGCGTTATTCGGCGATTATTTTAGCTTTTGCGGCTGCTAGTATAGTGGCTGCATTAATTATTTTGCCATCTTTTGGGCGGGTGTTTTTGCCGGAGTTTCAGGAGCAAACTTTGGTGAATACTATTATGCTTTATCCGGGGGTGTCTTTGGAGACAACAGATAGCGCGGCTTTTGCTATTGAAGATGCACTGAAGGATGATACCAGGTTTCAATACGTGCAAGTGCGATCGGGCAGAGCTCCGGGTGATGCTGATGCTGCAGGAGTTAATTTAGCTCACATTGATATCGGTTTAAGCGAGGAGGGCATGAAAAACAGGCCGAAAACTTTGGAGTCGCTGCGGCAGGAGTTTGGTAAATTGCCGGGAGTTGCACCAAATATCGGCGGTTTTATTTCTCACCGGATGGATGAGGTTTTATCTGGTGTCAGGAGTCAGATTGCTGTCAAAATCTTTGGCCCGGATTTGGATCAGCTTCGCAGCATCGGTGCCAAAGTTGAAGAGCAAATGAAAACAGTGGAAGGCATTGTGGATTTGCAACTAGAACCGCAGGTGCCAGTGCCACAAATTCAAATTAAGTTTAACCGTCAAGCTGCGGGTAGATACGGTTTAAAAATCGGAGAGATTTCTGAAATAATTGAGACAGCTTTAAACGGCAAGGTTGTTTCTCAAGTTTTGGAGGTGCAGCAAACTTTTGACTTAGTTGTTTGGTTGCAGCCGGAAGCCCGAAATAACTTAGAAACTATTCAGAATTTGCTGGTTGATACTCCAAGCGGTAACAAGATTCCCCTCGCCCAAGTTGCGACTGTTAAATACGGTACGGGCCCCAATACGATTAACCGCGAGAATGTTTCTCGCCTGATTGTAGCGGCGGCTAATGCTAAAGGTAGGGATTTGCGATCGGTTGTGAATGAAATTCAAGCTAAAGTCAAACGAGAGGTGCAGTTGCCTTTTGGCTATTTTATCCAGTACGGTGGTCAATTTGAAGCCGAGCAAAGAGCTTCGCAAAATATTATGATATTTAGTGCGATCGCCTTTTTGGTAATTACAGTATTGATGTACTTGTCCGTCAAGTCAATTCCTTCAACTGCTATGATTATGATTAATTTGCCGATCGGCTTAGTGGGAGGAGTAATTGCGGTAGCTTTGACTGGTAGCATCATCTCTGTAGCTTCCCTGGTTGGCTTTGTCACATTATTTGGCGTTGCTACCCGTAACGGCTTGTTATTAGTAGACAACTACAACACTAAATTGGCTGAAGGACTGCCTTTTAAGGAAGCAATTATTAAAGGCTCGATGGAACGGCTCAACGCCATCCTGATGACCGCTTTAACTTCAGCTTTGGGTTTAGCACCTTTAGTATTTGAAGGTGGGGCGGGCAAGGAAATTTTGCAACCGCTGTCAGTCGTAGTTTTAGGAGGGTTATTTACTTCTACTGCCTTGACTCTGTTAGTTTTACCAGCTTTGTATGCTCAATTTGGGCATTTTTTACGACCTCAACAACCTCAGCGAGTTATTGAAGACGGCAAGGTAGTTAATGTGTGATATTTTCTAATTATTGTCAGTCAGCAAGGAGTCAAACAAATGAAATCGCTTAAGTCAAATTTAATTGTTCTAGGTAGTGTCGGATTGATGTTTTTGGGAGCTTGCAGTAAAGGCGACCAAGCAAGCGATCCAAATACCACTCCAGCCTCCCCTCCTGTCGCCTCTCAACCTGCGTCTTCGCCTCCCGCCACTGCTCCTGCAACAGCAACTCAAGGGGGGCAAGTTGTAAAGTCGGGAGCTTACTATTTAGAGTTTGTACCGGAAAAAGAAGCTACCGGAACTCATTTAGATTTATTTTTGCAAAAAGGGGAGAAAAAAGAACCAGTTCCTAACGCCAAAGTGACGGCTCAAGTGCAGTTGCCGAATGGAAAGCAGCAAACCCTAGCTCTCAAGTATGATGCTGAGGGCAAACATTACGCTGTGGTGTTTCCCGGCAAAGATGCAGGAAGTTATCCCGTGAAAGTGACTGCGGATATTAACGGAGAAAAAGTTGACGGTCGTTTTACCTTCAATCAATAGATAGCTAATAACTAATGCGCTCTAAGTTAGGGGCGCATTAGTTATTAGCAACAAACAACTGCCTTCTGCATTTCCACTAACAAGCCGATCGCGTTTCGCTCGCACTTTATTTCCTATTTCGTTACCTGAGTTTTTTTGAATGGGAAGAAAACTCTACCTGCCAGACTTTGGAAGTAGATGCCACCGACAGTACCTAAAAATATCAAATAGGCGATCGCCTGCACGACATAGAGCTTATCCGTGTAGCCAAACAGCGCACTCAACAACAAACCGGGAAACTTTTCTTCGGGAAGCAATTTCGAGGTATTCCACACCATCGGCCCGAGAATGCAGGAGTGGATTTTAGTAAATCTTTCGTAATAGAAACACATCCCTGCTGACTCGCGATTTGCTTGCGATAAAATATTCACCGCGCTGTCAAATAATCCCAAAGTAGATACCACTAAACCCGCTACAATGAAGAGCAATAAAATGCCCATATATTTGAAAAACAGGCGGATATTAATTTTGACTCCCCATTTAAACAGCAGGACACCAAGTCCGGCTGCTGAAAGTATTCCTCCCAAAGCGCCGAGGGCTGGAATAATGCCTTGTTGAAACTTGGCGACGACAAACAAAACAGTTTCAAACCCTTCGCGCAAAACGGCAATAAAAACTAAACTAAATACGCCCCAACCGGCATGAGAGTTGTGCGTTAAGGCGGCACTCACAGCGCCTTCGACTTCGGCTTTCATAAATCGCGCTTGCTTGGTCATCCAAATCAGCATCCAACTCAGCATTGCGATCGCCACAAGCCCAAAGATTGCCTCTAGCAGCGACTCCATAATCGGTGCAAAAGGCTGATTGGATGCGGACAAAATTTGAATAGTCCAGCCGAAAAGTACACCTATCAAAGCGCTGGCAATCAGTCCAACGCCAACACCGCCGAAAACCCAAGGACTTAAATAACTTTGTCCCGACTTTTTGAGACAAGCGAGAACGATTCCGACAACTAAGGCGGCTTCGACTCCTTCGCGGAGAGTAATTACAAATGTGGGCAATGCTTCGCCAAAATTCATTTTTTTAGTTGAGGTAATATCGGGAGGTAATTGGTAATCTTTTTACCAATTACCGTGGTTTCAGTTAACTTTTTTAAGAGGCGGGTTTGAGAACTTTTTGGCTGTCGCTTTCGATGGTTTTAACTAGCTGGTTGACTTGTTCGGTGGTTTTGACGGGGGCGGGGGGTGCGATCGCCGTTGGCCAATTTGTCTTCAGTTCTGTCATGTTAGCCACAATTGCTTTGTCAATTTCCGGGCTGGTTTTAGCCACTTGCTCGGCTATATCTTTGTACAGCATTTCCGCGTACATGACAAAACCCCGCGAATCTTGATATTCAATAATTGCGGAAATTTTGCCGTTAGCAACTGCGGCTCCGTATTCGGAATTAGCTGTATCTAGCAAGCCGTTAATCACTTGCAGCACGAATTTCGGATCTTTGCGCTGCGTTTCGGGAAGGGCGGCAATTGCTCCGTCAACTGCTTGCATTGATGTGTCAAATTCCGCCTTCACTTGAGCCGGATCTTTTGCACCCGCTTTAACTAAATCCTGCAATTTAATTAAAGTAGTCTTAAATTCAGGAATTTTACGATCGTTTAGCTGATCTTCCACATCGGCATAAATTTCTTCGACTGGATGCCCGATGTGTGGTTCTGCCTGGTCGGGTTTGCCTTGATCCAATAGTTCTTGGGCTACGAAAAGATGCCCTTTCATCAAGCCAAGTTTAGTCATGTAGTCTACATCTTTGGGTTCGCCTGTCAGCACCACATTTTCAATAGTTACCAAGTCTTTTATTTGGTCGAATTGGGCTTGAGTAATGACATTTTTGGAGACTAATTCTTCGACTTTGCCGTAAGGACGGCTGGCTTGAATTTTGTTAGAAAGTGCCGGTACTCCTAACTTGGCTTCGAGTTTATCTAACTCTGAAAGAATGGCAGTATTGATGTTGATGCCGCCTTTGCCGCCGTGGTTCATGCTGTGACCGCTTGTGGATGCGGGACTGGCTGTAGCAACGGGTGAGGCGCTGCTGTCGGTGTTGCTGGCCGTGGGGGTGGAAGCGCAACCAGCCAGAGCAACGAGGATGGCTGTAGCCGTGGCGGTCGGTAATAAGCGAAAGGATTGTAACATGGCAGTTGCTAATTTTTACGTTATGTGCTTTTCGACTCACAAGTTATTAAGAATAATTCTCAATTATTTGTGAGCTATTCATTCTACCTATTTGCGATCGAGCTTGTCAAATAATTTCATACTTTATTTGAATCGCCCCACTCTGGTAGCAGAATTTGGTTTAAGTGATGACTTCAAATACCCCCATGCAGCCAGCTTCGGCGATCGCATCTTGATGGGGATGAAACATAAATTTTCCAGCATAGCCGTAAGTAAATTCTAAAATATGTCTTTCAGCTACTCCCATTGTGATGACATCGGTTCTTTCACTGGGAGTCAAAGTCATTCCCGTGCGATATACGTCAAAAAAGTTGGCGTGCAGGTGAAAACTTACTGCCGCTTCATACTCAATCATGTTGAGAACGTAGAGCCGGATTAGCTGATTTTGGTAAATAGGTATCGGGTTGTTCATGTAATAATTGGGCAACCCGTTAAAAGCGTAAAGCTCGTTTTTTTTGTCGTCGTTTACGTCGTATCCTCCCATGATTAACAAGATTTCATCGGCGGGAGGGCGGGGTTTTGGCGGATCGATGATGAACATTCCATAGAGTCCTTTACCTATATGGCGAGTTACGGGTTCAATATGACAGTGATATAGATGCACTCCGTAGGGATTGGCATCGAATTCATAAATAAATACCGAACCGTGTTTCACTGGTTTAACGCCATCCATTTCGCTGGTATGAACGCCGTGAAAGTGCAGCGAATGAGAATCTCCGGCTTTGTTATAAAAAATGACGCGGATTCGATCGCCCTCAGTTGCCCTCAATGTCGGCCCCGGCACGCGATTGTTGACGTTCCAGGTGTTGAAAGTGACGGCGCTGTTAAGTTGGACGATCGAAGTATTAGCTTCCAGGCGAAATTCCCGAACTGTGCGCCCGTTTTCGTGCGTCACCGTGCCGTAATCAAAATCCCGCGCAATTTGCATCGGGTTGATATTGCTGACGGTGAGTGCATCTGCGGGCAGGGGCGGTATTCTCGCGACTGATGTCGGTTTGCGAGTCAAATGTTGAAGTGCGATCGCGCCGCCCGCTACCCCAGCCCCAGCTATTCCTAGCTGTAGCAGTTGGCGGCGACTCCAGCGTCCCGGCTTTTTCATGGCGGGACGATCGGATAAATCTGTCATACTTATTGAAAAATATTCTCAAAATTTTGATTGCGTTTGAGTATAAGACATTTCCAGCTTGTTGTCAATTATTGTCAACTGTGATCTTTTTCTGCGAAGTCAATCAATTTTAGATTGTAGATTTTAGATTTATTCCCGTCAGTCAGCCTGTGCGTTGGAATCAATCCGGGGGCTTGCGATCCAATTAGTTTCGGTCATAAAATTTCATGCTGATTTCATCTCAGTATGTGAGGTTAGATGTTGGGGTAGATGCTGCCGAGCGCTAACAATGTATAAGGATTTACCGCTATAAATTAGAGTTATGAGAGTTTTGCTAGTTGAAGATGAGCCCGATTTAGGGAAAGCGATCGAGCGAACCTTAAAGCAGGAAAAATATATAGTTGATTGGGCTTTGGATGGCAGTGAAGCTTGGGAATATTTAGACAGTCACTGGATGCAATATAACCTGGCTATTTTTGACTGGTTGCTACCAGGATTGTCAGGATTGGAACTGCTGCGGAGATTGCGTGCTAAAAATAGCGCTCTGCCAGTTTTGATGCTAACAGCAAAAGACCGAATGGAAGATAAAGTTGCGGGACTAGACGCCGGGGCTGACGATTATTTAGTTAAACCGTTTGGCATGGCGGAACTATTAGCAAGATTGCGGGCTTTGCAAAGGCGATCGCCCCAAATTCAACCGCAACAGCTACAGGTAGGAAATCTGGTTTTGGACTGCGGAAATCGAACTGTGTGCCATCTCGATCGAAGTGGCAACAACCAGATAATTGATCTAACAAAGAAAGAGTTTCAACTTCTAGAATACTTTATGAAACATCCCAACCAAATTATCACCACTGACCAAATTCGGAATCAGCTATGGGAGGCGAGTGCAGATACCTTTAGCAATGTGGTAGCAGCTCAAGTGCGCTTGCTGCGGCGAAAACTTGAGTCTGTTGGCGGCACGAATTTAATTGAAACTGTACACGGCGTCGGATACCGCATGAGAAATTAAAGCTGTAGGGGCAACAGCGGGCGGATTATATCTCGTTTCCAGTATCTGGCTATAATATAGAAAACTCGATAGTCAAAATGACTGCTATGAAAGATTTAATCCAACAAGAGCTAGAAAAGCTCGATCTAGAACAACTCAAACAAGTATTTGAATTTATTGCCTTCCTAAAATTCCGTGCCCGATTAGCTACTATTCCAGCAATCGATGAAACTAACTTAGCTGCACTCTACGGCGAATTTGCCGAAGAAGACCGACAACTTGCGGAACTCGGAATAAGCGAATATGCAGAACTCCTAAAACATGAGGATTTGGCATGACAGCCAAATATAAAAAATGTATTATTACCTGGAAATGTTTATTTTTATAAGACTTAGACACGGGTGTCATAAACCTGATTATTTAAGAGCTTATTCTCTCTTTTCTCCTCCTCTGCGTTCTCTGTGGTAGGAAAAAAAATATCATCTTCAACTAATTACCAATTACAATTACTAGCAAGATATGAAAGGTGAATCAAAATAAACTATTTAATCGAACTCGCTGGCAATTAGCCATTTCCTATGCGGCTGTAATGGGTTTGATTTTAAGCTTGTTGGGATTTGGGGTATACAAGGCGATCGCCCACGCTCACTGGGTAGCCATAGACCGGGAATTAGAATCGGTAGCCGGGACGCTACACGACAGCCTAGAACTCAAATTGCAGCAGCCCGGACGCTTGGAGCCAATAGTAAACGAACTTTTGCCCAACCTCCGCCTAATGGGAGTTAAAGGCATTACAGAACAGTTGCCAAGCCGCCATATTTTAAGCGCTATCAACCAAGGCTATTACTATATTCGTTTATTTGATGATTCGGGCAAATTAATTGCTACCGCAGGCGCTTATCCCGAAGAATTACCACCAGCATTTAACTCCCAATACTGGCAAACAATAACTGATACCAAAGGCAATGTTTACCACCAAATTTCTGTAGCGCTACACACCCAAACACAGCAAGATTGGGGATATTTTCAAGTTGGGCGGAGCCTGCAAGACTTCAATGATTATCTCAGTACAGTGAAATGGGTTTTGAAATTAGGATTGCCTACAGCATTGATTTTGATAGGCTTTGCTAGTTGGTTGTTGGCAGGATTGGCCATGAAACCGATTTATTCTTCCTACCGACAAATCCAACAGTTTACAGCGGATGCTGCTCACGAATTGCGGACGCCTTTAGCGGCTTCGCAGGCGACAGTAGAATCGGCGCTGTTGACGCCTCAATTGGATGAAAAAGAAGCGCGGGAAATTTTGCGAACTGTAGAGCGCCAAAACCGACGACTGACTCAGTTAGTGGCTGATTTGCTGCTACTGGCTCGCATGGATAATCAAGTGATACGCGATCGCCCTCAATTGTGTTGTTTGAATGACCTTGTTAGCGATTTAGTAGAGGAATTGGCAGCTTTGGCGATCGCCTCAAAGGTAGCCCTAACATCCGAAATGCGCGTACAGCAGCAATTAAATGTTGTCGGCAATTCCGACCAACTTTATCGCTTAGTTGCTAATTTAATTGTTAATGCCATTCAATACACTCCGGCGGGCGGGAAAGTAACAGTTATTTTAGATTGCAATCACATCGAGGCGATCGTTCAGGTTCAAGATACCGGTATTGGGATCGCCGCGGCAGATTTAGAGCGAATATTCGATCGATTTTACCGAGTCAATAGCGATCGATCGCGCCATACCGGCGGTTCGGGACTGGGATTGGCGATCGCCCAAACCATTGCCCGGGCACATCGTGGCAGCCTCAGCGCCAGCAGCGAATTGGGGCAGGGCGCTACTTTCCTGCTGCGGTTGCCTTTGTGAGCTACTATGTGAGGGAAACTGACATCTTGCACCATCCTCAAGAACAGGCTTTCCGGCCTGTTCCACAAAGAGTGATTCTTGTTGTGGGGTGGGCATCCTGCCCGCCCGTCAAAGGCTGATTGAGAATTGTGCAAGATGTGGGGAAAACCGAATCATCTTTTTGTGGTAATCCCTTTTGCAGAAGAGAGCACGATCGCCGAAAATCATTAAATAGCTATTTCTCAGCAATTAGCAGTCATCAGAGAGAAAAATTATGACAGTTTTAGAACAGGGAACAATCTCCATCCATACCGAGAATATTTTCCCGATTATCAAGAAGTCGCTATATACTGACCACGAAGTCTTCTTGCGGGAACTAATTTCTAACGGAGTGGATGCCATTGCCAAACTCAAAATGGTTTCTCGTTCCGGCGAATACGGCGGCGACATGGGCGAACCGCAAATCACCATAGCGGTCGACAAAGAAAACAAAACCCTCTCAATTTCCGATAACGGCATCGGCATGACCGCCGATGAGGTAAAAAAATACATCAACCAAGTCGCTTTCTCCAGCGCAGAAGAATTTATTCAAAAATACCAAGGCAACGGCGACGACGCAATCATCGGTCACTTTGGTCTAGGTTTCTACTCTTCTTTCATGGTGGCGAAGAAAGTAGAGATTGATACTCTTTCTTACCAAGAAGGCTCCCAAGCAGTACACTGGTCTTGCGACGGGTCTCCCGCTTTTGAACTATCAGAATCTTCCCGCACGGAACGCGGCACTACTATTACTCTTACTCTCCAAGACGAAGAACAAGAATATTTAGAACCCAGTCGCATTAAGCAGTTAATCAAAACTTACTGCGATTTCATGCCAGTTCCCATCAAATTTGAGGGAGAGGAACTCAACAAGCACAAAGCAATTTGGCGGGAATCAGCCAGTAACTTGCAAAAAGAAGATTACTTAGAACTTTACCGCCACCTTTACCCGTACCAAGACGAGCCGCTGCTGTGGGTACACCTGAATACAGATTATCCTTTTATTGTCAACGGGATTCTTTATTTTCCAAAACTGCGGCCGGATGTCGATGTTACCCAAGGCAATATTAAGCTATTCTGCAACCAGGTTTTTGTCAGCGACCACTGCGAAGAAATTATCCCGAAATTCTTGATGCCGCTGCGGGGCGTTATTGACAGTACCGACATTCCGCTGAACGTTTCTCGCAGTTCTTTGCAAAGCAATCGCACTGTGCGGAGAATCGCTGATTATATTGCGAAAAAAGTGGGCGATCGCCTCAAAGAAGTCTACCGCGACGACCGTAACGAATACATCCGCTGCTGGCAAGATATCGGCACTTTTGTCAAGTTCGGAACTCTCAACGATGACAAGTTCAAAAAGCAAGTCGAAGATATTTTAATCTACCGCAGCACCTACGAACAAACAGCCGAGAAGCCAGAAACTGTAACGCCCGAAGTTCAGGTGCAAAGTGAGGAAGGAGATTTGTGGCAGGATGTGACTCCGAAGTCGGAAACTTCTACTTCGACGCAACCTTACACGACGCTGAAAGAGTATTTGGAACGCAATCAAAAACGCCATGAAAATCGCGTGTTTTATTGTACCGATCCTGCCTCTCAAGCAACTTACGTGGCAATGCACAAAAGCCAAGGTTTAGAAGTGCTGTTTATGGATTCTTTCATCGACACGCACTTTATCAGTTTCTTGGAACGAGAACACTCAGATGTCAAATTCTCGCGGGTTGATTCCGACATCGACGACACGCTAATTGACAAAGAAAAAGAAGCGGAAATTGTCGATCCGGCGACGAATAAAACTCGCAGCGAACAAGTTAAAGAAATGTTCCAAAAAGCTCTCAATAAGCCGAAAGTGAACATTCGCACAGAAGCTTTGAAGTCTGACTCTGCGGAGGGGACGCCACCTGCGATCGTACTTTTGCCGGAAGATGTGCGCCGGATGCGGGACATGACGGCGCTTTTGCGGCAGCAAGCGGCCGAATTCCCCGAAGACCACGTTTTGCTGGTGAATACGTCTCACCCGCTGATTCAAAATCTGGCGAGTTTGAGTCAGGGTGCGATTATTCAAGGCGGCGGGGAGTCTCCGTCAAGTCAGTTGGCGAGTATGATTTGTCACCACGTTTACGACTTGGCTTTGATGGCCCAGAAGGGTTTCGATGCTGAAGGGATGAAGGATTTTGTCGAGCGATCGAATCAAGTCTTGACAAAGTTGACTGAACGTGCAATGTAATTAACCCCCCCAACCCCCCCTTGCTAAGGGGGGGAGTAAGAGTTTATTTCTATTGGTAAAGGGATAAGTCAAGCCTTCTTCCTTCTTCCTTCTTCCTTCTTCCTTCGGGTATAATAAAAGGCTGCACGCAAAAAAACGGTAATCTGGAGGGCAATATGTCACGGAAATGTCAGCTAACGGGAAAGAAGGCGAATAACGGTTTTGCAGTTTCTCACTCGCACCACCGCACTCACAAATTGCAAGACGCCAATTTGCAGTGGAAGCGGGTTTGGTGGCCACAGGAGAAGCGCTGGGTAAGATTGCACCTTTCTACAAAAGCAATTAAAACCTTGCAACACAAGGGTTTGGAAATCATGGCGAAGGAAGCTGGAATTAACCTGTACAAGCTTTAAAAAACTTGGCTAAATTAAAATGAGGGCGATCGCACATTTGAGAGTGCGATCGCCCTTATTTTTAGAGAAAAACCTTTACTAAAGCTATTTTCGGCATTGTAGTAAATAAGTAGTCATCTGACCTTTGCCTTTAACTTCGATCGCGCCGCGGTTTTCAAAGGAATACTTTTCTCGCAACTGCTGATAAGTTGTCTCTGTTACGTGAATGCACCCCGGCAAGCCGTGAGATTCCATGCGGGAAGCAGTGTTAACGGTGTCTCCCCATAAATCGTAAATAAATTTTTTAATTCCAATAACTCCGGCAACAACCGGGCCACTGTTAATGCCGATTCTGATGCTGAAATCTTGATTGTGGAGATTGCTGAAGTCAGTAATTGCCTCCTGCATATCGAGGGCCATTTCTGCGATCGCCTCTGCATGAGCCCTGCGAGGAATGGGCAGACCTCCAACTACCATGTAAGCGTCGCCAATCGTCTTAATTTTTTCCAATCCGTGCTTTTCTGCTAGGTTGTCAAATGTCGAAAAGATGTCATTCAGCAAGGCAACTAATTGCGTTGGAGAAACTCGCGAACTGAGTTGAGTAAAGCCTACTATGTCCGCAAATAAGACAGTAACATCAGCAAAAGTGTCGGCGATCGTACTGTCTCCCCGCTTCAACCGATTTGCTATTTCTTCAGGCAAAATATTTAACAGCAAGCGTTCTGATTGTTCCTGTTGAACTCGCAGTGCACTTAAAGTCTCATTCAGAGCATTAGTTCGTTCTTTCACTCTAAACTCTAACTCGTCATTCAGCTTTACAAGCTGCATTTCAGCCCGCCTGCGGTCTGTGATATCCGTACCGATTGCCAGCATTCCCGCGAACTTTCCTGCCGCGTCAAACAGCGGTTTATTTGCCCACGATACCCAAACGCGATCGCCGTTGCGCCGGATACTCTCATTTTCATTGCGCGTATATTGTTCTGGGTTTTCCAAAATATCTCTCAACTTGGCTGCCAAGTCATTTCCTCTTGTATCTCTCTGGGGAATGATTGTTCCCACGGCGTTTTTGCCAATTATCTCTTTTTCATCGTAACCAAAAAATTTCTGTGCAAATTCGTTAAAAAAAGTAATATTTCCTGCCCTATCTATTTTTAAAATAATGCTGTTAGCATTTTCCACTAATTCCCGATACTTAATTTCGCTTTGGCGCAGCGAATTTTCGGCTGAGGCGCGTTCGGCTACTGTCGCCGCCAACAGCAGCGATGTAACTACAATTACGCTCATAAAAGCCTGCAAAAATAAGATTGCCTGATTGATATTTTCCGCTTTGGCAATAAAGGGGCCACCTCCCTGAGAACCTCCCCAAATGGCGATACTGGATACAATGAAAGATGCTAAAACCGCCCCTACCTGACCGAATTGAATGGTTGCCCAAATTACCAAGGGAAATGGCAAGTATTCGAGGGGATAACCGGACAGATTACTTTCACTTTTTGAGTTGTATACTAGCCAACTGACTGTTACTAATAACACCAGGCATATTGCGGCACTGATTCGATTTACAATTGTTTGAGAACCTGTATTTTGTGAAGGAGTTGGCGCTAGTTTTGGGCTGTATATAATCAACAGCAGGGGAGTAAAAATTAAAACTCCTAATGTATCTCCGAGATACCAATTCCATCGAATGTGCCAATATTCGCTCCACTCAACTAAACCAGTTACACAGAGGCGAAGCGTGCCGAGAGTGCAGTTAATTTGAGTGGCAACTACAGCCCCGCAGAAAACTAAATTGACTACATCTATGAGCCGCTCTAGTGACGGGCGAAACTTTAGTTTCTGCAACAAACTAAATGCGATCAAAGCTTGCAGACAAGCACTTAAGGCAGATACTAATCCACTTATTAAGGATACTTTTTGGTTAATAGTATCGAAAAAGAAAACCCCTAAAGCTATTCCCGGCCACACCTGCCGCCCGAACAATAAAAGTGCAGCTTGTGCAATTCCTGCGGGTGGCCAGACGCACGTACCTAATGTATTTACGCCTGGGATTGAAACAGCTATTTTTGCTCCCACAGCGTAAGCAAAAGCAATGGCCGATACTCGTGCTAAGTATTGCCAATTTCTAGATTGAGGAAATCGCAGAAACTGAATTTTTTGGGGAATCATACTGAGGGTTAGATTTTTAACTAACTATAGCAACCGCGCCCGAAGATTAGGTAATTCTTAATTTTGAAACATGACTTCTTATATTGCTTCTTCCTTCTTCATTTTTTTTTATGCTATAACTTGATGCCTGTAAGAAAGTAAGTGTTCATCTCGCCTTTGCCTTTAACTTCGATCGCGCCGCGACTTTCAAATACATACTTGTCCTGCAATATATCATAAATTGCAGAGGTGACTTGAATGCACCCCGGCAAGCCGTGGGATTCCATGCGGGAAGCGGTGTTAACTGTGTCTCCCCACAAATCGTAAATAAATTTTTTAATACCGATTACTCCAGCGACAACTGGGCCGGTGTTAATGCCAATTCTGATGTTGAAATCTTGATTGTGGATATTACTGAAGTTAGTAATTGCCTGCTGCATATCGATCGCCATTTGGGCGATCGCCTCTGCATGATCGCTGCGGGGCATCGGCAATCCTCCTACAACCATGTAAGCGTCGCCAATGGTCTTAATTTTTTCCAATCCGTGCTTTTCTGCTAGGCGATCGAATGTGGAAAAAATGTCGTTAAGCAAAGAAACTAATTCTGGCGGAGAAATTTGGGAACTAATTTGGGTAAAACCGACTATATCTGCAAATAATACTGTTACTTCGGCAAAAGTATCGGCGATGATGCTTTGGTCTTGTTTTAATCTGTCGGCAATGGGTTGTGGTAAAACGTTTAACAGGAGACGATCGGATTTTTCTTGTTCTAAGCGCAAAGCTGCTTCAGCTTGTTTGCGAGTTGTGATATCTTGAACAGTACCTTCGTAATAAAGCAAATTTCCGTAGGAATCGCGCACGGTATAAGTATTTTCCGAAATCCAAATTATGCTGCCATCTCGGCGGTAAATTTGAGATTCAAAATCCGATACTTTGCCTTGTTCTTCTATTAAGCCGACAATTTCTGCCCGGCGTTCGGAGTCAACATAAAGCTGTTGGCTAATATCAGTTAATGTGCCGACCAATTCCTCGCGTGAACTGTAACCGTAAATGCGAAGCAAAGCAGGATTGGCGCTGAGATATTGCCCATCTGGGGTAGTTTGAAAAATGCCGACGATCGCATTTTCAAAGATGCTGCGGTATTTTTCTTCAGCTTGCCGCAGCGCTTCTTCAGCCCGCTGGCGTTCTCGCGCTTCCATTGCGAAAGTTACAGAGTCTGCTAGAGAAACAGCGAAACTTTGTTCTTCAATCGTCCAAAAGCGGGGCATTCCTACGTGTTCTAAACAGAGAACTCCTGCTGTTTCTCCGCCTATTTGAATCGGCGTATCTAGCATAGAAGTGATGCCCAAGGGAATTAGGTAAGATTCCGCAAATTCTTTAGTTCTAAAATCGTTTTGCGCGTCAAAGGAAGCAATTGCGCGTTCTTCTCGCAGTATTTGAAAATAGACAGGATAGTCTGCTGCTGCTAATTTCAAACCGTGTGAGTGTTGGTTGAGAGTGCGATCGAACAAATCTAGGCACTCCATCTTGGATTTAGTGCGATCGTACAGCCAGACGCTCGATCGGGCAACTTCCAGAGTACGGCTAGCAGTTTCAGTTATTTCTTGAAGCGCTTTTGTTAAGTCGCCTTGATTCAGCGCTTTATTTTTGGCTAAATCAATTAATGCCGATTTCTGTTTTTGTAGCTGAACTTCGCTTTGTTTCAGGGCATTTGTCCGCTCTTCAACTCGGATTTCCAGCTTTTCATTAAGCTTTTGCAACGCTATTTCAGCTTTTCGGCGATCGGTGATATCTGTCCCGATGCAGAGGATGCCCAAAAGTTTGCCCGCTGAATCAACCAGCGGTTTATTTGCCCAAGATACCCAAACGCGATCGCCACTGCGCCGGATATTTTCATTCTCATAGCTGGTAAAGCGATCGGGATTTTGTAAAAGTTGACTATAAACCAACTCTAAGTTATTCCCTTCCATGTCCGTCTGTGGAATAATGGTTCCCAAGGCATTTTTTCCCAAAATTTCTTCCTCCTTGTAACCAAAGAATTTTTCGGCAAATTCGTTAAAAAAAATAATATTGCCATCAGCATCCATTTTCAAAATAATACTGTTAGCATTTTCTACCAATTCTCGATACTTAATTTCGCTCTCCCGCAGAGAATACTCTGCTGATGTGCGTTCAGCTACTGTCGCTGCCAATAAGAGCGAGGTAATCGTAATTACACCCATAAAAGCTTGCAAAAATAAGATAGCCTGATTAATATTGTCAGCTTTGGCTGTGAAGGGCCCCCCTCCATGAGAACTGCCAAAAATTGCGATAATTGAGACAATAAACGATGCTAGGACAGCGGCTCGCTGACCGAATTGAAGCGCCGCCCACATTATCAAAGGAAACGGCAAATATTCCAGGGGATAACGAGAAATAGAAGCTTCTTGTTTCGACTCAAAGACCAGCCAGCTCACCCCAATTAATAATATTAACCATACTCCTCGCTCAATTAAATAATTTTTCTTTGTTTCTGTTTGTATTTTTAAACGATCTCCTGCCAATTGAGGACGAATAAATATTAAAATTAAGGGAGTTATAATTAAAACTCCCATTGTGTCTCCCAACCACCAATTCCATCGAGCAGACCAATATTCACTCCACTCTATTTTTCCAGCTAAATATAGAGAAAACACCCCAATAGTGCAACTGATTTGAGTAGCAATTAGACCGCCAAACAAGATTAAATTAATTACATCTTTCAAGCGCTCGATAGAGGGACGAAACCGGAACCAGCTCAGGACAGTTACTGCAAAAACAGCTTGCAGAATCGCCCCGGCGTTTCCTCCCAGCCAAACCACGAATATTTGTTCATTTGGGTTAACCAAATTGAGCAAAAATGTGCCCAAAACTATGGCAGGCCAGACTTTACTCCCAAACAATAAAAGTCCAGCTTGTGCAATTCCTGCGGGTGGCCACACCGAGGCAGCAAAAGGATTGACACCTTGAATTGAAATTGCTAGCCTCGCTCCCACGGCGTAAGCAACAGCAACGACAGTTACTTGGGCCAAGTACCGCCCAATTCGGGATTGAGGGAATCGCAGAAACTGATTTAGGTTCAGATTCATACCGAGTTTTAAGTTTTAGATAATTTCACATCTCAAGGAAGTTCGGCAACGGATTCTGTAACGGATGTCATGGATGTCATGGATGTCAGGAAGAGGGAAGTTCGGCAACGGATTCTGTAACAGATGTAACGGATGTAACGGATGTCATGGATGTCATGGATGTCATGGATGTCAGGAAGAGGGAAGAGCATCTCATATTATTTGTAAAAACACTTCTTCTGGCTCCTTCTTTCTTCCTCTTTCCTCCTCTTTCCTCCTCTTTCCTGCTGCATCCTGTCTCCTGCCTCCCAACTCCAATTTCTAGCTGGCTGCTTTCATTGAGATGCTCCCAAGAGGGGAGCTAATGTAGGGTGTACACCGCGCACATTGCGAGCCTAAATGTAGGTGCGCCTAGCGCGCACCTTACGGGTTAAAAAGTCTTAGTTGATGGCGGCTTCAATCCACTGTTTTAAAGTAGAATTTACTTCATCAAGAAGAATTTCATGTGATTTGTGAGTGGCTCTTTCCACGACTTCAACTTTGCCTGCTTTCAGCGAACGGCCCGGAACAATGCGATAGGGAATGCCGATTAAATCAGCATCTTTGAATTTGACTCCGGCTCGTTCATCGCGGTCATCTAGTAACGTTTCAATGCCCGATTGGTTGAGTTCTGCGTAGAGTTTTTCGGCGACTTCTACTTGTTGGGCGTCGGAAATATTAGGGATGCTAATGATGGCGTGATACGGGGCGATCGCCACTGGCCAAATTATCCCGTCTTTGTCGTAGGATTGTTCTACGGCCGATTGAGCTAGCCGCGACACGCCGACGCCGTAGCAGCCCATAACAAAGGGCATTTCTTCGCCTTGTTCGCTGGTGTAGGTAGCGCCCATTGCTTGGGAGTATTTGGTTCCTAATTGGAAGATGTGGCCGACTTCGATGCCTCTGGCGCTTTGCAAGGTTTGTTCGGGGTTGTGCACGGCCCGATCGCCCTTTTTGGCTGTTCTGACACCCACAACCGTTGCTGGTAGAGGAAATTCTTTGTTCCAATTAGCACCGACAACGTGGTATCCTGATTCGTTTGAACCGGTGACAAAGTTTGTCAGGTCAACTGCAGTGCGATCGACTAAACGCAAAAACTTAGAGTTTACCTGCTTGCTTCCAGCGATATAATCATCACCAACATCGGGAGCCATATAACCGAGAGGTAAAGATTTAGCTGCCCATTTCCGCTGAGCTTCCGCATCGGGAACAGTCAAAAATAAAACAGTTTTAGCTTGATAATTGCCCGCTAACTTCGTCAACTCATTCAGCAACTTTACCTGATTCACATCTTGGTCGCCGCGAATGCTTACCAATACCAAAACAGTCATGCCATTGTCGTAAACAGCTTGGTAAAGCACATTTTTGACAACTTGCGTCGGAGAACATTTCAAAAAATTGCAAAGTTTATCAATTGTTTCAGTTCCCGGCGTTTCCCGCTTTTCAAAAGTTGCAAATGGCGACGGTTCAGCATCAGCAGGCATCGATACAGCCTTTTCCACATTAGCTGCATACTGACCATCTTCAGTATAAAGAACTTCATCTTCTCCCGCTTCAGCCAACACCATAAACTCTTGAGAACCAGAGCCACCAATTGCTCCAGAATCAGCATCTACTGCTCGGAATTGCAAGCCCGATCGGCGCAGCATATTGCTATAAGCTTGAGCCATATCCTGATAAGTTTTTTTCAGACTTTCTTCGTTAGTGTGGAAAGAATAGCCATCTTTCATAATGAATTCGCGACCGCGCATCAACCCGAAACGCGGGCGAATTTCATCGCGGAACTTAGTTTGGATTTGATAAAGATGTAAAGGCAATTGCCGATAGGAACGAATCATATCTTTAGCAATTGTAGTAATCACTTCTTCGTGAGTTGGGCCCAGTCCCAATTCTCGCTGCTGCCTATCTGTCATGGCAAACATAATACCTTCAGCTTGAGTGTAGGTGTCCCAGCGACCGGATTCCCGCCACAAATCGGCCGGTTGCAATTGCGGGAGGAGACATTCTTGAGCGCCGGTAGCGTCCATTTCTTCGCGGACAATTTGAGATACTTTTTTGAGAACTCGCCACATTAAAGGTAGATAAGCGTAAATTCCGCTACCGATGCGCCGGATGTATCCGGCACGGAGTAATAATTTGTGACTGGGAATTTCTGCTTCTGCCGGGTCTTCGCGCAGGGTAACAAAAAGCATTTGAGAGAGTCGCATGGCTGATTTCCTTAAAATACCGGATGATTGTAATCTCAGATTAACTTCTGATATTATCAGAGGTGAGGCGGATTTGATTAAATATATGAATAAAATTTGGCAAAACTACGAAAAAGGTATGGCAGTATTTGATAATTGTCACTCTCCTACGGTGCAATCTCAGTGGCTTGCCTTAAAAGATGAAATAGGAGAATTTGTTCGAGAACCTAATTTAAGCGAAATTTGGGATATTGTTCATGCTGCTGGTCGATTGCTTTACAAAATAATCGGAATTCCTTTACATTTGCTTGCCTATCCTACTGTTCGCAAACACAGTCAACGTTTCGAGGATTACGGCTGTATTCGCAGCCTTCGCAACTGTGAGGGTAAATGCTGCAAACAGTTGACAGTTGACAGTTGACAGTTGATGGCGAGGTTTTTAAACAGTTGATAGCTAAAAATTATCATGACTAGATTCATCCACGACCAATTTGCTAAACAGTATTTGAAAGAACTATTAACCCCTCTCGGTAATGTAGAAACCAGCCGGGATGTCGCTGGAGAAGTGAGGCAGGTTGACGTTTTATTTTCCCCGAAAGCCGAACCGGAAGTCGAAGCAACAGCCCTCGGCATTTTGGGTCAAATCGCAGCAAAACCCGCTGTATTTGAACCCTTCCGCAGCCCAGTCCAAATCGGAGAAATTCGCAGTTGTCTGGGCAAACTCTTCGATATCCACGGCGAATTTGAACGGGCCGCAGCTAGAGAAAATACCCGGATTGCAGAGGCAGACTTGCCCCAACTCTGGATACTGTCGCCGACTGTTTCCGATACGATGCTAGCTGGATTTCGAGCCATTCCCGAACCGGAAAATTGGGTAAATGGAGTTTATTTTCTGGGCCCATCTCTGAAAGCAGCGATTATTGCCATTCACCAACTGCCCCGCACTCCAGAAACGCTGTGGCTGAGAGTTTTGGGGAAGGGAAACGTGCAGAAGCAAGCGGTTGCCGAATTGAGAGAATTACCCTCAGATAATGTGTTTCGGTTGAATGCGTTAGAATTGTTGTACAACTTGCGAACGATATTAGAAGTACGTCAAGACATAGATCGAGAAGATCGGGAGTTAATTATGGAACTGTCACCCCTCTACTTGCAACGGCTGGAAGATGCAACGCAGCGAGGTATCCAGCAAGGTGTCCAGCAAGGTATTCAGCAAGGTATGCAGCAAGGTATGCAGCAAGGTATCCAGGAAGGTATTCAGCAAGGTATTCAGCAAGGTATCCAGGAAGGTATTCAGCGCGCTCAACGCCTGATAGTAGAGAATCTGCTACAAGTAAAATTTGGCGAGATTGATGAAGAATTAGCTCAAATAATCGAGCCTTTGATTCAGCTAGAACCCCTCGATCGCACGCGACTGATTATGCAGCTCGAACGCTCTGAATTACTAGCTCGTTTCGATGAGTCGAAAAACCAACCGGAATCCTAACTCAGCAGCGCGCTCTACGATATGTAGGGGGCGCTAAATATCACTTTACTATTTATTATATATCGAGAAAATCGGGAGTTAATTATGGAACTGTCACAACTCTATTTACAACGGCTTGAAGAAGCAACTCAGCAAGGTATTCAGCAAGCTATCGAGCAAGGTATTCAGCAAGGTATTCAGCAAAGTAAACGCCCGATAGTCGAGAGTCTGTTACAAGTGTATTTTGGCAATATAGATGAAGAATTATCCCAACTAATCGAGCCTTTAATTCAACTATAACCCATCGAGAGCGCGAATGATTATGCAGCTCGATCGATCGCAATTACTCGCTCGTTTTGAGCCGGAAAATCAAACGGAATCCTAACTCGCTAGCGCACTCTACGATATGTAGAGTACACCACATCGCACTTTACTACTATTTAGAACTGGTGGCGATCGCCCCCCGCCTCAAACTTGCCACTTTTATGCGAACTCTGCTGCTATTAGTCCCAGAAAGACTGATTTCTGACTTTAGACGGATTTATTTTTTAGCTTCCACAGCCATAATAAGCAATAAGGATGAGATAACTAGAGAACTGATTTACTACTCATCCCAATTTCACAAATAAGGCTTTCCGTAAGATAAAGCCGAACCAAAACAAACCATCATCTAAAGATTACAAAATCCCCTATAAAAAAGTTGGGGATAATTTTCGCCATGCCGAGTTAGGCATAAAAAATTAGGAGGTAAATTATGTTTGAAAGCGAGTTATTAATGTCGCTGTACAGTCCCAAATTCAATATTGCCCAAATGCCAGTAGAAATGGATGTGCCATTTGACCACCCCGATATCGGAGGGCTGATGTTTTTAAGCCCGCAGTTTTTCGTGGCATTAATCGCCGGAGTCATTATGGCTTTCGGCTTCCAATTCCTGTTAACAAATTTCTCGATCGCTGCCAAAATCTCAAATTGGGACGAGGCTTTACCCGACGATGACGATGATGATGAGTCGGAAAGTTTAGGCAGTAAAGTTCGGAAAATCGAAGGTCTAGTCGGGGGTTGGATTTTAGTCACCGTTAACCTGGCTTTATTTTTGGCTTGTTTTCTGGCGGTCAAACTAACTTCAATTGCCTCGGTAGACGGAGCGGCAATTATTGGTGTAGTCATTTGGTCGGCGTACTTCTTAACGCTGGTGTGGCTCGGTTCTAGCGCCGTCGGTTCCATGATCGGTTCCTTGATAAAAACTGCTTTTTCCGGCGTTCAAGGCGTCATGGGTACTGCTGGTGCAGCGATCGGCGGCAAGATGGCCAGCGACCAAATGGTCAATACTGTAGAGGCATCTGTTGCCGCTGTACGCCGCGAGTTGAGTTCGGCTGTAGACCCGGAGAGCATTCGCGAAACACTGCAAGATTATGTGGGTTCTTTGCAGTTACCGAAACTAGATGTTAAGGAAATTCGCGGTCAATTTGAAAAGTTGCTGGGCGATGCAGATATCAAATCTCTTGCGGGAAGCGACGTTCTGAAGAATGTTAACCGCCAGACTTTTGTGGATTTAGTTAAGAGTCGCACAGACTTTTCTCAAGAGGAAATAACTCAAGTTGCTGACCAACTCGAAGGCGTTTGGAAGCAAACTTTCGGCAAGCAGCAAGAGCAGAAAGACCCGAATTTAGAGTTGGTTGATTTTCTCAAGTTTGCGGCTCCCGATTTGCTGAAGTCTGACGAACTCAACGCCAAGCTGTCTCAAATTCTGGAAAGTAGGGAAAACAAATCGAAATCCAGCAGCGGCATGAAGCGAGCGATGCAGTTGGGTGTCGAATCTCTTGTGGGCACTGTTTTGTCGCGGACGGATTTGTCTGATTTGGATGTTGAAAAAATCTCTGGTCAGTTGCAGCAACTGACAGCCAAAGGGACGGAACAAGCTAAATCTTTGGCTTCTAAGGTGGGCGACAAAGTGCCTGCGCTGCCTTTCAATACAGCTAAGGCTGATGTGGAAAACTACTTGATGAATGCCCAACCTTGGCATCTCAACCGGGAGACAATCAAGCAGGAATTTAGGGATGTGATTTACGACCCGGAAGCTTCTCCGGGGGCCGTTTTGCGCCAGTTAGAGCTGTTTAATCCCGATTATTTTGTAGGGATTCTCAGCCGCCGTGAGGGGTTTGCTCCTGAACAGGTGACGGAAATTGCCGAACAGCTTGAAGGTGTCCGACAAGAAGTGTTGGAAATTGTGCAAGCTGCTGCAGGTGAAGAACAGTCTCAAGATTTGCGGAGCCGGATTGAGAATTATTTGCGATCGACCGGCAAGGAAGAATTGAATCCTGAAGGTATCGAGCGGGATTTCCAAGCGCTTTTGGAAGATCGGGATGCTGGTTTTGAGGCTTTGCGCGATCGCCTTTCGCAGTTTAACCGCGATACTTTGGTGCAGTTGCTCGGTCAGCGGGAAGATTTCAGTCCAGAGGAAGCCGATCAGTTAATTGGGCGGCTCGAAAGTTCGCGCGATCGCGTGATTTCTAGAGCTCAAGAATTGCAAGAGCAAGCGCAATCGAAAGCCCAAGAATTGCGACAAAAGGTAGAAGACTATCTCCGCAATACTAATAAGGAAGAGCTCAATCCTGAAGCTATCGAGCGCGAGTTTCAAACGCTGTTAAACGACCCGGAAGCCGGATTTAAAGCGCTGAGAGAACGCTTGTCTCAATTCGACCGCGATACGCTGGTGCAGTTGCTGTCACAGCGCCAAGACCTCAGCGAAGAACAGATCAATCAGACTATCGACCGGATCGAATCTGTGCGCGATAACATTATCCACGCGCCGCAAATGGTGGCAGATAGAGCTAAGCAACAGTACGAGGAAGTTACTGCAAAAATTGGCGAGTACCTGCGGAATACAAACCTGGAAGAACTCGATCCAGAAGGCATCAATCGAGATTTAACTCAATTGTTTGAAAATCCGAAAGAGGGTGCTTTGGCACTTCGGGATAGACTTTCTCAGGTCGATCGCGAAACTTTGGTCAAGTTGCTGTCCCAGCGGGAAGATTTGAGCGAAGAACAGATCAATCGGACGATCGATCGCGTGCAAGATTCGATTCGCAGCATCGTGAAATCGCCCCGCCGCTTGGCATCTCGCGCTCAGAAAACAGTCCGGGATTTCCAAGGCAGTTTGGAAAATTACTTGCGGAATACGGACAAGGAAGAACTCAATCCTGAAAGCATCAAACGCGATTTGCAGTTGCTGTTTAGTGAGCCGGGAATGGGGATGCAAAGTTTGGGCGATCGCCTGAAGCACTTCGATCGATCGACTCTGGTAGCATTGCTGTCGCAGCGGGAAGACATCTCGTCCGAGGAAGCTAACAGAATTGCCGACCAAATTGAATCTGTCCGCAACCAAATTGTCGAACAAGTTCAAATGGTTCAGGACAAGTTCCAGTCAGCAATGGATGGTATTTTCGGGAAAATCCGGGATTACCTCAATTCGCTCGATCGACCAGAACTCAACTACGAAGGCATCAAGCGGGACTTGCGTAAAGTGTTTGATGACCCGCAGGCAGGATTTGACGCGATTAAAGAGCGTTTAGGTGAGTTCGATCGCGGTACTTTAGTTGCCCTGCTGAGTTCTCGTTCCGATATTTCCGAGACAGACGCTCACCGAATTGTTGACCAAATGGAAGGAGCCCGGGACAGCGTTTTATTGCGTTCAGAACGCCTGCAAAATGAAGCCAAAAAACGCATTAAACAGCTCAAAAACAAGACCAAGCAGCAAGCAGAAGATGCGCGCGAAGCCGCAGCAACTGCTGCTTGGTGGCTGTTCGGTACGGCTCTGACTTCTGTGGTTGTTTCGGCTTTGGCGGGAGCAATAGCAGTCAACGGGATTTCGGGTTTGTTTAGCTAGATTTTCCACCAATTGGAAATAAAGTTCTCCTGATTCTAGGCTGGCTATTTGCCAGCCTATTTTCTTTGGAATAATATCAGAGTCCTTCAGGATTCTATAGTTGGCGGAAATACTCTCGATAAATCGAGCGCCAAGTCGTGAAAATAAGGCAGATTAACAGACTCGTTGGGCAGAAAAATCAGCGTCCTGCGACAACCAAATTGGCCAGGGGCATTCTGATACGGATCGCTGTAACATTCCAAGCAAGTTTGTAATAAATTAAATATCCAATAGTTCGAGATTCCGGCTTCAGCATAAAGGGGGAGCTTAACCTTTTTGTCGTAACTCAAAGAAGAATCTGCAATCTCAATCAGCAACAGTATATCCCCTGGACAGGGGTGAGAGGATAGATAGTCGTCAGGGCGATTTTGTACGAGCGAAAAATCAGGTTGAGGTTCGCTGTGTGTCGGTAAAACGATGGGAGATTGACACTGTAAAGTTGCCCGCTCTGCTACTATGGCGCTTAATTCCCGCAATAATCTTCTCAGACAGGTTTCGTGAGCGGTACCTTTAGCTGCCATTTTCACAAGTTCTCCATTAATTAACTCAACTCGATCGTCCTCACCAAAGAACCCCAGTTCTGTGAGGCGATGATATTCCGCTATGGTGAAGCGTTTTGCAGTTGCGATCGACATAACAGCCACCTAAATACAGGTCTGTTGCGATTATAGGCGATCGTCGATCGGCTAAACAATGCTAATCATGAGCTCCGCTAACAACAATCTGGTCAAATTTTCCTCATCCTTTGGTTGCAAATTTTCGCAATTTTGGTTAATTTACTCCCCGAACTTATGTCCGGGATCATCTCTGTCTTAAGCAAGATTCTAGCATCACTATTTATTAGGTACTTTAACTTAAGTAGCAAACAAAAGTTTTCTAAAAAATAAGAAAACTGAGCAATAGATATTATTTTGGAGGCTTGAATGACTTTTACTACTGCCGGTGCTTACGACCAAGGAAAAGCAGATATCCAGAGCTTGAGTGTAGACGACCAATTAGGTGTGCTGTGGTTTGTTTACACCGAAATGGGCAAGTCAATAACGCCAGCGGCTCCCGGTGCTTCCGGTTCCGAAATCGCTCAGGGTTTGTTCGAGCAAGTCAAACCCCTGCCCCACGAAGCACAACTACAAGTAATGCGCGACATTGCCTCAAAAGCCAATACTGAAATCAGCCGGATGTACGGCTCGATGAGCCCAGAAACCAAGCTGGCTTTTTGGTATTTTCTAGCAGTAGGAATGGACGAAGGAACTATTATTCCTATGCCTCCCGACTATCAACTTCCTGACGCCGGAAAAGCTTTATTAGGAAAGGTTCAGGGGATGGACTTTCAGCAGCAAATTGATTTCCTTCGCGGTACAGTTTTAGAAATGGGTGCTGAAGCAGCTCCGGGGGCTGGCATTTAAAAATAGGACTTACTTACTACGAAAAAAAACCCGGTTTCTCGGATGTCGCAACGACGCATTTAGGAAAAAACCCGGTTTTTAGCCGTTGGATGCCTAACTCCTCAAAAAGATTAGTAAGTAGCTCAAACTAATACGTCGCGACAGAAACCCGGCTTCTTCAAGAAACCGGGTTTCTGGCTGTTCTGTTTTTTTAGGTTGACGGAAAATACCCGCACTTTACAGCTAATAACTGAATTCAACGACTCTGTTTCCCACACATTCCGGCGCACCGACTGTTAAACGCATATCTTCGCAGGCAAATGTTAGCAAGGGCTGGCCTAAGTTTAAAGTGGCAAAAGGACTTTCTTCTGCCACTTCTAATTCGCCTTGGATCAAACCGATGCGAGACTGTAATCCTCCTTTAAACAACAGCAAATTGCTGCGGTCAGCGCTGAAAACATTTCCGCTAAAAGGCAGCGGTAAGGCTAAAGTTTGCTGGCTGTAATTGAGGCTACACAGTTGACGGTTTTCTTGGCAAACCGTGACGCGGTAGCCTAGCGGTGTTGCCTTTACCGCATCGCTGCCTTCCCAACTAAATTGAGCTAATTCTTTAGGAAGCCCCCAAATTTCGCGTCCGCCGGCTACCGAGTTAGGATTGTCTACGTAGATGTGGGAAATCCAAGCGCCCCATTTTCCTGCATAATTGGCGATCGCGCTAACTACAATTAACTCATTGTACTCCATCACCGAACCCAACCCGTAGGAGGATATATAAATGCCACCTAGGGTTTTTCCGGGCAATAAAGAGACTATTTCTAACTCAGAGGGAACCAAGGGGCGCACTCGTGCCACATCTACCAATTGTAAAGTCTGAACAGCATAACCTTGCAGATTCCAAGGTGCAGGTGGATATACCATTTTCAGTGATTAAATATCTGAGATTTTATCTTTATTTTAGCTTAGGGTCTAAAAAGCGACAGCCCTTTGCATTTCTTCACACCTTGTGAGGAAATTTAGTTTATTTAAACAAATTAATATGTGACGAGAAATTTGATGAATAATTGACGTGGGTTATCTGTTGTAGGGGGGCGGGTTTAGTAATATTGTCAATAGGAATTAGATATTATTATTCAAACCCGCCCCTACAGATATTATCAGCGTTTATCCGGGTTCATCTGCAGTTAAAAACCTCGAAGTCTACTTACTGGCATAACCCGTACTTACCAAAAACTCCCGCAACTTCCCAAAGAATTGAGTGCGATCGCGCCCTTGATAAACCCTCTCCAACAACTGCCAACCTTCCGCCTCCTGGCCCATGACATACTTGTTCGCCATGAAGGCAGCCAACACCCCTTTCACCTCCCCATTTTCACTCAGACGCTTGTTAGATTCCAGCCAAAGCTCAGCAGAATTTGTGTATACTTCCACCGGATACTGTTTGCTAACATCTTGCATTTTACCTTGGCGGTACTGCCAAATTTGCAGCGGAAAGCGAGAATCAGCGTAATTTGTAAAAGCCTCGGAAAATCTACCGTCCTGACTCTTAAACTCTGGGAGATCATTTTTGCCCAAATCGACTATTTCGTAACTCACATTGCCCCAGAAATGCTTGATATGAGTGTATTTGTTAGCTGCCGAGTCGTAGCGGTAAATAAACGAATAATTGCAGCAGCGGACGCCGCTTTTGGTTGAGACTAAATCTGCCAGCACTTCCGGTTCCTTATCGCCGTCTAAATCACGGATTCGTAGCGATAAAAAACGTCCTTCTGATATTTCTTCGCTGGCTCTTTGGTCGGGGTTATCTACTAGAGAGCGAGTCGGAATCAGCACTGGTTCTTCTAATAAACTTTTACCGTCGCGGATAATTCTGATGCGGAGATTTTTAGCATTTTCTGCTTCTTTTACGAAAGAAACTTCCGCCCGAACTTTCCCCGCTTCCGAGGTTTCTGTTGTTCTCGGCGGGCCGATATTCGCCGGAACTTGGGCAATATATTGGGTAGGAACTAAGGCAGTTTGGCCGGGTTTGGCGATCGCCTGACAGAAAAAAGTTGCGACTTCGGCGCGAGTAGCATTGCGTGTAGGTTCTAGCTGTTTGACGGCGGGATAATTGACCACAAGTTGTTTTTCTGTGGCGGCGGCGATCGCACTTCTAGCTAGTTCGGGAATGTCCCGCGCATCTTCAAAAGTCGCATCCAAAATCTCAGCCCCCGACCCCGTAGGTGTATATTTCAAGCCGCTGGTTAAAGCTACCAAAGCCTGCCAGCGGGTAATATTCAAAGTGGGGTTAAAGATACTGCCACTGTATCCAGACATAAAACCCGTCTGATAAGCTTCTCGAATTGCTTTAAAACCCCAGTAATTTGTAGGAATATCTGCAAAGTCGATCGGAGCTCGGACGGTTTTGGCATCGGGAAAAGCCATGCGAACCATCGCCGCAAACTCAGCGCGGCTGACGGGGCGATTCGGGCGAAAACTGCCGTCTTCGTAGTAGCCACTGATAATTTTTTTATCTGCTAACTCCTCAATACAAGCTTGCGCCCAATGGTTGTTAACATCCTTAAATTTGGCTTGAGCAAATGCCGGCGCTACATTCAGACCCGGAAACATTAAATTTCCGATGATTATCACTAGGGCTACCACTAAACCGATAATAGCTTGCCGTCTGTGCGATCGAATCATAGAACAGACTCCTCTACTTACAAATTGTCGTTCCAAACTTGGGGAAACTTTGTTTATATAATATCAGCTATATTAACCAGATTTAATACCATTTATTAAAAATTTACCGACGACCAAGGACACGGCACTGCCGTGTCCCTAATTTTTCGAGTTCCTATAATAAAGCTTACTTCGACTCTAAAGTCATCTCCATCGCCATTTTTGTTGTGATTGTTAATTCTTCAGAACTGCCAGCAGTTTTACCACTCATTTCGCTATTTGAACTAATAGACACAGTAGAGCGAAAAGGATTTAATCTATCCAAGCGCATTGTGGCTGCTCCCCGACCCTGAGAACTAAAAGATTTTAGGGTTAGGGTAGTTCCAGCAGGCAGTTGGGGAGAGGTAAGATTTTGGGGGTTGGCTTGCTGCTCTATACTTACATTCAGAGACACAACCCCATTTTGCCAGCTATCCAATTCATAGGTAGCAATTTCATTCACATTCATGCCACTGAAATCAGAGGAAGAAGAAACGCGCCATTTGGCTCCTTTTCCGACTGCTTCGGCAGGCAGCGGCGAGGCTAGTTGTTCTAGAGATTTAGACATTTGTCGAACCATTTGTTTGAGGTTGTTGTCAGCTCCTTCGGGCAAAATAATGTCGCCTCCTTTATGAAAACCGCGATTGTCCATGATGAAAGAGCCTTTCACTCCCACCATGCTTTTGAGTGCGGAACGCATGGCATCTCGGACGGCTGGCGGCATATTTCCAGTATCGTCGGCGATATCTGAGTTAGTATAAGCAAACTCGTAGTGAATATCGCCATTGGGATCAATTTTAGTGACTTTTGTCTCGAAAGTCATCACCGATACTGGAATTTTAGCCCCAGGCGAAGACCGACCGGATGCGGATATTTCCATATCCATTTTTACGGTCATCACAGTTGTTTCTTTGACATCAATAGCTGGTTTTAAACGCAGTTCCTGTCGTGGTTCCACTCCCGGATTTAGCAGTTCCACTTGTGGGGTTTTGGAGTTGGCGACAGGCGCGGATACGCCAGGGGCTGGCTGCTGCACTAGAAGTGGAGTTTCTGCACTTAGGGAAGCAGGAGAAAGCTCGATCGCCCATCCGGCACTCGCCAAACAAAGAGATGCTACAAACAGTGTTTTTTTCATGGATTTAATTTCCTGTTATTTGAATGTTGGTCTGTTCCCACAGCCGATCGACTGTCACGAATTTGTAACCTTTATACAAAAGCAATGGAATTATTTTATCGGCCGAAGCTGCAACATCTTCACCGCCACAATAGCCGTCGTGCAGTACAATAATAGATCCGTTTTCAGTTTGCTGCACGATGCGACTAATAACTTTCCTCACCCCCGGTCGCACCCAATCTTCCGGGACGACACTCCACATTACGGGGCGATATTCCCACTGTTGCAATAACTCTAATGTTCGCGGCGTAAAAATGCCATTGGGCGGTCTCACGTCCAGGATTAATTTTGGGTCTAAATCGCAAGCTTTGGCAATTGCTTTCTGCGTGTCTTCTAAACTTTGTTTGAGTTCGTGGGTTTTTAGTTTGGGAAACGATATATGCTGATAGCCGTGGAGGCCGACCCAGTGTCCGCGATCGTACACTTCTTTAGCCGTTTCTGGATGCCGATCCACGCAAAAACCTAGCCAGAAAAAACTAGCTTTGATGTCGTATTTATCTAAAACTTTTAAAAGTTGAGGTGTGTGCTGACGGTGCGGCCCGTCGTCAAATGTGAGGGCAATTTCTCGGCTGTTGATATCTCCCGTCCACAGACATCTGGGAAAAGCAGATTTGAGGATGGGATGAACGACAGGAAACAGGGGTGCTAATGGCATTGATTAACCTTGATAAATGCGATCGGGTAGAAATGAAGCTGCGTTACAATAGAATAAAGTTAACTCAATCGAGGTAAATATGACAACTGCCGTTGATATTGGAACGCTAATTGTCCGCACGCCGGGAACTTGCGACTGCCGCCCCCCATTGCCACAACCCGAATTACCGTAAAAAATATTGCTATTGATTTTAATGCTGGGCTGACTCCAGAAAAAATCATTAATTAAAAACCGCATTTGACTCGCTCGCAAATTTATGGTCTACTAGCCTAATATTAGGCGAAGCCAGACAAAATTGAGGCAAATCTAGCAGCCCAAAAAGCTGATGGAAAGCGCTTGCTATCGGAATTTACGATAAAATTTAAGCCTTTAAGATAGAATAAGATAGCAAGATTAAAAAATTATATTATCTGAATAACTATCTCGAATCATAGATGAACAATCGCACTTAAAAAAAACTTTAACTCTTTTGATAGATCCTCAAAGTATATCGGCTCGTATCGACCTCTATCTCGCGGTTGATGCGATCGCCCTGCGGTGTGCTCCTATACTGAAAACCAGCACAACTAATCGAAAAACCATCAAGGAGGAAAAATGACCGAGGAATATTTAGCCGAACGCACAGTTTCAGCCGTATTTAAGGAAGAAGAACAATTAGACGGCGTAATTCGGCGCTTGCTCGATCGCGGAGTTTCCCGCGACCACATCTCAGTAATGGGAAAAAACTTTCAATCAAAAACTAAAATTGCCGGCTTTATTACTAAAAAAGATGTGATATTAGGCGGTCTCCGAAGCGGGGCGATTTTTGGTTCCTTATTCGGTTCTTTTTTGGGTTTGCTAACAGGCGTCGGTGTCCTGTTTATTCCCTTTGTCGGTGCAGTAGTATCGGCGGGCCCGCTGGGTGCTGTACTGTTGGGTGCTGCTAGCGGCGCGATCGCAGGTTCGGCCGGTGCGGGTCTAGTTTCCGCTTTAGTCGCTTTGGGAATGCCCGAAGACAAAGCAACTATCTATCAAACCCGTGTTGAAGCAGGCGAATTTCTCGTGATGGCAGAAGTTCCCGCAGATAAATCGGGCGAATTTCAACTCTTGCTAGAAAGTGCAGGTGGCGAAGAAGTTTCAGTTAGCGAAATGACGCTGCCGCGCGCCGTCAAAGGTCGCTGCAATAGTCCGGCAGACTTATCTCCAGAAGTGCGATCGCACCTGTCGGAAGCTGCTCAAAAAACCTTTATGGAATCCTACAACGCCGCATTTGATGAAAGCAACGACTCGATACAAGCGGAACACACCGCTTGGAATGCCATTCACCAGCAGTACGAAGAAGATGAAAGCGGCGTTTGGACTAAGCCTTTAACGAAAGTCTAGTCTTCCAATCGCAGTAAACTAATAAAAAATACAATCAAGCCTCTAGAACTGCGGTTTTGGAGGCTTTGACGATTTTAGATTTTAGATTTTAGATTTGAAGATGGTGCAAAACTTATATCAATTCCGGTTGCACTCCTTATGATATAGATGACACGGCATTGCCGTGTCCCTACCGAAAATAATATTGTAGGGACACGGCACTGCCGTGTCCTAATTTTGGCTAATAATTCCGGTACTACCGGAAACGATATTAATTCGTAAAAACTTGGAAATTACGAAAAGTCTCATTACTGTTTGAAATTGGTATTGCACTAGGTTGCGTTGTCAAGTACAATCTATAGGCTTACAATATAAAATTAAGTTAAGCAAATGCAAAAATACGTTTGTACAGTTTGCAATTACGTCTACGATCCAGAACTAGGCGACCCCGACGGAGGCATAGCTCCCGGTACTGCCTTTGAAGATATCCCCGACGATTGGGTTTGTCCCATTTGCGGGGCGGCAAAATCCGATTTTGAACCAGAATAAGCGAGAAAAAATTTGTCCGATCGAATGCTCAAAATTACAATCATAGGTGGCGGTGCTGCGGGTTTTTTTAGTGCAATTACCTGTGCCAAAACCTACCCGCAAGCCCGCGTCACTTTACTAGAAGCTGGCCGGCAACTCCTGGCAAAAGTTCGCATCTCTGGCGGCGGGCGCTGCAACGTTACTCACGCTTGTTTTGACCCTGGTGTTTTAGTGCAGAATTACCCCAGAGGTGGGAAAGCTCTGCGCGGTGCTTTTACTCGATTTCAACCCCGCGATACTGTAGAATGGTTTGCCGGTCACGGTGTGAAGTTGAAAACAGAAGAAGACGGGCGAATGTTTCCGATCACAGACGATTCGGCGACAATTGTTAACTGTTTGATCCGGGCTGCTGAGGATGCAGGCGTAAAAATTCGCACTGGTGATGCAGTCGTTTCAGTAAAGAAATTAACCGGGAATAACGCAGAGGGCGAACAAGGGGACACCGCCCCTAGATTTGAAATTGAGTTGAAGTCTGGGGAGAGTTTTAAGTGCGATCGCATTCTTCTGGCTACAGGCAGCAATCCTTCGGGTTATAAGTGGGCAAAAGAGTTAGGTAATACTGTAGAACTGCCTGTTCCTTCTCTATTTACTTTTAATATTTCCGACAGCAGAATCAAAGATTTAGCCGGAATTTCTGTTCCTAATGCTAAGGTGAAATTGCCGGGAGCTAAATTAGAACAAAGCGGGCCTTTGCTAATTACTCACTGGGGTTTAAGCGGGCCTGCTGTACTAAAACTTTCTGCTTGGGGTGCGAGATTTTTGCACGATCGCCATTATAAAACATCTGTGCTGATTAATTGGCTTCCCCAGTACAATGCGGAAGTTTTGCGGCAGCAACTGCTAGCGGTGAAGTCGCAGTTGTCGCACCGATTGATTGTCTCTAGCTGTCCGTTTCCGGTGCCGCGCCGCCTCTGGGAACGTTTGACAAGTTCGATCGGCATTGATGAGCAAAAACGCTGGGCAGACTTATCTAACAAAATCCTCGATCGCCTCCTGCTAGAACTCGTTCAAGGCGAATATCAGATTGCCGGAAAAGGCGCATTTAAGGAAGAGTTCGTCACCTGCGGCGGTGTCAACCTCAAAGAAGTAGATTTTAAGACAATGGAAAGCCGCCGCTGTCCCGGACTTTTCTTTGCCGGCGAAATCTTGGATATCGACGGCGTGACGGGCGGTTTCAACTTCCAAAGTGCCTGGACTACGGCGTGGTTGGCCGGGAACGCGATCGGCAAATGATACGATTTTAGATTGGGGAATACTTGCTCTATAAAGGTTTGGGAGTTGCGATCGGGCGATCGGCTTACCAATATTAAGTTTTGTGTTATTTTTGAATTAAGGCGCACCAAATGTGTGTCAACTTCAGCTTGTAGACACAATTCGCAGTTTTGCGGAGTTAACATCGGCGAATACAGATGAAAAACTTGAATCTACAAACCCTAAAGTTCGATCGCAACCTTGAGGGCCATCTTGACTCACCTTTCATCGAAAAAAATGGCTTGCTGGAATTCAACCCCAAATTTATCACTCCCGAATATTTAACAACCTGGACGTTTGAAACACACCTGTACGACGAACAAGTTGCGATCGACCACTTTGTCATCACATTTCCTAGCCGCACCGAACTCGAAAACTACGCCAAATCTTTTTACCCCTTCGGCGCCAAAACAGTTGAAGGCCCCGACTTGTTCCCGATTAACTTTTGTGCGGAAAACATTAATGTTCCCTCCGACTTGTGGCTGCATTTAATGACCTTATTAATGCCAGCGGGCGGCTTAGTAGTATTAGATGCGCCCCACGCAGCCGGCGACCAAAAAAACCGTTTCCAGGAAGAAAGAGGATTAGCAGCAGTTCACCACGTCGCGATTCGAGTCGAAAACGTGCAGAATGCTGCTAAAATATGGCAAAATAAAAACTTTAAACCGCTATCAGAGCGTCCTCTAGACTACGGCTCATTAACCCAGTGGTTTCTGCAAAACCCCGCCGGACAAATCATCGAATTAATAGAACGTCGCCCCGGCAACAACGCCACCTTCGACTGCAAAAACATAGCAGGTTTGCGTCTCAGCGAAGATAAAGTCAGTAGTCAGTAGTCAGTAGTCAGTAGTCAGTAGTTAACTGTTAACAGTCAACGGTTAACAATGCCCAATGCCCAATGCCCAATTCCCAATGCCCAATTCCCAAATCTATGGTTGCAATAAAAATCCCCAAAGTCACTTTTCAACCCCCGACATTCAACTCAGTTGAAGAAGAACGCCGCCACCGCAAACAGCGTTTAGCCGCCGCATTCCGATTATTTGCCCGCTTCGGATTCAGCGAAGGAATTGCCGGACACATCACCGTCCGCGATCCCGAACACCTAGACCATTTCTGGGTCAATTCCTTTGGGATGCACTTTAGTTTAATTCGAGTCAGCGACCTAATTTTAGTCAACCACAAAGGCGAAGTTGTTGAAGGAAATAAACCCGTAAACGAAGCAGCATTTGCCATTCATTCCCAAGTGCACAGCGCCCGCCCAGACGTAATCGCAGCAGCCCACGCTCATTCTCCCTACGGCAAAAGTTGGTCGAGTTTGGGCCGCCTGCTTGACCCGCTGACGCAAGATGCTTGTTCTTTTTATGAAGACCAAGCTTTATTTGACGATTACACCGGAGTTGTTTTGGAAATCGAAGAAGCTAAACGCATCGCCAAAACTTTAGGTGAGAAAAAAGCTATTATTTTACAAAATCACGGACTGTTAACAGTAGGTCAAACAGTAGATGAAGCGGCTTGGTGGTTTATTGCAATGGAACGTTCTTGTCAAGCGCAGTTAATGGCCGAAGCAGCAGGAAAACCTATTCTCATCAAGCCAGAATGTGCGCGTTTGACACAGCAACAAGTAGGGTCTCACCGTATGGGATGGTTTAGCTTTCAACCGCTTTATGACATGATTGTGCGTCGGGAACCCGACTTATTAGATTAGAAACTCGGCGGTTGAAACCGCTATTACACAAACACAGTCCGCCTGTGGCAAATAAAGAATGAAGGGGGTATTAAAGCCGGATTTAGTATCAGGAGTGCAAAAGTTATAAATTCATGCGGAAGCCGAGTCAAGCCAAGCTATCAAATCCTCTTGACTGGTAAAATCTAACAAGATTTCTCCTAAATCCTCTAATTGTTCGAGAGATAACTGCCGAATGCGAGTTTTAGTTTCTGGTGGGATTTCGCCAGTGCGCCGCCGGAGTAGACGCAGGATTAATGCTGTTTGCCCCTCAATTAGACCTTCTTGGCGACCTTCTTGGCGACCTTCTTGCATCCCTTTAATAACAGCACCGCGTTGGTCTTCAAAAAACATTTCCCGCTTTTCCAATTCCTCTAATTCCTTAAGGGTTAAATTAGTTCTGCTGGCGATGGAAAAAGCTGTTTGAATTTCGGGCATTGATGCAAATTTTTCGGGAATTTCATCGAATAGGGGAGCGTTTTTTATAAAATAAATCCAGCTTTGAATTAGGTTTTCTACTTGTTCCAGTTCTTTGTTAAACTTGGGCAGTTCGACAAACACTAATTCGATTTCTCTGTTATAATACTCGAAGTTTTCTTCGAGTTCTTTAAATACAAAATGGGTGAGAAATTTTTCTGTATTTTCAAAGAGAATAAAATCTGTAATTGTTAAACCAATCAGAGGATTTAATTTAGAGTATCCTTCCCTGGGTCTGAGTTGAGTTGCGTAGGTTTTGGTGGCATTGTACACTACCCGTTTAGTAAAAGCTTCTACATTTATTACCTGCATTTCAATAATCACAGTTTTGTTGCCTGTAATTTTGGCTTTAACATCCAGGTAAGTGTCTTTTAATCCAGTAACGCTCGGCGCGGCGTAAGGGTCAATAATTTCTAAGTCTTCAATGGTTGGCTCTGCGTCATAGAGCATAGCATTGAGGAAGCTAATCAAAATGTCTTTGCTCTGGGGCGAAGCAAAGATTTTTTTGAAACCAAATTCTGTTTTAGCACTGATGAAAGGCATAATTAGTAATGGGTAATTAGTAATTGGGGCGTTTCAATCACAAAAGTCCTTCCATTTCTAAGTCTTCAATTATCTGCAATCCGCGCGGGTCGCCAACTCGCAAGAGCGAAGATTTAGCATCTTCCCGCACGCCCATATCTTCATCTTCTTCTAAAGCTTCAATCAGACCATCGATCGCCCCAGCGTACACTATATTATTCGGCAATTCGCGAGCCAGTTGCCCGATCGCCCAAGCGGAATTACTTCGCACAGCAGATACAGCATCTCCCCGCAGCGCTTCAATCAACGGCGGAATCGCCGCAATCACCACATAGTAACCAACTTTTGCCATTTGACCCAGAGAACTCGCCGCCCACAAACGCACCGCCGAAATATCAGTTTTCAGAGCATCAATTAAAGATGGCAAAGCGCGGTGGTCGCTGCAATTTCCCAAGGCCCAAACTACCCCTTTGCGAACGTAACCGTTCCAATCGCGATTAAGCTGAAGAATCAGCGGTTCCACAGCATCGGGACTCGGATTTCGCCCCAACGCATAAGCCGCGCTCACTCGCACCAAGGGGCAACCGTCTCTCAATAAATTAATTAAATGCGAAATTGCTCGATCGTCCTGCAGTTCGCAAAAAGCCCGCGCCGCAATCATCCGGTGCTGAGGTTCCGGGGATTCCAGCAAAGGCAGCATTTCCTCGGGATCTGGCAGCGGGGGTTCGGATTCGTCAAATTGATCCAAAGGGCTTTCCAGTTCCGTATCACTATCAAGGGCGTTGGAGTAGTCGTTATTGTTCATAAAAAAACTTTACCGCACAGAGGATGCTCCTAAGCAACTCAGTCAGCAGTCAGCACTCAGCAGTCAATAATTGTAGGGTGCGCGCGATATTGCACCATTGTCAGCAACAGGCTTTCGGGCCTGTTCCACAAGAAGAAAATTTATCTTTTGTGGAACAGGCCCAAAAGCCTGTTCATAAAAGGCTAATTGAGAATGGTGCAACATATGAGTTACTACAAACGAATATCTCTGCTTTTACTTAAGTTGGTAGTGAGGAATTCAGTCCTCATAATTTGGATGAATCAGGACTTTAGCCCTGATTCCCAACCAGTAGAATTTATTTTTCAAAGAGACTTGAGCATCGAGACGGAATGACTTTGATAGCCTAATTTTTGATAGAGATTCACCGCCGGCTGATTGCTGAGAAATACTTGCAAACCAATTTGCCGATCGCCCCTTTCCCGCGCCCAATTTTCAGCATGAATAACTAAAGCTGCACCGACTCCTAGACGGCGATGTTCCGGTGCTACGTACAGCAAAAAAATGTGAGCGTAGCGTTCTCCGGTGGTTTGGTCGATCGCATTTCCCAACCACAAACATCCGACAACGGATTGGAGATTTTGGGCTTGAGATGAGGGATTGAGATACTGGGAGGGAAGCGCCGGCAAAATTTCTGCCTCTTCCTGGCTGTTTTTCTGGCACTCTACCCACCAAACCGGCGTCTGGTTAGAAAAATACTGCTCGACAGTTTGAGCCAAATGTCCCAATTCCCCATCCGGGTAAAGCTCTCGGTAAGTCCGGTGCATAAATTTTACCAGTTTTGCTCGATCGAGTCCCGATCCCGATCGCAGCCAGTAACCCGGTATTAGTTGAGCAGACATCAGCTCAGCGGACACGGAGAGCCGCATCATTTAGCCCCAAGAACATTGGATTGACTACTGCCGCTTGCTTTTGGGGGATCGCTTCCTCAATCGGTGCCGGGGCAGCCATGTCACCAGGCAAAAATATGCGAGCACTGACTGCTACCAGAGCCGCGAAAAATACTAATACCGCTATTAATGGAGCAATGTATTGACGAATGATACCCATAACCGCAAAAACTTAATTCTTGAGTTGATATTATCAAGTGTACCATACAAATCTTGTCAGCTATAATTGCTGCCATTGGACAATTAGCTCAAGCCTGAGCGCTCGCAAATACCAACGAACAGAAAATATAATATTATGAGTGCCTCGCCTGCTGTTTATGAAGCTCTAGCTAAATCAATTGTTTTTTTGAATCAAAAGCCGAGCGCGCAAAATGAAGTTTCGACTTTCCTAGATACTAATGGCTACTATATCGATCGCATATTCGACGACCCAGAAACCAACTTTTATGCGATCGGATTCGGTTCATCCAATCCCGAAAACCCGCCCGTCATCGTATTTAAAGGTACAGACTTCATCGACGGCGATGCTATCTTTTCCGACTCGCGGGACATTGGTTTACCTGAATTTGAAAAGAACAAAGATAATATCAAAAATTGGCTCACAGAAATCGGTCAAAATACTGGTAAAAACCCCAGCAAATTATTGCCAGATGTCATCGGACACAGTTGGGGCGGAGCAGTCGCTCAAATTGTAGCAACCGAATACACATCTCTGACCGGAGATATCTTTACTTTCAACTCTCCGGGAGTCTCCGCGAATACATTCACCAGTTTTCGGAGAAATCTCGGCAGAGTCGGCAACAAAAATGTCACTCACTACATTGTCAGCGGAGATTTCGTCAGCTTGTTTGGTGAAGCATTTATTCCGGGTAAAGTATTTATCCAAAGTTTTACCGATCCGAGTATTAATCCCTTAACTGTTTTGGCAAAACATCGAACTGAAAATTTGTTAACTACTCCGCCCGTGGGTTTTTTGCAGAGGCAAATTTCCGTAGAACAATTAAACAGTCCTGAATTTACTTATAACAACGATTCCGATTTTAACGAGTTTATCGGTGCGATGAATTTTGCCCTGCCAAATGTCTCAGTAGCGATCAGAAGCAGAGGCGGTGCAGAGAGTGTGAGAACAGCACCAGAATTTTCTTTTGTGCAGTTAATCAGACAAATGCAGTACGGTTTAGCTCCCTTGCAACCGAATTATTTATCAGGCGACGCTCGGAACAATACTGCTACCGGCGGCCCTGGAGAGGATACAGTTATCGGCAACGGCGGTAACGATACTCTCAGAGGCAATCGAGGTAATGACAGCATCATCGGTGGTGATGGCGACGATTTCTTGTACGGCGGCAGAGATAACGATTATTTGGAGGGTGGCGACGGAAATGATTTGGTTTCCGGCGAGTTTGGCAACGATTTTTTAATTGGTGGTGCGGGGCGCGATCGCTTTGTATTGGAATCCGGCGGCGGAGCAGATGTGATTTTAGATTTTCAAGATAGTGAAGATTTAATTACACTGTCGAGGGGTCTAACTTTTCCTCAAGTTATAGTAACTCAAGGTGTTGACGGAGCTTTAATTACTATCCCGGCTACTGGGGAAATTCTTGCTACTCTCAGAGGCGTAGGTGCCAGCGCTATTACCCGGGTAGATTTTGTATAGCTTTAGGGTGCTCAAAATTTGTATTTTTGGTGGCGCAAAACCTGCCTGGGTTTTGTAGCGAGAGTTTTTTTGTATTAAAAAATCTCTATCAATTTGCCCCTAAAAAGCCCATAAAAATGACCAATTAATATGGTCAATAAACGAAGTTTATAGTAAACTTAGTTAAGTAGGTTAAAAACTAATTCCCCCTCAAACGACAGGAAATAAAAAAATATGCCCTCCTCCCCCGCCGCTTACGAAACTATAGCCAAGCAACTTGCTTACATAGATGACCAGCCCCAGTTTCAAACTTTAGTTCAAACAGGCTTGAGTGCTGCTGGCTACCAAATCGATCGCACCTTTGACGATCCCGGAACTGGATTTCACGCGATCGGCTTAATTTCCACCACCCCAGACAAACCGCCTGTTTTGGTATTTCGTGGCACTGACACGCCCATAGACGATATTGCCAACGCAGACCCGCGGGGCACCGGTTTCAACCAATTTGAAGCTAACAAACAAGCATTAGGAAATTGGTTGACACAAATCAGTCAAGATACAGCCAAAAACCCCAGCCGCTTGCCACCAGACCTTCTGGGACACAGCTTGGGCGGCGCCATAACGCAACTAGCCGCCACTGAATTCACATCTGCGATCGGAGATGTTGTCACCTTCAATTCTCCCGGAGTTGCTCAGAGTACAGTCAATACATTCAAGCAGAAAGTCGGCCCCGGAAAAAATGTAACTCACTACGTAGTTGAGGGCGATTTTGTTAGTTTGGGAGGAGAAGCTTTTCTCCCCGGAAAAGTAGTTCTTCAAACATTTACTAACCCGGTTATCAACCCGCTACTTGTCTTGGAAAAGCACACCCAAAGCGGTTTGTTAACTTCTCCTCCTCCCGGCTTTACTCAGAGAGAAATCTCTGTAGACCAGTTGAACCGCCCTGATTTCACTTTCCCAGATTCAGATTATTTAGAGCTGTTAGCTGGCTTAGACTTTGCACTGCCCGACTTGGCAAGCTCGCTGGAATCGCGCAGCAGTTTAGAGCAATTAAGAACCACTCCGGGAAGCTCATTTTTAGCAAACGTTGTGGCTATGAAAACTGCTCTCGAACTCTCCCAAATTAATAATTTAGTAGGCGACGATGCCAACAATACAGCATCAGGTTTTGCAGGGGACGATATTATCACTGGCAATGGGGGAAACGACACTCTCAGTGGCAACAAAGGCAACGATATTATCAGCGGTGGCAGCGGCAACGACCTGGTATTAGGCGGCAAAGGAGATGATAACTTGAACGGTGGAGAAGGAGACGATACACTCATTGGCGCAATGGGTGCGGATCTCTTAATTGGTGGCGCTGGACGCGACGTATTGGTGTTAGGAGCAGGTGCCGGTACAGATACACTTGTAGACTTTCAAAAGGGTCAAGATTTAATCGGTTTGAGCGGAGGTTTGACCTTCAACCAAGTGAGGGTTACTGCAGGCGATTTTATAACGACGATTGAACTGGCCCGTAATGGCGAAGTTCTTGCCAGTATTCCTGGCATTCCAAGTAGTCCGCTAACAGCTAGTGATTTTATTGCGATTTAGTTGGCGGCTGGCAATACAGATATTCGGTAGGGACACAACATTGTTGTGTCCTTATTTTATGAACGCAAGCGCACATAATTTATACTCCAATACGCTTGGGGTAAGAATAATCTGATTTCCTTTCACAAGTCTGGAACTCTCATAAATGCGTGAAATGAAATTCGTCTGAAAGCGCTAACCCAAGCGTATTGATTTATACTCATTCCATGATTACAAACATCAATATTCCTGTAGGGAGGGGTTGACCGAAATCTCCAAAAGTAGTGCAGACATTGGTAAACCCGACCCGCCCGAATATTATAGTTATAGCGACCGGACTTGATATTAATCGAAATCGTCCAGTCCAGGTCTGGGCATGGATGCTAATTTTTTCTCATCTTCTAGGGGCAGAAAGAAAATCGTCAGCATACCGGGAATCACAGCCAGCGCGCTCATCAAAAAATAATTTTGATAACCGAGACTCGCCTGCAAGTAGCCGCTAAAAACGCCCGGAATCAGCACTCCTGCGGCCATAAAAGCAGTTGTAATTGCATAGTGAGATGCTTCGTATTCAGGGCGGACAGTCCGCATCAAGAACACTGTATAGGCAGCTACGCCCAGTCCGTAAGTAAATTGCTCGATCGAGTTTACAGCATAAGCCCATTCAATCCCCGGTTGATTGATTGCCAACAGCCAATACAGCACGTTAGTCGAATTTTGCAGAATTGCCGTCGGCCACATCCATTTTTTCAATCCTTGTTTGGCAATTAAATAGCCGCCCAGCAACCCTCCAATTAACAGAAACATTACCCCTAAAGTACCGGATAATAAGCCCATATCCGACGTAGAAACTGCTAAGCCTCCTTTCTCAACTTTATCCATCAAAAATGGCGGAGCCATTTTAAACGTCAAGGCATCGCCCAAGCGAAAAATCAAGACGTAAGCCACAATCCAACCTATTTTATCTTGCTGAAAATAAGTTTTGAATGCTTCGATAAAGCTGGTTCTTTGTTGAGGAGTGTCGGATTCCAGATCGTAATTTCTAGGATAGGGAAGATACCACCGCTGAAAAAGATATATCAGCACAAACATAATCGCACAAATGCCAAAGGCTGTCGCCCATCCGTAGTTAAGCGCCGACACGCTAAAATCCGAACCGAAAAGTGACAGCGGAATGTTTTGATATATTTTGGTGTCGCCTGTATTTCCGGTGATTAAATGCTGTTCGGCCAGTTTCCCGGCTAAGAAAACCAATAAACCGCTACCGGCAATGACAGCACCTCTATAAGCCGTGTTGCGAACCCCGACAAATAGTGCTTGTTGGTCTTTATTTAGAGTGTTTAAATAAAATCCGTCAATGGCGATATCGTGAGTAGCGGACACAAAGGCGATCGCGGTAAAGATCACAAGTGATATAATAATCGGTGCCGGCGTCAATACACCAAAAGCCAGGAAAGCAAACAGAAAAGCACAAATGATTTCGGTGGTTAAAATCCACTTGCGTTTGGTGGAATACAAATCAACAACTGGCCCCCACAAACCTTTTAAAACCCAGGGAAAAGACAACAGACTTGTCAATCCGATCAATTCGTTGCTGGTTCCCATACCTTTCAAAAAAATCACCGACATTAAATTAACGACGGTGTAAGGGAGACCTTGAGCGAAGTATAATACTGATACCCACAATCCAGCGTTATGCTTTTTTTCCATTGCAGAGATATTTTACCTAGTTACTTATTTGATTTACTGAGTGCGATCGACAATTCCGGTCAATTCAACCCCTGGCATCACAGTATATGTCATTCCGATGCCAGCGGCAGCCATATAAACAGTGAATTTTAGCATCCTTTTGACTCACAAATATTTTCATTTTTGGAATAAGCCTGCAAAAGATTTTCTCCGTTAAAATGAACCAGGTGAGTAGCGTCTTCTGCTAGCCAGACATCAGTTTCCCAGGAAATATCAGATAAATATTCCGCCATTGCCTTGCGGCTGAGGAAAGCTGTCACCATCACCAGAGGTACTGTCGAACTTCTAAAAAGATTCTCAAGCTCTGTTTTGCGTTTTGGATTAATCGGGCCGTGAGAAGTAACAGCTTCAATCAACACCAACCAGTTTTTTTCAGTGAAGTGAACAATTACATCTGGCATCTTACCGTGAGCATCGACTGTAACGCCTAATGCAGTTAGCGAGGCTTGATTGAAATGAGCAAACTTCTCATCGGTATCTCCGACATAAAGCAGTCTGCCAGCAGGAGTAAAGCGCTCAGCAAACTCACTGACAATCTTTGATATTAAGACGTTATGAGCTCCGGGCGAAAGAGTTTTTACATCACCTTCGATTGTAATTGGAATTCGCGCCATTTTTCGCTCTTGTGCATATCGTTGCTTCAGCGTTTCGACGGAGGCGAGGTAAGCGCGAAGATTCTTGTCCCAGTCAGAAGTGCCATAAGTTCGCAGCAGTTCCAAAGCACTTTCTTCTATCTGATATGCAGTTTTTGGACTATTCACCGGACGTTCGGGACTGTCAGGATTAACAACAATTAAACCTGCATCGAGAAACTGATGCACAGTCTGGCGACGCACAGTTTCCCGCGTATTTGGCGCATACTTTTTACCGTATTGCTGCTCCATAAATTCCATAATTGGTGTGATTCCCCGAAGTGGAGATTTTGCCGATTCCCAAGCCTCCTTTGGCTTGAGCTCAAGCAAAGCCAGAAGGGTTAAGGCGGAACGTTCGTTAAGCTGACCTTTTGGAAACCCCAGCGCTGCAAGTATTTCTAGAGATTCATCAATACGGTTCTTGATTGTCATTGGGCTATTTTCTAACGGATTTGTCGCGTTAAGCAGTTGTGTCTCGACAAGTCGATCAATCTCCCGCTGTGTAGGAAATACTTCTCCTATTTGTGCGCCAAGTAAAAGTAATTGCTCTACATTAGGATACTTCAAAGTGCGTAAATCCGTAGCATTAACTTGAGTGTGTCCGTTGAACAGTCGGAAAAACGCATCTACCAAGCTCGAATTTAGATAAACTGCCAATCCCCGCGCCAGGGTGAGGTCTAATCCGCGTCCCTGTTGGTGAAAGTAATTCAAATGGTTCTCAAAACCCACGCGAGAACTATTAATTTTATTGGCATCCCAGACAACTGCAACAATTCGCTTTTTCTCTTCCTTTGAGGAGAAGCGCTTGCTCAAAACATAATGTTCGTTAGGTACGAGGAGTGCAGCAGTTTTTTCCGTGACAGCTAAAGCTTGATGCTTTCTCGTTGCTGTGGGATATTCAACACCGCCAGTGGAGAAGTGTGCAGGATAAATCAGCGGAACTGTACCGTTTTCAGGTTTTAGTCGCAAGTCAGAGCGAACACGAAAATCTACAACTTTTCCGGTGGAAACTGTTAAGCCTAATTCCTCTAGCGTGCAAGTAAATTGAGCCATTTGCTCTACTACTTTCTGGCTGACAGAATCCGGTAAAATCCGAATAAATTGCTCGGAATCTTTGGGATTAATTAGGGAGGTATAGGGCAGTTGGTGAGACAAAACCAGGTCATCGTCCGCGCTGCCGCTTGAGGTAATTAGTACAGTATCTGGCTGTTCTATTTGTTTGGTGGCGCGCACAATAATAGTTTCTTGCAGCACAGCATCATCGCGAAATGGCAACTGTCGGGATTCAAAGATGTGTACTTGGCGTAAAGCCATCATTTGAAGGAATACTTTGCGGAAGTCTCGAAAGTATAAACCGTTGCAAAAGCTGCGGGGAGTAATCGACACTAATTCACCGTTTGGTTTGAGCAGGTGAGCGGCAGCAACTGTGAAGCCAGCGTAGAGATTGCTGGTTTCTAGTCCTATAGAACGCAGCAAGGTGCGGGCTTGGGATTTAGCGTCTATCTTGGCATAGGGAGGATTGATAATTGCATGGCTAAATTCCCGTTTTGCTTGTTGTGTAAATAGATTGGGTTGCAACATATCGGCGCTATCTTGAATAAAATCAATTTCGCGAACCTCACAGGTAAAAGATATCCCAAAACGCTGACATTCTATACTGCACAATTCTAAAGTTTGCTTGAGGTATTCAATCAAAATAAGGTCGATTTCATAAGCTGTAACGTGAAGGCTGTGCGGTTTGTTTGGGCGCTGGCAAAGTTCCCAAACAACGGCTGCTAACAGGGAACCAATTCCTGCACCGGCATCTAAAAGCGATATATCGGGACAGTTGAATTCAAACATTCGCGCCATCAAACTTGCGACTGAGGAAGGTGTTAAAAATTGTCCTTTTTCTCCTCTCTGGCTTTGCTGCAACTTTCGGGTTGCTTCTTGGCGCCAGCCATCTACTCGATCGAGCAAATTGCTGCTAATTATGGTATTTTTACTTTGAACAGTTAGTGTTTGAAAATGGGATTGCATAAGATTTAATTTAACTTTTATTTTAATAAGTAAATAGAATTTTTCAGCAAAATTTATGTTTGAATGCGATCGTTACCCGTTTCTGTAAAATTCCATTCACTTATTTGAATATTTAGATATGCCTTGACAAATTCCAGCGCTTCTTTTAATGAATGATACATTGTTTCATAAGGCGGATGATTGGCATATTCATAACTAATGAAGCAAATTGGGACATTTGGATAACCAAAAATTATAATAATTGACGGCACAGGTCGGGGCAAACTATCTTCAGGATTTCCTTGATGAATTAAAACTTTACCAGTTGGTTGATGTTTGCTACTTGGCTGTATGCTGGAAAGAAGACACGGTTGGAGACTGCGGAATTCGTCAAGCATCTCGAAGAAAGTTTAAAAAGCAGCAGATTGACCGAGCTCGTTTTCCATGAACTCCCAAGGCAGGTTGTTTGGCTTTCCAAAAAGTCGATACGGTATCCAGTGAACAAAGTGCGAATATGGAGGTGTTCCTTCATCAAGTTTAAGTCCATTGTGGAAACAGGCAAAATAGTAGCCAGTCACAAAAGCCATAAGTGCAGTCAGGGTTTTTCCGTTATTGCCTAAATACATTTTGGGTCTGGTACGCACGAGGTCAAATAAGTCATAATTTGTTTTAATTACTGGCTGTTCGATCGCAGTCATATCAAGGCGCTCTCTGTTTTTTTACCTATTGTAGCAAGCAGGTAGCAAATTTTCGCCCTTTCAGTTTATTTTCGCTAAAATTGGAAACAATACGCTATCATATTACCAGTTTACTCTCTTCCCATAACAGCAAAGGGCAGCCATGAGTCAAGAAAGTTTTACATTTCTCCTAGATACCGAAAAAAAAGAGGCGCTGAAGGCGATCGCTACTGTCACCGATCGCGATTTAACTTATGTTTTGAACGAAGCCATCGCTTCTTACCTGGACATCTATCAATGGCTGCTGGATGAGATTAATAAAGGCGTTGCCGATGCCGAAGCTGGAGACTTTGCCAGCGATGATGAAGTCCAAGCAGTTTTTGTGAAATTAACAAGCGGTTAGTTGCTGGTTTTTGAGGCGGTTTACTCATAATCAATCTGTTTATTTATTAATGACATTAGATTAAAAAATTGCCGTTTACAACACAAAACTGTACCATTGTGCGAAAATGTCAAGCGGACGCTCAAACCAAAAGTCCGTAAAGGACTGTTAAACGCTCTCTCACACATTTCTGATGCGAAATACCAAAACATTCTTTTTGTCAAGCTTGTTCCTGATTGGCTTAACAATTAGTTTTCTGCTGACTCCTGGTTGGTTCTCCAACTTCCCATCCCGCGCGATCCTCTTCGAGGGCTTCGCTAACGCAACTATGCCCCCGCAAACCCAAACCGCCGAATTTCGCGCCTTCTGGGTGGACGCTTTCAACCCCGGCTTCAAAACCCCTCAAGAAGTCACAAAATTGATCGCAGACGCGCAGCGGGCAAATGCCAACGCCATCGTCGCCCAAGTCCGCCGCCGTGGCGATGCCTTTTACACGAGTGCGATCGAACCCCGCACTCTCGATCCCAACGTTCCCCCCGGTTTCGATCCCCTGCAAGATTTGATTGACAAAGCCCACGCCGCAGGCATTGAAGTACACGCTTGGATGGTGACGCTGCCGGTGGTTTCGGGCACCAAACTTCCCGCCGGTCACGTTTGGCAACAACACGGGCCTTCTGCCCCAGGAAACGACAATTGGGCGATGCTGACTTACGGGGGGGAATCACCCGGTTTCCTCGATCCCGGTCATCCAGACGCCGTAGATTATACTGTTTCCGTCTATTTGGACTTGATCAAGCGCTACGATGTGGACGGCGTACAGTTGGATTATGTGCGCTACGGCGGGCCGACTTGGGGCTACAATCCAACTGCGATCGCCCGTTTCAATCAGCAAACAGGTCGATCGGGCAAACCCGCACCCAGCGATCCCGCGTGGATGCAGTGGCGGCGCGATCAGGTAACAAATTTAGTGCGGAAGCTTTATGTAGAAAGCCTTGCAATCAAACCGCGCGTTAAAATTACCGCCGCCACGATCGCCTGGGGCGACGGCCCGAAAAACGATGCAGCTTGGTATCAAACGCAGCCGTACAAAGAAGTATTGCAGGATTGGCGCGCTTGGCTGGAAGAAGGGATCGTAGACATGGCGATGCCGATGACTTACCAGCGCGAGTACAAACCATCGCAAAAACTCGCTTATGACCACTGGATCGAGTTCGCCAAAAACCACCAGTACAACCGCCAAATTGCGATCGGCCCCGGCAATTACCTCAACTACATCGAAGATACCCTAGCGCAGGTTCGCCGCGCCGAAGCGCCTTCTGCGACAGGAAATCACGTAGCGGGTACGGTGCTGTATTCCTACGCTAGCAGCAACGTGTACACGAATGTGGAACTGCGATCGGGCGGTAGCGGTGATTTGCCCCGCCAGCCTTGGAAATACGTTCCCCAAAGCAACGATTTGTTTTACACCGCACTTTCGCAGCCGAGTCAATACGTTGATGCTGCGACGGGCAAAACCTATGAAACTCAGCCTGTGTGGGCGACAGCAGCAGCGGTTCCCGATATGCCTTGGAAGTCGCGGCCGACTACAGGTGCGATCGCCGGAAATTTGCAGCGGTGCGCTCAAACTTGCGACGGTGCGAGCTTGACATTGCAGTCGATCGATGCTGCTGCCAAGGTGCGTCAACTGCGCGCCGATGGCAAAGGATGGTTTGGGGCGATCGAGCTTTCTCCGGGAACTTATCAGTTGAAAGTTGACGGAAGTCAAATTCAACAAACAGTTAATGTTGCCGCAGGTGAAGTCACAAAAGTAAATTTTGCTAGTTTGTAGCGTGTCAGCTTAGTCGGAAATACCCCAGGGTTAGTAAGGTGCTTATGGCGTACCTTACTAATTCATGAATAATCTATTTATAACATTCATTTAAATAATAATGCTAATAATTGCAGTCGGTTTTAACCGACTTAGGATGCGAATTAAATAATTTACACAAGTTTGTCGGAAGTAGGGGTTGGACACTCTTAGCCCGCCCTTTCTGGACGGGCGGGACGCCGAGCCCACAAGAACCATAAAAATTCTAAGTTATTTAATTCTCATTCCTTAAGCTATGAGGCAGGGGTTTAAACCCCGGACTGCCAGAAAACGCTTTAAGCTGACAGCATGAAAACAAGTTAGGCTGAAACTATTACCGCAAACTATCTTATAGCGCCCGATCCAGCTGACAATATCTTAAATTTCAAGCCACAACGGCTGGCGTTTCTGGTATTCCCCCAATATTAAACTGCGGGCAATGTTTGGGTCGATCGCCAAACGGTGTTGTGTGTTTTTTGTGCCACACAACACCGTACTCGATTCAAACTTAAAGCAGTGCGATCGCCTGAAAACTAGCTGAATTTAAATTGCGCTGAATTGTTGATATTTAGACCAGAGGGTGCATCTTGAACGATCCCGATCAACTCAAGGGGCTGTGCAAATCCATTGTTCTTGAAAATTCCCACATCTTGAGCTGCACTCCCTCCTTGCAGGGAACCAGGGACGGGTCGGAGCACGTAGCTATTGCTCGACCCACCCAGTTGAATAACATCCTCACCGATTCTGAAGTCTAAGATGCGGGCAAAATCGCTCAGACCATCAATGCCAATGTTACCATTGAAAAAGTCCGCAGCATTGTCTAACAAGCCGTTGCCATCATCATAACTGGTTTGCCCGAGCTCTCCGAGCACAAAAGTATCTGCTCCTGCACCGCCAATTAGCACATCAAATTCACCCTTGCCTCCTCCTCTTTCGGCACCTGTAATTCGATCGCTCCCGTTACCCCCGGAAAGAACGTCACTTCCTCCATTACCAAATAGCTCGTCGTTCCCGTTACTGCTTACGAGAATATCATTTCCATTACCACCACTAGCATTGATGTTTGCTGATACATTAGTTGTATTCAGGCGATCGTTGCCTTCTCCCCCCGTGAATTGGATAAATTCGACACCGCTTGTCGCGCCTAGATTGCGGACATTTAACACATCATCGCCACCGCCACCGTTAATTGCATTGAAACTCTCTATGCCTGTGGTTGTTAAGGTTACGGGGACGAGATTGGTGCGCTGCAATACAATGTTCAAGCCCGATTGGGTGATATCAATATTATCCCCTTGCGCGATCGAACCGTTGAACAACAAGTTATCGCCACCGCTGTCGCCTTGAATCAGATCGCTGCCGTCGCCATCCACCCATTGAAAGTTGTCGTCTCCGCTGCCACCAATCATCGTATCGTTGCCCTTATCGCCAGCTAGGAAATCAAACCCATCGCCACCTTCTAGCAAATCCGTATCGTCGCCACCTCGAAGGTTATCATTTCCTAATTCTCCTCTTAAAATATCGAATCCGGCTCCACCAAGTAGGCGATCGTTCCCCGCCCGGCCCGAGATGTCGTCACCGCTAGGGCCACCATCAATCAGATTGTCAAAACCGTTGCCAGTTAAGATATCTTGATTGTTACCGCCAATTAAGTTTTCAATACTGATGAAAGTCCCGCTACCTCCAAAAAAAGTTGCTTTGTTCGTCTCTAATGAAGCATTTATGTTATTGCCAAATCCCAGATAGGTCGCTGTATCGTTTCCGTTTCCACCATCCAGAAGATCGTCCCCAAAAAAACCGCCAAACAGATTATCGTTTCCGTCTAATCCCCGCAAGGTATCGCTCGCAGCAGTACCGTTCAGATTGTCGTTGCCGTTGGTTCCATTAATTACAGCCATGTTCGTTGCTCCTAAATATTAAGTGAAGTATTCAGCAAAATCAAAACTGTTTGCTTTGGTTTGCTATGTCACAATCTTAGGAACTCAACCGAGTTCAACACATCTGAAAAACGTCTCGCTTCTGACATCAACGAAATAGATATTTTCGATCTCCCCCTCATCTGCCAAAAGTTGCGATCGCCCATCACTGCCGAGTCCGATGTTCGCGCTTCCTATCCCGATCGGCTATAACTTTAGTCATAGTTCCGAGGGGTGGCATCAGCGAAAGTTAGAAAATTGCCGAGTTTTATCGACATTCACTCTGACTTGCAGTATTTTTGGGGAATATTTGAGAGCCAGAACTACTGGAAGCCCCTGCCATGACTGCGATCGCATCCCTACTAAAAACCCAACCTCAACCATTTCGCTTTCTGCTGTACACCGAATGGATCATGTTAGGCAGTTGTGGAGTGATGGCCGCCATCGAAGCGTGGCAGCGTCAAAGTCTTCCCGTACAGCACATTCTGATCCTGATCTCCCTGGGCTTGATGGGATGGATCTTACCTGCGGGCAAAACTTCGTTTCGCTATCTCTATACGGCGATCGAAATGAGTCTGATCTTCTACGGAACTACCTTGGGATATCTCCATATCCTACCGACGCTGTATTTGATCGTGTTGATTCGCAGTTGTTTTTTATTTGAATCCCCCGGTCGATGGATCGTGGCAGGTCTGTCGCTGGTAATGTATATGTTTCATCAAGTTCAGTATCTTCAAAGAGTGATACCCCTAATGTTGCCTAATGTCGAGCAACAGCAAATTTGGATGCACCAGACTGCAGAATTGTTGATGTTTGGATTGGGGCTATTTTTCGTGTCGCAGTTGGTCAGTACCTTACTAGCAGAACGCAGAACCCAGGAACAACTATCGCAAGCCCACGCACAGCTACGGGAATATGCCCTGCAAATAGAAGATTTAGCAGCGGTTCAGGAACGCAATCGCATTGCAAGAGAGATTCACGATTCCCTGGGTCACGCCTTGACTTCGCTCAACATTCAACTGCAAACCGCCATGAAACTCTGGCAACATGACCCAATAGAGGCACAACCGTTTTTGGAACAAGCCCAGCGACTCGGTAAAGTGGCGATGAAAGAAGTTCGACAATCGGTAAATGCGCTAAGGGCAGACGCAGAGGCAGAAGAACCCTTGGAACAGGGGATTGCCTCGCTGATGGAAGACTTTCGCCAGAGTACGGGTGTCACTGTTACCAGCAGCATTTGCGTGGAAGTTGTGTTACCACCTCCAGTTGTCAAAACGCTATATCGCATCGTGCAAGAAGCGTTGACCAACATTTGCAAATACGCCCAAGCTACCGAGGTTCGCCTGCAATTGCAAACAACGTGCGATCGAGTGCTTTTGACTCTTGAAGATAACGGGCGGGGGTTCCAATTAGAAAGTGGTACTGGCGGGTTTGGATTGCGAGGGATGCAAGAGCGAATTGCTTCTCTCAACGGAGAGTTTCACCTGGAAACATCACCCGGAGCGGGGTGTAGAATCGATGTTAGCCTGCCGTTAAGTAGGTAGGCGAAAATAAATTACTTGATGTAACAAAGTGTAAAATTAACGTAACCTCTTTTGGCGTTTTTTCTTTGTCTGTGTAATTAAGAACTATCATGGGATAATACATTTTAGGAATATCCCATGATTCGTCTGTTGTTAGTTGACGATCAGCAGCTTATCTGCCAAGGACTCAAGGCTATGTTAAGCCTAGAATCAGATTTAGAAGTGATTGGAATTGCCCACAACGGTAAAGCTGCCATAGAGCAAGTCGAAGCTCTCCAACCCGATGTTGTATTAATGGATTTAAAAATGCCCGTGATGGATGGTAGAGAAGCAACTCGCCTGATCTGTCAGTCATTTCCCAACACGAGTGTCTTGGTTTTAACTACTTTTGATGACGATGGATATATTGTTGATGCGATGCGAGCCGGAGCCAAGGGCTATTTGTTGAAAGATATGCCATCGGAAGAGTTAGCACAAGCAATTCGTTTGGTGCAATCGGGTTATACTCAACTGGCTCCTGGTTTAATGGATAAGCTAATAACAGGATTTTGTGCAGCACCTACGACTCCAACACCTACTACTCAACTCTCACAACTCCCTGCAGTGGCACAATTAACCCCGCGCGAACAAGAGGTATTGCGGTTGATTGGTAAAGGTTTAGCCAACCGAGATATTGCCCAGCAGTTGTTTATTTCTGAGGGAACAGTGAAGACTCATGTCACTCATTTACTGAATCGGTTAAACTTGCGAAATCGATCGCAGTTGGCAATTTATGCCCATTCTGCGATCGAAACCTGAATCACTTTATTGTTTTTTTATTAACCGCAGAGGGCGCAGAGATCGCAGAGAGAGGCTGCACAATCCTGATCTGATTACCGCTGCATACTTTACCTCAGCTACAATCAAATTATCCTGGATGGAATTGCGATATTTTTGGTGAAACTAGGCTGATAACAGAAGCCCCTTTTACGATCCACAAATGGACAGTTAAAAAATATCAGATGCTGGGAGAGATGGGATTTTTTCACCCAGAGGAGCGAGGTGAATTAATTTTAGGAAATATTATCAAAATGAGTGCGAAAGGAACTGCTCATACTTGTGCTACTAGACGCACGGCGACACTGTTGCGCTAAATTCTCGAAAACCAGACCAGGCTGCTGTCTATACTCAATATCCGATCGCCCTTGATGACAATTCCGAACCCGAACCAGATATCGCCGTAGTCAGAATCGATCCTTTTGACTATGCGACTCACCATCCGACTCCCTCAGAAGTCTATCTCATTATCGAAGTGGCAGACAGCAGCTTAACTTTCGATCGCGAAATTAAAGCCAAAGCTTACGCGCGATCGGGAATTGCCGATTATTGGGTGCTCAATGTGGGCGAAAGACAACTGCACGTTTTTCGAGAACCTGCGGAAGATGGGTATCAAAGCGAGGTTATTCTTGCGGAAACTGCGAGCATTTCACCTATCGAATTTCCCGCTTTCAATATCGCAATTCAAGAAATGCTGCCACCTATTATATCGAATTGAACACCCATTAAGAACGGGCAAGATGCCCGTTCCACAAAAATTAAATTTTCTTGTGGGCTATTGCTCCTCGCCCGCCCTAAAGGGACTATTAAAAACCGCTTGAAAGACCAATTTTTAGCTAATTCCTAATCGCTTTCTAGAATGCTTGCGAGCAAAGCTTGCTGAGCGTGCATCCGATTTTCTGCCTGATCCCAAACGCGCGATCGACTTCCTTCAATTACCGCATCCGTAATCTCTTCATCTCGGTGTGCCGGCAAACAGTGCAATACAATCGCATTGCGATCGGCCAGATCCACCAGTTGTTCATTTACCTGATAAGGCTCAAACAAAGGAACCCTGCTTTTTGCTTCCTCTTCCTGTCCCATACTCGCCCACACATCAGTATAAATAACTTGAGCATTCTTCACCGCAGCTTTGGCGTCAACAGTAACAGTTACCTCAGTTTTTCCCTTAGCAATATCCTTCGCTTTTTCCACAATTTCAGGATTGGGCAGAAAATCTTGAGGACAAGCAATTCTCACATTCATCCCCATCATTGCACAGCCCAACATCAGCGAATTAGCCATATTATTGCCATCGCCCAAATAAGTCAAAGTCACCCCTTCCAACTTGCCGAAACACTCTTTTACTGTCATTAAATCCGCCAGCACTTGACATGGGTGTTCGTCATCTGTCAGCGCATTAATTACAGGAATTTTCGCATAGTTGGCAAAAGTTGCTAAGTCCTTTTGCTCGAAAGTCCGAATCGCCAAAATGTCTAAATATCTGTCTAAAACCCTGGCTGTATCTACCAAAGGTTCACCGCGGCTGACTTGTGTAACGTTGGGATTTAGGTCAATCACTTGCCCTCCCAATTTATACATTGCCACCGTAAAACTTACCCGCGTTCGCGTTGAAGCTTTAGAAAATAACAAGCCGAGAACTTTATTGCGTTTCAGCTTGACCATTCCCGATTTTAAACTGGCTGCTAGATCCAGCAAATAATTTAATTCATCTATGCTTAAATCTGCCAGACTTAATAAATCTCGCCCTTTTAACGAATCCATGCTTTCCCCCACACACAAATTTTTAACTGTGTCTTAAATCTTAGCCCGCAGAGGTGAATTTTGTTTCTGTAATCCCTAATTGACATCTGCGGGTAAGGTTTATGCGGGCAATTGCTCGATCGCGCGATCGATCGAATCGCAACCTTGTTCAACCGTTTCTACCACAGCCAACACGCCCCGCAATTCCCCAGCGCCGGGGAAACCCTTAGCATACCAGGTTAAGTGCTTGCGCGCTTGGCAGACACCGCTTTCACCTTTATATTCCCACAAAGCCCGCAAATGTTCCTTAGCACATTCGAGCCGTTCAATTGGTGTCGGAGCTATCTTTTCCACACCAGTTTTCAAGAAATAATCAACTTCTCCCACCAAAAAAGGATAGCCCAAAGTTCCCCGCGAACACATCACTCCATCGGCGCCGGTTTCTTCCAGACATCGCATCGCTGCTTCCACTGAAAAAATATCCCCGTTAGCAATAACAGGAATCGATAAAACTTCTTTAACTCGGCGAATCCACTCCCATTTTGCCGGGCCGGTGTAACCTTGCGATCGAGTGCGGCCGTGCACGGTAATCATTTTTGCTCCCGCATCTTCCATCCGCTTCGCAAATTCCAAAATATTAATTTCTTTGTCAGTCCAACCAATCCTAGTTTTCACCGTGACAGGAACATCAACCGCTTCCACAACAGCCCGCACAATTGCCTCGGCTGTTTCCGGATCTCGCAGCAGAGAAGAACCGCCGCCGTTTTTAGTAATTTTGTTAACCGGACAGCCCATATTAATATCAACAGTATCCGCTCCTTCTGCCACTGCTTTCTGGGCCGCTTCTGCCAAGAAATCCGGCCGGCAGTCAAACAATTGAATGCTAATCGGACGCTCGTTTGGGTCAACTTCCATAATTCTCGGCAGTTGCTTCACGTAGTGCAAACCCGTAGCGTTCACCATTTCCGTGTACATCATCGAATCCGGCGCGTAGCGGCGCACCAGGCGACGAAATACCAAATCGGTAACGCCGGATAATGGCGATTGCAGGACGCGACTTTTAACTTCAAAATCGCCGATTTTGAGCGGAGTTGCTAACCTTTCTTTTAATTCGGGAGATAGAGCAAGCATAGTGGATCGCACTTTAATTCTAATATCTGTATATTATACTACACTTCCGATAGTTGACAGTTGTTAACTATATTTTTAGCCGATTATTGAGTGGCAGCTAAAAGTATATTTAACCTCACGGCAATGCCTATTTTACACATCCCGATCGCCGGAATTTGAATATTGTGAAACCAGAACTCAAACGCCAACGCCGACCACAGTTAAATCTCTGTGCCTCTTCGCTCTATCTATGGGGTGTGGCCATTAATGGGGGATCTACCTACTAAGAGTGTTGCCCAAGTCATATTTTTATTGTTTAATTCTGCCGAATGCTCTGCTTGCCTTCAGAACCGGCTGCCTTCAGACGACTAATGATTAAATTTATTGGGATTGTGCAAAAGCCGTACATCAGATCGTTTTAAACTACAATTGGTGGATTCCTGACGACGCCGATCGAACATTAAAAAAATTGTAGAGAATTCCTATGGACGCCGCAGCACTCTGGCAACGCTATCAAGACTGGCTTTACTATCACGAGGGATTGGGACTTTACCTCGATATCAGCCGCATGGGATTCGATGACGCTTTCGCAGCAGCACTGAAGCCCAAATTTGACAAAGCTTTCAAAGACATGGCAGCTTTGGAAGCAGGTGCGATCGCCAATCCCGACGAAAACCGCATGGTGGGCCACTACTGGCTGCGAAACCCCGATTTAGCTCCCACTCCAGAATTAAAACAAGAAATAGTCGAAGGCATATCACAAGTCGAAGCATTTGTCAAGAAGGTTCAAAACCGCGATATTAAACCGCCCTTTGCTCCGCAATTTACCGACATAATTTCGATCGGCATCGGCGGTTCCGCCCTCGGCCCCCAATTTGTCGCCGAAGCTTTATCCCCAGACATTCCGCCCCTAGCAATACATTTTATCGACAACACAGATCCGGCTGGGATCGATCGCATCCTTAACAAAATCAAAGACAAACTCGCCAGCACCCTAGTAATTACTATCTCCAAATCCGGCGGCACCCCCGAACCCCGCAACGGTATGATCGAAGTTCAAAAAGCCTTCGCCGCCGAAAAACTGGATTTTGCCAAACAAGCAATTGCCATCACCGGAGTTGACAGCCAACTAGACAAATTAGCCAAATCCGAAGGTTGGATTACCACTTTTCCAATGGCAGATTGGGTGGGAGGACGCACTTCCGAATTGTCAGCAGTCGGACTTTTGCCAGCCGCTTTGCAAGGCATCGACATTCGGGCGATGCTAGACGGCGCTAAAGTCATGGACGAAGCTACCAGAACCACCGAAATTAAAAACAATCCCGCCGCCTTGTTAGCAATGTCCTGGTATTTTGCTGGCAACGGACGTGGCGAAAAAGATATGGTAGTTTTGCCTTACAAAGATTCACTGCTATTGTTCAGCCGCTACTTGCAGCAATTAGTCATGGAATCGATCGGCAAACAGGAAGATTTAGACGGCAACACAGTTCATCAAGGTATCGCAGTTTACGGCAACAAAGGCACCACCGATCAACACGCCTACGTCCAGCAACTGCGAGACGGCGTGCCGAATTTCTTCCTAACATTTATCGAAGTTTTGCAAGACAGACAAGGCATTTCCCCAGAAGTAGAAACCGGCGTCACTTCCGGAGATTATTTGTCGGGTTTATTGCAGGGAACTCGACAAGCTTTGTACGAAAATCACCGAGATTCCATTACTGTCACAATTCCCCAAGTCAACCCTCGGACAGTAGGAGCATTAATCGCCCTCTACGAAAGAGCCGTAGGTTTTTACGGTTCCTTGGTGAATGTCAATGCCTATCACCAGCCAGGGGTTGAAGCAGGCAAAAAAGCAGCCGCTGCTGTATTGGACTTGCAGCAACGGGTACTACAAGTGCTCAAAGACACCCAAAAACCTCTGTCTGTAGCAGAAATAGCAAAAAAAGCAGGAAGACCAGAGCAAATCGAGACAATTTACAAAACTCTGCGGCATTTGGCAGCCAACGGGCGCGGCGTAGCTTTGGAGGGCAAATTAGGACAACCGGCTACTTTAACTGCAAGTTATCAAGAGAATTAAACAGTAGAATTAAACATTAAAAGTGATTAATTTCACTTTTAATGTTTAATTTTTAATTCCCCCATGCCATTAACGATTCTGGTTGCTGACGACGATTTCGCGACTCGCTTGTCAATTACCGATTATCTAGAATTTACCGGATACTCTGTAATCGCTGCTGAGAACGGCAAAGAAGCTTTAGGCTTGGTAGATGAATTTCAGCCCCACTTGATTGTTACCGACATTACAATGCCCGAGATGGATGGCTACGAATTCGTGCGACGAGTTCGGACTCGTCCCGCTTTCCGCTTGCTGCCGGTGATTTTTTTGACGGAACGCACGAGCACGCAGGAACGGATTCGTGGCTATCAGATGGGGTGCGACAATTATCTGGCTAAGCCTTTTGAACTCCAGGAGTTGGGGGCGGTTATTCGCTCTTTGCTCGATCGCTACGCTCTAATCGCTCAGGCACCCTCTCGTTCCCCGGAACCAGAACCGACGCCAACAGAGGCACGCAGCAGAGCCAATGACAAGCCAGAAGAAGATTTTTTAACTCAAAAGTCAAACACAGGCGATTCCCTACGGGATGGCTCCGCTTCACGGGCATCTCCAAGCGAAAACGCCCCGACTTTGACCCAGCGAGAACGAGAAGTGCTAGATTTGCTGACAGAAGGTCTTTCTAATATTCAAATAGGCTCCCGACTTCACCTCAGCCCTCGAACTATCGAAAAGCACGTCAGCAGCTTATTCAGAAAAACTGACAGTAACAACCGAGCAGAACTCGTTCGCTTTGCGATGGAACATCATTTAGTCAGATAACTGCCAACGAAGAAAGTTACCTGCACTTACCACACTAAATAAATAACATCATGGTCAACAATTACTTAAAAAATCAGAAAATTCTATATGCTGCAGCATTAGCATCTTCCATAATTTTCTGTATGGCCATGACCTCTATGGGAATCACCAAGTATTACAGCGTTTTACAGGGTGGAGACAACTATAACGATTTCCCTACCAGCGGTTTCAGCCCCATCCGACTTATAATTAACGGTTCCTACTTGATAGCAACAGTTACATATATTATCTGGTTAATTCAAAAAAAGCACACAAATTTCAACTTTTTAGACATTTGCAAGTATGCAATCCCCTTCCTCGCACTTGCCCTCATAGCTTATCCCCAAAGCAGTGACATTTATTTGTACTTGCATTACGGAGCGATGACCTTACAAAAAATTAATCCTTATCTGAATAGTTCCGCTAGCTTCGTTTCTAACTTATCTCCCTTTCTCCACTGGGGGCAAACTTCTACCTACGGCCCCGTTTCTTTATTCTTTTTTGCCCTATCAGCCCTGGGTGGAGCAATTAGCCCTTTACTAGCAGTTTATATTTTTAAAATAATCTGCGTGTTGGTACACACGCTCAATGGCTACTTAATTTGGCGGTTGCTAATAAATTCTGAAAACCGTAACCTCATAACACTGGCATATTTAGTCAATCCCATGCTATTGAACGAGCAAATAGCTAATGCTCACCTTGACGTTCTTCTTGCCAATACATTGATCGTTTTAATAGGATGTATTTATTACCAACGTTATGTTTTGGCAATTTTGGCAATTTGGGTAGGTTTTTTAGTAAAAACCTTACCTATAATTTGGCTACCCTTAGTTTTTGCTTTCCTATGCAAGCAGCGTCGGTGGAAAGATTTAGCAGCATCAGTCTTGCTTTCTTTATTAATTATCACGGTGATAACTTATACATTTCTGCCAACAGTTTCAGCTTGGAGAAGTCTTTTAAATCCGGGAACCGCCGGGGCAACCGCTCGATCGTTTCACCATGGCATCAATCTATTTCTGAATTTTTTGCCCAATGTAAGTGTTGAAACTAGGAAAAGTATTCTATTATTAGTCAAATATTTTGCGTATTTAAGCTGGATTGTTTACTATACAGGGACGTTAATTAAATCATTATTCCGCAAAAAATATTCGGAAATTAATTTGGTATCAGATATTGGATGGACGACTCTCACTTTGTTTTTGTTTGCTACACCTTGGCTAATGCCTTGGTATCCATCTATTTTGCTGCCAATTGCGGCTTTGAGTATCAATTCTCCCCATTTTGTATTGACAAGTTTAACTTTTTCTTTGTCACCCAGTATCATCTTGGGAGGAGGAGCGGGAACAACTTTTATCTCCCTAGTTACGAGTTTTGTTAGCGTTGTCCCCCCTACAGCATGGCTAATATTCGGGCGGAAAAAGGCACTTTTTTAATTTAAATTGATTGCTGACCGCCAACTGTTAATTTTTCTTGACTGACAACGTACTCCAACAAACCCTCGCAAGCATCGTGCAGCAAATCAATTACTCGATCGAATCCCTCCGGGCCACCGTAGTAAGGATCTGGCACTTCTTTAAGGTCGTATTTCTGGCAAAAATCGCACATCAGCCGCACTTTATCTTTATACTTTCCAGCCGCATCCAGGGCAAGAATATTGCGATAATTATCCCGATCCATCGCCAGAATCAAATCAAAATTTTCAAAATCTTTCCTGGTAAATTGGCGGGCTTCGCCTAACAATTCAATGTCTCGCTTCCTGGCCGCCAATGCCATCCGCCTGTCAGGGGGGCTGCCAATGTGATAGCTAGCAGTTCCGGCAGAATCGCAGCTAATACGATCGCTCAAACCAGCTTGTTCAATTAAGTGATTCATTATATTTTCTGCTGAGGGCGATCGGCAGATATTTCCGAGGCAGACAAATAATAATTTAGTCATTAGTTATTAGTTATTAGTTATTAGTTATTAGTTATTAGTTATTAGTTATTAGTCAGTCAACACTGCTAATTTGTAGGGTGCGTCGCTTTCAGAGTCAATCTGCAAGTTCTATCGAACATGGAGCAGCGACGCACCTTAGTATAGGGGTTTTCCAGAAAGTTTAATCACTCAACAGTCAACAGTCAACAGTCAACAGTCAACAGTTAACAGTCAACAGTCAACAGTCAACAATTGACTGATGACTAATGACTAACCGAAACCGGGGAGATTTAGTCCACCGGTGAGTTCTTCCATTTTCTCCCGCATCGTCATCGTAGACTTAGCGTAAGCATCCTGCATCGCCACCGTGACGAGTTCAGAAACCACATCAGCACCTTCACCGAGGGCATCCGGTGAGATTTCCACGCGGCGGGGTTCTTGGTTGCCACTGAGAAAAACCTTGACCAAGCCGCCGCCGGCTGTTCCCTCAATTTCCATTACATCCAACTCTTCTTGGAGCTTTTTAGCTCCTTCTTGAACCTGCTGAGCTTTTTTGAAAGCTTCAGTCAGTTCTTTCATTTTTCCCAGGCCGAAGCCAAATCCTTGTCCTGATTTTGTCATAACTACTTTTTGATGGTGTGTGGGTTGGCAGTCTGCCGTTTCCGTATTACTTCAATGATGCCTTAGAAGGGAAACTCTCCCAGTATTCTAACTTCTGGCTCCAACAACAGCGACCACCGCTGCTCGACTTGCTGTTGAACGTGGCGGATCACTTGAAAAATATCATTGGCCGTTGCCGACCCGCAGTTAAGAATAAAATTAGCATGGCGCTGAGCCACTTGTGCGCCGCCGATCTGATATCCCTTCAGTCCCGCTTGTTCGATGAACCAACCTGCCGTCTTGGGGCCGGGGTTACGGAAGACTGAGCCACAGCTCGGTAAGTGGTAAGGTTGAGTTGTCCGCCGCTGGCTGAAATGGTCATTAGTTTCTGCCATTACTTGCGATCGATCAAATCCCGGCTGTAACTGGAAAGTCGCTTCTGTTACTAGCCGATCGCCCCCTTGCAGCACCGAAGTCCGGTAGCGGTACTCCAACTCTTGGGGAGTCAGAATTTCCACCTTGCCGCCAGGGGATAGGACGCGAGCATTGACTAGAATATCAGCAGTACAGCCTCTGTGAGCGCCTGCATTCATCACCACAGCCCCTCCCACCGTACCCGGTATGCCGACTGCCCATTCTAGACCTTTCCAGCCCCGTTTAGCCGCCAACCAAGCGAGGCGGGGAATTGACTCTCCCGCCCCCGCTGTAACTTGACCTGTTTCTGGATTAAAATTCACCTGTTTCAGGTAGCGAGTGCCGACGACCAAACCGGACAAACCCCGATCGCTCACCAACAAATTAGAACCTGCACCCAGCAGAGTCACCGGCACCCCCTCATCGTGTGCCCAGGCAAAACTCGCTTGCAAAGCCTCCATACTGCGGGGAGCAACGTACCACTCGGCCGGGCCACCGACTCGGAAGGAAGTCAGGCCCGCCAGCGAAACTTGGGAATTAATCTTGCAATCAGTTCCCCGCAAAGAAATAGGAGAATACACTCGCCGATTGTCCTTAACAGAGGAGTCATTCGAGATAGTCACCATCTTGAAAATCCTTAAAAATACCTTCGCTCGAAGACGTGGTTGAAAATTCGTTTAGCTAACTTATGTGGCCGCTTTGAGCGAGCCGTCCGACAGAAGTTTCGGCACAACGTGCCACGCCATAATGTCGATCAACTCTACTCAGTTCGCGAGCTAATCGGGGCGATCGGCTTGTTGATAAAAAGCCATAACCTCTGGAATAATCTGATTCAGATTACCAGCGCCCAAAAACAGAGCCAAATCCCCCGGTTGCAGATTTTTGGTTAAAAACTTAGTGACTGACTCTAGGGAAGGCGCAAACTCAACATCTCGGCCTTCTTTAGCAATCAAATCAGCAACTTGCTGCCCGCTAATTTCTCCTAAATTTGGTTCCCCAGCACTATAAATATCGCAAGCCACAACCAAATCAGCATCCCCAAAAGATTGAGCAAATTCTGGCAAAAATGTAAGAGTCCGGCTGTAACGGTGGGGTTGAAAAATTGCAACCACTCTTCGGGATTTGGGATTTTTTTCGCTACCTTCGATCCGCAAGCGAGCCGCCGCCAAGGTGACACGAATTTCGCTAGGATGGTGGGCGTAGTCGTCCACAAACAGGATCTCATTGTGAAAGCCCCGCACCTCAAAACGGCGGCGAGCTCCTTCAAAGCCAGCAATCGCTTTGGCAATGGCCGAAAACTCTAACCCCAACAATCGGCCCACTGCTACCGCAGCTAGTGCATTGCTGAGATTGTGTGTGCCCAGCAACTTCAACTCCATTTCCCCTAGGAAAGTTCCTCGCTCCCAAATCCGGGCCTTGGTGCTTTCTGCTCCGTACTCCACGCCCGAAGCCGTGTAGTCAGCACCGCTGTCGGGCTGCAAGCTATAACTGACATTAGGCTGAAGGCAGTCTTTGACGATTTGGTCGTCAATGCAGCCCACCAAGGTTTGACAGTTTTGGGCAAACACCTTAAATGTGTCTATTACCTGGTCAAGGGTATCGTAATGGTCTGGATGATCCAGTTCAACATTCGTCACTATGCCAATTTTGGCTACTAGCTTAACAAGAGAACCGTCGGATTCATCAGCCTCGGCAACTAAGTAGGGGCCTTCCCCCAAACGGGCATTGCCTTCCCAAGCATTTACCTCGCCTCCTACTACGATGGTTGGGTCTAGACCGGCAGCCATCAGCATGAAGCCGATTAAGCTGCTAGTAGTAGTTTTGCCATGAGTCCCGGCTACGGCTATGCTTTGGTAATCTTGAATTAACGCTGCCAACACATCCGATCGATGAAAAATCGGACAGCCCAAATCTAAAGCAGCTCGATATTCGGCATTTGCTGGGTGAATAGCCGTCGAACATACTACTTGAGGCAATCCCGGAATTGCTTGGGCGCTTGAACCGTTGCCGTTCAATTGGAGAGCTTTGGCTGTCGCGACAGAAGTCCCTACCGTACCCGCGACTATCGAGGATACTGCCCTTTCCTGTTGCCCGCAGTCGGGACTGCTACCGTTGAGGGCCGTTTGAAATAATTCAAAATTGCTGGCGTCTTGACTCCAAAAAATATGAGCTCCCATTCCTTGCAAGCGCTCGGTTATGTGACTCGATTTAATGTCGGAGCCGTACACAGGCAACTTGCGTTTAGCTAGAATGTAGGCAAGGGCTGACATCCCAATCCCACCAATGCCGATGAAATGAAATGGTCTACCGCTAAAATCAACAGAACTCGGCATCTTTGCTCCTCACACACCACACCACGCCAATAACACGCGATATCATATCAAGAATTGTTTTTTCAGGATACAGTTCGCTAGAGATTTTGTACAAAATTCTCTGCGCGTCCCTAGATTTACGGGACTTGTAGAGATGTTTGTCTTGTATCCTATATGACTTAGTACCGAGTAGTTTTCCGGAACAGTCACAGCTCGAAAATTGCAGGTAACAGAAAACGGGGTCTGGGGTCGGGGTCAATAGACTAATTTTGGGTGATTGCATACTCCTGCATTCTTTCTATTTCGATCCGCCTGCTGTGCTGGGATACGGCAGCAAAAGCCCCACAACCTTTCTACCAAGATTGAGGGTAAAACCCATAAGGATTTACAAACACTACCACGAACAACAAAATTTCGCTCATTTTGTAGTCATTTATCTAGTTGTACGGTCATTTTTTCTTGAAAGTCAGAGATTGACACGATCGCAACTCAACTATAGATAATATGTATTCTCACTTAGTTGTATATATACCAAGTTATTCAGTTAGTCGAATAAGTGGAAAAGTGATAGAGCTTACGGTTAAAAGTGTATAAACATAAAATTGGCGCGATGTCTCTACTAATCCTGATTTTGGGGAAATATGGGGAAAATAGCGATTTTGGGGGGGACTTTTGATCCGGTTCACTGGGGTCACGTGTTGGTGGCCGAGACGGCGGCGAGTCAATTTAATCTCGATCGAGTCATTTGGGTACCGGATCGCTCTCCTCCTCACAAAGAGCGCCCGGATTTGGCAAGTTTTGAGCAGCGCCGGGAAATGCTCGCTCTGGCGATCGGCGATCGCCCCGACTTCCTACTTTCGCCGTCGTCGGCAAATCCCAGAGGCAGTTGTTTTGCGATCGACACCCTGCTGTATTTGCAAAAATTGTATCCAGGCGATCATCGCTGGTACTGGATTATTGGTAGTGACGCACTCCTTACTCTCCCCAAATGGCACCGGTGCGCCGAAATTGCCCGGTTGTGCGACTGGTTGGTGGCCCCACGTCCGACTCAGGGAGATGGGGAGACAGGAGAAAGCCAGGAGATAGAGGGAGTGTCAGAGTGGGGAGATTGTCCGAGTGGAAAACCCATCGATTCCGGGGGAGACAGGATGCAGGTTCAGGCAAATGCTGTGGGCCGACGAGTTGCCGAACAAATGGCTCTTTTGGACGTGAAAATTCGCTGGGAGGTGCTGTCCATGGCTGCGATCGAGATTTCGTCGAGCCACATCCGCCGCTGCTGCGCCGAAAGTCGCAACCTCCGCTACTTAGTCCCGGAAGTTGTACAAACTTATATTGCTGCCCATCAGCTTTACCAGTAACCAGCGGCAGAAAGCCTAATGCCTTCTGCCTTGCAATTTCAGCCTTCTAGAAAAGTTCAAGCTTTTTTGATCGACACAAAAAGTTATAAAGGATCGACCTTTGCGATATGATCTTGTGTCATAAGTCAATTCTTAAATTTTTCCAAAATTTAAGCCTGAGCTAGGGGCTGCCATCGTTAGGAGGTACTAAAGTGATTCGAGTCGCGATCAATGGTTTTGGACGTATCGGGCGCAGTTTTGCGCGCTGCTGGCTGGGCAGAGAAAACAGCCAGCTAGAGTTGGTAGCTATTAATGACACTTCCGATCCCAGAAGTAATGCTCACTTGCTCAGATACGATTCCATGATGGGAACGTTGAAGAATGTGGACATCAGTGCGGATGAAAATTCCATTACCCTAAATGGGAAGACAGTTAAATGCGTGAGCGATCGCAACCCGCTAAACTTGCCTTGGAAAGATTGGGGTATTGATCTGATTATTGAATCAACCGGTGTCTTCGTTGACCAAGCTGGTGCATCGAAGCATATCACTGCCGGCGCTAAAAAAGTGCTAATTACCGCTCCCGGCAAGGGTTCTGAAGTTGGCACTTATGTGATGGGAGTCAACCACCACAACTACAAGCACAGTGACTACACAGTCATCAGCAATGCTAGCTGTACTACTAACTGTCTGGCTCCTGTACTGAAAGTGCTGCACGAAAATTTTGGCATCGTCAAAGGCATGATGACCACTACCCACAGCTATACTGGCGACCAGCGCTTGCTGGATGCCAGCCACCGAGATTTGCGGCGGGCCCGGGCTGCTGCGATGAATATTGTGCCGACTTCTACCGGAGCGGCGCAAGCTGTGGCTTTGGTGATTCCAGAATTGAAGGGTAAGTTAAATGGTATTGCCATGCGCGTGCCGACTCCCAATGTGTCCGTAGTGGATTTTGTGGCTCAGGTAGAGAAAAAGACTTTTACCGAGCAAGTAAATCAAGTGTTCCAAGAAGCTGCCTCTGGCTCCATGAAAGGGATTTTGGAGTACAACGATTTGCCTTTAGTTTCATGCGACTATCGCGGAAACGATGCTTCTTCGATACTGGATGCCAGCTTGACGCTGGTGATGGATGGCGACATGGTGAAGCTGTTGGCTTGGTACGACAATGAGTGGGGCTACAGTCAGCGGGTGGTTGACTTGGCTGAATTAGTCGCCGAACGTTGGGAAGCCTAGTACCCGAAGGCAGAAGGCATTAGTCATTCGGCAGAAGGTAAAAAATGCTGATATTTTGTACTTTTGAGTCGATTTCTAGCTGACTGATTATTTCTGTTTTCGAGCGGTAGAGACTTTTGGCAGTCGATAGTTGGCGAGGAGACAATGAAATATGGCGCAGGACACGGCAGTGTCCACAGGTGTCAACTTAAGCCTGAAAGCCTTGGTATCTCTTGTTTATAGCCAAGTCTAGATCCCCCTAAATCCCCCTTAAGAAGGGGACTTTGATAATACTCTTGTCCCCCCCTTATTAAGGGGGGCTAGGGGGGATCTAGGGTTAATAGTCAAACAGCAGTCTGTGACAGGGTTTGACGTTAAGTTGACACCAATGGGCAGTGCCGTCTCCCTACGATATCTGTATGCTGTTACTCCCAGCTATCGAACTTTTTGCAATAATACTTCGATCGGGCTTTCGGGTCTGCTTGATGATAAATTTGTTGTTTGTAGTAAGCGCTTAAAATTGCTTTGGTTAAGTTCTCCGAAAACCCCAAATATTAAAAAAATAAAAATTCCGACTTCTAAAAGTTAAACAACTGGAAAAAGAGCAACAGCTACGGTGTAGTTTTGGAAGCCAAATGTGGTATGAGAAAAGCGCTAATTTGTGGTATATCAGGTCAAGACGGAGCTTATTTAGCTAAACTTTTGCTCGATCGAGGTTATGAAGTTTGCGGCACTTCCAGGGACGCCCAAATGTCTAGTTTCGGAAACCTGGGCCGTTTGGGCATTCGAGACAGAGTAAAACTAGAATCCATGTCTCTCAACGATTTTCGCAGCGTCTTGCAAGTGCTTGCCAAAATAGAGCCAGATGAGGTGTACAATCTAGCAGGTCAAAGTTCCGTCGGTCTGTCTTTTGAACAACCCGTAGAAACCCTCGAAAGCATTGCCACAGGCACATTAAATCTGTTAGAAGCAATTCGGTTTACTGGTGGCAAAATTAAACTTTACAATGCCAGTTCTAGCGAATGTTTTGGGGATACTGGAGGCAGTGCAGCGGATGAAAATACGCCTTTTCGCCCCAGAAGTCCTTACGCGGTAGCGAAAGCAACGGCATTTTGGGAAGTAGCGAATTATCGGGAAGCTTACAATTTGTTTGCTTGTTCTGGTATTCTGTTCAATCACGAGTCGCCGCTGCGGCCGGAGAGGTTCGTCACCCAAAAGATTGTATCTGTTGTGTGCCGAATTGCTGCGGGTAGTTCCGAAAAACTGCATTTGGGAAATATTTCAGTGCAGCGGGACTGGGGTTGGGCGCCGGAATATGTGGAGGCGATGTATTTGATGTTGCAGCAGGATGAACCGGACGATTATGTAATTGCCACGGGTGTAAGCTATCCTTTGGAGGAGTTTGTGCAGACAGCGTTTGTTTCTGCGGGTTTGGATTGGCAGGAACATTTAGTAACCGATGCTAGTCTCTACAGACCAACGGAGATTGCAGTTGGGAGGGGAAATCCGGCTAAAGCAAAAGAAAAATTGGGATGGGAGGCGAAGTATAAGATGCCTGATGTGGTGCGGATGATGGTGGAAGCGAGGCAGATTGGAGGGGAAATTATCAGGTGAAAATATGGAGGCAGAATATACGACAGCTAAGGAGTGGTATAAGGCCAATCGCCGTGAGTTGAAAAAATATCGGGGTCAGTGGATAGCTTATACTAACTAAGGTGTGATTAGTTGCGATCGCGATTATCGAAAGATGAAGGACGGGATTCCGGCTGATATACCTAAATTGGGTTATGTGTTCGATCGTATATTTGAAAGTGAATTTGTGGAACGAGTTAGGTTTTATCTTGTCAGGATGAGGTCTTTGAAATCTCACGGGCAGCCAAGATATGTTAATCTCTAAACACTGCCAAAAAAAAGGCTGGTTCAGAGAGACTGTAGGTATGTGTTTAAAAAAAATGTATAGGAGTAATTAAGATGGGTTTGGGAGATTGCAAACAGCTAATGTTGGTGCTGAAAAATGAATATAATTTGCCAACATTTGTAGAGACGGGGACTTTTCAAGGCAGCACATCTGTGTGGGCGGCAGAGCATTTTCAAAAGGTATTCACAATAGAATTTGCTAAGCACATATATGAATCTACATCCAGTGCTTACAGCCATGTAAAAAATATAGAATTTTTGTGGGGTCATACAAAAGAACAACTTAAATTAGTCGTTCCTCAACTCAATGAGCCTGCTCTGTTTTGGTTAGATGCTCATTGGATGGGCGGCGGTACAGCGGGAGAAGATGATGAGTGTCCGCTGCTTGAAGAATTGGAAATAATCAATAATTCTGAATGCGAACATTTTATCCTGATTGACGATGCTCGATTGTTTTTGTCTCCCCCACCAAGTCCTCACCGTATAGAACAGTGGCCGAGCCTTAATGAAATAATTGCTACACTATCGGCGAAAACAAGCAGATATACCGTTATTTTTGAAGATGCCATAGTTTCTGTGCCTGAACGAGCGAAATCAGTTTTAGCTCAGTTTTGTCAAGATGCTAATACTAAGGCATGGGAAGAGTTTTCGCGAACAGGTGAACTGCGGGTAGCTACTGCTTTGCCCAAGCCCCCAGAAGAAAAGAAAGAAACAGAAAAAATAATAAATACCACCTTTCAAAGTAGTGGTGAAAGCCAAGTGGTCGCGAGATTTATTAAGGAAAAAAATGTAGTTTTTGATGTAGGTGCTAATGCTGGGGATTGGACAGCGGAAGTGGTGAGCCAAGGAAATGATGTAGAAATTCACCTGTTTGAACCAATTCCTCATGTCTACAAAAAGCTGATTCAGAACCTAGATAAAAAAGTAATTTCAAACAATCTAGCTGTAGGGCAGAAGGAAGAAGTTAAGACATTTTATTATTACGAAGCCAATCCACTCTTGAGTACATTTTACCGCCGGTTCGATGTTGAAAAAGAAGGGTGGCTGAATCCGCCTAAAGAAATACCAGTTTTGACGACAACTATCGACAATTACTGTCAGCGCCACGGGATTAAAAGAATTAATTTTATCAAAATAGATGTTGAGGGAGGCGAATTAGATGTTCTCTATGGAGCTAAATATTTTCTAGAAACAGGTAGAGTAGATTATCTGCAATTTGAATATGGTGGAACTTATCTCGATTCAAAAACAACGTTAAAAGAAGCATTTGAGTATTTGGAAAAATTCCGCTATTCAATTTTTAAGATTTTGCCGGATAGGTTAGAATACAAACCCACCTTTTTGCCAGAGGATGAAAACTTTGAGTTCAGCAATTTCTTGGCTGTTAATGAGCGATTCCGCTCCAATGTTTTGGGTGAAGTAACCGACGGAAAGCTTAACATACAGGAACTTGGTCGGCAGTATGCCATCGCGCCACGTGGCGTGATTCATGTTGGGGCTCATGAAGGCATAGAAATCACGGCATATCAACAAATGGGCGCGCAAAAAGTGCTGTTCGTAGAAGCCAACCCAACGGTATTTGAACGCCTGCAAACAAATCTAACCGGGATGCCCGATGTCCGCTCGGTCAACTGTGCGATCGGCGATCACAATGGTACTGTGGATTTGCACGTTACTTCCTTCGATCAAAGCAGTTCTATTCTGCCTTTGAAGCACCATCAAGAGATTTATCCCCACATCACGGAAACTCATCAAATAACAGTACAGTCCAAAACACTCGATACTCTACTGCAAGAACAGGAACTCAATCCTTCAGACTTTAATATATTAAATATAGATATCCAAGGTGCAGAACTCTTGGCTTTGCAAGGAGCAACCAATTGGTTGAAATCTGTTGAGTTAATCAACACAGAAGTTAATTACGAAGAACTGTATGAAGGCTGCGCGTTAATTGACCAGTTAGACGAATTTCTCGAAGGCCACGGTTTTCAGCGGGTAGCAACCACAACCCCAATTCACCCATCTTGGGGAGATGCAATCTATGTGAAAAAACCAGCGATTACCTCATCCGTACTGGGCATGGAGAATATGGCTGGGTTGGGAAATCAAATATTTCTGTATGCGTTTTTGAGAACTTACGCAAGGGAACACAATCTTAGGGTAGAAACACCAGCTTGGATCGGTCAGTATCTATTCGGTCACCATGATGCGCGTATTTCTAAGCCTTTACCTCTAGTTGGAGAACAAGCGCAGCCTTACAAACTTTCCGAGTCGGCAATTCTCAATGCACCGGAACCGTTGAAAAATGTAGACTTCCAGGGCTATTTTCAGTTTCACACTCAATATCACGCCCAACATAAAGAATATTTCCAATCTTTATTCAAACCTCTACCAGAAGTCGAAGGGAAGGTCATAGAGGCTCTAGATCGCTTGCGTTCCAAAGGTAAAACAGTTGTTGGATTACATTTGCGGCGCGGTGATTACAGAAGCGTTCATACTGTTGTGCCGTATCTGACCGTTGCTCCGAGTGGATGGTACAAGGAATGGCTGGACGGTCTGTGGGAAACTCTAGATGAACCCGTTTTGTTTATTGCTAGCGATGAAATCGAAACGGTTGTCGGGGATTTTGCGAATTACAATCCGATAACAGTCAAAGATTTGGGTGTAGAAATGCCAGAAGCACCTTTCTATCCTGATTTTTACATTTTGAGCCAATGCGATGTTTTGGCAATTTCCAATAGCACATTCTCGTTTGCCGCATCGATGCTAAATGAACGGTGCAAATTTTTCTTCCGTCCCCACTTGCAAATGCAAAAAATGATTGCATTCGATCCTTGGAATAGCGAGCCACTGCTGCGCGATAATCCTAATCAGGCGATAGCCCCAGAGTTTCAACACCAAGTGAAAAGTGTGAAAACGATAGATTCCGTATCAATATCTTCAGAAGATACTGAGTTGCTGTGGGGATTTAGTATAGACGCGCCCGCGAAAGGTTCCCAACATACTGGTAAGATTTTGATTGGCGGGTGGGTGTTAGGTAAAAAATCTTTAGCTAAGAGTGTTGAATTACTGGTTGACGATCGAGTTATCAGTAGCATTCCTGTGTGGAAATATCGCCCCGATGTGAAAAATGCCTTTCCTGGAATCCCTAGATCGGAATACAGCGGTTATTCAACCGTATTAGAATTAACAGAAAATCTCACGGAATCAAAAATACATATTGAAGTCATCTTGGAAGATAACACCCGCGTTCAGATGGGATGGCTGCAATTGCAACCAACTGAAAACGAATTTCAATCAACTGTAACTGTTCAACAAAATAAAAGAGAAAAGTGTCACCTCAGCGTTTGTGCAATTATGAAAGATGAAGCTCCCTACCTAATAGAGTGGTTAGAGTTTCATAAAATAGTAGGGGTTGAAAGATTTTATTTATACAACAATAATAGCAGTGATGGCACGATTGATATTATTGAAGAGTATGTTCGTTCTGGGCAAGTAATTTTGCACGATTGGCCATTTGTTCCCGGACAAATATTGGCATACGAGCATTGTCTGGAAAATTACAGACAAGAATCAGAATGGATGGCTTTTATAGATGTGGATGAGTTTTTATTTCCTACAGAAAAGGAGGATTTAAAAGAAGTCTTGGCAGAATTTAATGGGGTGGCTGGAGTAGCAGTCAATATGCTATATTTTGGCTCTTCAGGGCATCAAACTAAACCAGAAGGACTACAGATACAAAATTATACTAGGCGCTCGGAAGATGACTATGAGCCAAATAGGTATGTAAAAAGTATCGTACAACCGGACAAAATCCTGCGCCCTCAGTGTCCTCATTTTTTCCTGCCAGCAAATCAAGAACATTCTATAGTTACAGAAAACAAAGAATTTTTAGGTGGTTCAATAACAGAAAGAGTTTCAACCAAAAAGTTGCGGCTCAATCATTACTATACTCGCTCTCGACAAGAAATGAAAGAAAAGGTGATGCGAGGCGATGCTGTTTTCTTTATCAAAGATTTGGAAGTTGTAGAATCCAGAGATCGAAATGAAGTGGAAGATTTGACTGTCCAGCGTTTAATTCCTCAAGTGAAGCAAGCTGTTAATTCAGCAATATCTCAATCTAAAATAATGCAACTTGTGATAGAAAAAGACTGCTGGCAATCTAAGGTGAATCGGATGCAAGTAGAACTAGAGAAATATCAATTTCAATCGCGCGCTCGCATTCAAAGACTAGATGATAAAGCTTCCTTGAAAAAGAATCAAATAAAATGGTTTTTTGCTGTTAATAGTGATAGCCCGGCATTTGAAGCTTATGCTCAAATGATTAAAGTTGCCGTTTATACAGCCATCAAAAGAACATCTTTACAACCGTTTTGTATTTATGATGGTCAAGAAAACGAACTAACTGATTGGTTAAGGAGAAATCATGTGGAAATCATACATCATAGAAGTCGCCACTATGATAAGCTCAATACCCCACGACACGAACCTGGCAGGAGTGTAGCAGCAGGAGCTTTACTGAGAATAGACATTCCGCAAATTTTAGAAATTTATGACATAGATGATGAATACATTTTCTACACAGATTGCGATGTGATGTTTGTTGACGATGTGTGCGAATATTTGGAGGAATTTGATTGTAATTTTTTAGCAGCAGCACCTGAATTTTCGCCAGATGATTGGAGTTATATGAATAGTGGGGTTTTGTACATGAATGTCAAAAACCTCAAAAAAATAGACAAAGAATTCAATGAATATATTGATAGGAATTTTGACGAACTTATCCAGTTAGCTTTCGACCAAGGTGCTTATAACAGGTTTTTTGCAGATAAGTGGGAGAGGCTAGATGTTACGCTGAATTGGAAGTCTTATTGGTCTACAAATCCAGCCTCGAAGATTTTGCACTTTCACGGCCCTAAACCGACTCAAATAGAAGATATTCAAAGCCAAAACGTACCTGCCATTATTTTAGAGCTTGCCAATGATAATTATTGGCATAATGTTGAACTCTGGCAAGAAAGTTACAGAGAGTTACAGCTTGAAGATGCTGGAACAGATGCCTTATCCAAAGAAGTCAGACAACTGGATTCTCAGCCAGACGAAACCCAGGAAGAATTGAAGCGATCGCAATCTCAGACAAAACTGCACCAAAATGCAGGGGGATTTGAGCAATTTACAACTAAACTACAAGAAGTTCAAGAAGAACTGCAACCAATTAAAGAAGAGCTTGAACTCCGGCAGGTTCAATACCAAAAAACTCAGGAAGAACTCGCACAAACTAAGTCTCAGCTCATCGAAGTTCAGGCTCAACTGCAACAAATGGAGAGTGCTGCAGCTCCGTTAAATCAACTGGCAGAGTTGTATTTAGTTCAAGGAAAGTTAGAAGATGCGATCGCAGTTTGCGAGCAAGTATTAAAGATTCAACCCAAGTTTGCTCCGGCGTACAAGACTTTGGGGAATGTCTTGCAAGCTCAGGGTAAACTGGATGAGGCAAAGAGTTGGTACCTTCGCGCTTTGGAAATTCAACCTGATTTTGCTCAAGCTTTAGCAAACCTGGGGACTATTCACGCACAGCAGCAACAGTGGCAAGAAGCAATCGCATCTTACCAAAAGGCGATCGCGATTCAACCGAATTTTGCTGGTGTTTACCGTAACTTGGCTAAGGTTTTTTCGCAAATTGGTAAGCCAGATGAAGCTGTCGAGTGTTCTTATGCAGCCGTGATTTTGGAACCTCAAACAACGGCAGAGGAATACTTTAACCTGGGCAATACTCTGTTAGAGCAAGGGAAGCAGGAGCGGGCGATCGTGTGTTACCGCAGGGCTGTTTATTTAAACCCAAGTTTTTCTGAGGCTCATGATAAGTTAAAGGAAATTATGACTGTGGTTGGGGAATAGGATGAAGCGATCGCGCTTATTATCAACAAGCGATCAAACTACAGCCAAGTCTCTCTTATACCTTCAATTAACCATCAGCCACCTAATGCTGCGCCGCCTCTTGCAACTCAATCAATTGACCTAGTGTATGCTTTCAGCTTTAGCGAAGCTGAAAGCATAGGGAACATAACACTTAAGTATTTGGTTTTGGGTAATGGCTGCCTGGTATCAAAACATCTTCCAGTGTTACATCCCATCTGAACTTGTCACAATTAATCTCTGCTACTTTTTTAGCAAGGATGACTACTCCTCCAAATACAGGAGTAAGCGGAAATCTTTCTTGGCTAGGCCTCAGATAATCAAAGTGCAAGCGCATCGGTTCGTGAAAAGCAGCTTTGATCACTTCAAATCCTAACGCTGGCGTAAATAAAGCCTTAAGACCTTCGTCCGTGAAACGCCAAAAGTCCCAAGGTATCTCATGGGAAGGCCAGGAAAAATGAGTGTGATGAAAGGTAAATCCTCCTATTTCTAGCACCTTATTAATTTCCATTGCGGCTACCCAAGGCATTGCTAAATGTTCCAACACGGACATAGAAAAAACAGCATCAAACCGCCTATCGGGAAAGTATTGAGACAATTTATGAGCGTCCCCCACCACATCTGTATTTGCATCTGGATAATAGTCAAAGCCGGTGTAAGAAGCTGCGCCACTCAATAATTGCCTGTGGCTGACAGTTCCGGGGGAGACGATTCGCGAGCCAATTTCTAAAACTTTGAGATGTTTATCATTGACTAACTGCATAAACTCGCCGTGAATTCCACCACCTTCGGGGAAGATATTTCTGTCCGGTTCAGGTGGTCTCGATCCGGCGAAAGCTATGGTCTTACTTGATGTTCCTCCCGGAACTTTCACAAAAAATGTGGCATTGTGCTGAGCAGTGCGGTTTAGATGAACCACAAAGCCACATTTTTCGTTGTAGTATTGCGGTAGCGCTATCGCTATGTCAGGGCGCGGATGCCAAGAAGTAATTGGCACGCAAGTATTGCCCACACAGATTTCAACTTGCTCTAAACTTCCCTTTTTGCTGACAATCCAACCCCGAATCCCAATAGCATAGTCATCCGACCAGGACTCATCTACGCACAAAATTAAGTTCTCATCTTGCTCTACTATGTTGCTCATGTCGCTTCTCCTTAAGCTATTTCCAAATTTTTATTTCCGAGCTACTTGTCGGATTTGATGTTAATTTGCTATCTGTGGTGCAGTTGAGGCTGTTAGCTCTCTAAACTTACCTCCTTGTAGAAGTTGATTGCCTTTGTCGAATTGGGTCACAGCTTTTTTTGGGTTGATTTTGGCTTGTTTACTTTTTGGATAGATAATTTTGTTCCAAGCTGAATGGCTTAGGGCTTGGCGGGCGATCGCTTGTCTATAATACCTGGTTTTGCGGGAACATCCTCAGAGAGCTGAAGTCTGATATCCTTGGGAAAGCAACGGCTTGAGTTCATTGGGAGTTCATTGGGGCGATCGGGCAAAACTTACCCTATGTAGTAGAATGGGATACAAAAGCCCGATCGCGACAAAAGTAAATTATGTTTGATAAAATTTTGTAGCGAGAGATATCATTAACCCAAGGATAGATGATTTTATAAAATACAAGAAAGTGATTTAATTATGGAACCAGAGTATCCTACAGCCAATGATTGGTATAAAGCTCATCGACCGGAGTTAAAAAAATATCGGGGTGAGTGGATAGCTTATACTAACAAAGGGGTGATTAGTCACGATCGCGATTATGACAAAATGAAGAGTGGTATCGATCCAAGCTTGTCAAGCTTAGATTATGTAATTGAGCGTATATTTGAAAGCGAGTTTGTAGAACCTATCCGCTTTTATCCTGTGAGAATGAGGACATTAAAAGCTCACGATTGGCAACCTAAGTATGAGTTAATAATGAAGTCTCATAACGCAGTGAAAGTTAAAATACTTGTTGATTCGGGCGCTGAACTCAGTTTAATCACCAAGAAATTAGGGAGGGATTTAGGCTGTGCTAAGGCGGAAGGAGAAATTAATAATAAAGCAGAAGGAGTTGGTGGCAGTATTGAATATTTATTACGAGAGGTGGAAATAGAGTTAGATGGTCATGTTTTTAGTGCGCCTGTCGCTTGGGCACAAACAGATTTTTGCCAGGAAATACTTTTGGGTCGAGAGGTGGTGTTTGATTTGTTTGATATAGAATTTAAGCAAGCTGAGGAGACAATTATTTTTAAGCGGCGATCGCAGTAAACTGCCTCGATCGACTTTAATTTAATTTTGTATGTGCCGAGTCCAGTGCTTGACTCTGATGCAGAAGTTGGGCTTTGAGTCAATGGCACGCGGGTAGAGCCCGATCGACCTTTCTAGTTTACCCGATCGCGCGTGTTGGTCGATCGATTGAGTGCGATCGTCTTCCTGTGTTGATTTTTGGGGTAATATCTATTGTTAAGCTCGATGGCTGAGGGCAAGGGGCGATCGGCCATCTATAATACCTCGTGCGTGCGGGAACATCCTCAGAGGTCTGAAGTCTGATATCCTTGGAAAGGCAACGGCTTGAGTTCATTTGGAGTTCATTGGGGGCGATCGGGCAAAAATTACCCTCATTTGTGGTAAGCTTCTGAGAAACCATTTTGGGAGTAGGTTGTCCTAGAGCGAGTAAAAGTTAAAAATAGAATATTTATTACATACTCATTTTTGGAATCAAAATCATAAGTTAGGAGGATTGCTGATGCGTGTGGAAGCTTGTTGTCAAAGAATTTTAAGCTATGTTCTTCCCCTGGTAGACGAAAAGCGAGAAGGCCTTTGTATAGATGTTGGGGTGGGAACATTTGCATTTTACTGCGAGATGTTTTCTATGCTGGGATTTAAAACTATCGCCGTTGAACCCCTCCCTGTGGAGGGAGTGCGGGTTTTGTGTCAATATGACGGCATCACTTTGATAGAAGCCTGTCTATCAGATGTCAACGGCACTAAGACTATTCATTTAGGAAATGCGGCTGCTGGATGGGATAGTAATTATGCTTCTCTTGAGTCGGACTGGTTTGGTGTTTCTACAGAAACACGAGAAGTACAATCATTGACCTTATCTAAATTACTGTTAAACTTAAACGCTCAAAAAGTAACTTGTTTAAAGCTAGACATAGAAGGTGCGGAGTCTACGGTTCTTACTAAATTGGGGGGATTACCCAAAGCTTGGCTGCCAACCGTAGTTATGTTTGAATATGGGGGTGGCGACTATAAGGAAAAAGGTCAATATGGTTGGTCGCCCAAGTATGTGGGCGCTACTATGGAGTGTATCAGAGCCTTGAAGGAGTGCGGATATAATTGCAGCATTATGATAGATAATGCGGTTGATACAGAAGCCAAAATATTTGAATTGCAATCGTCTACTTTAGAACCAGATTCAATATTTTATCCGAAGGGTGGCTATGGAAACATTATTGCTTTTCGGGATTTTAATATAGCCCAAGATGAAGTTGCAAAAGTTTGCGCTCCCTATAATGAAACAACCCCCCCAAGCGATGGTTCAGGAAACAATAAAAATGTAATAACAATATCGGGAACAGAAGAATTAGAGCTGTCTAAGTTTCAGTTGCACCAGACTAGAGAGGAGTTGGAACAGTGTAAGGCTCTGCTCCAAAAGATTCAGGGGGAAGCGCAACAGTACCAAAGTCAACTGCATCAAACACAGGAAGTATTGGAACAATTCCAAGATCAAATGCAACAAGCTGAGACACTGTTGCAAGAGTATCAAGGTCAACTGCATTCGACGCAGGCAGAGTTGGAGCAATCTCAGTCACAACTGCATTCGACGCAGGCAGAGTTGGAGCAATCTCAGTCACAACTGCACTCCACTCAGGCAGAGTTGGAGCAATCTCAATCACAACTGCACTCCACTCAGGCAGAGTTGGAGCAATCTCAATCACAACTGCACTCCACTCAGGCAGTATTGGAACAATCTCAGTCACAACTGCGCTCCACTGAGGCAGTATTGGAACAGTCGCAGTCACAACTGCGCTCCACTGAGGCAGTATTGGAACAGTCGCAGTCACAACTGCATCAAAATAGAGCAGAGTTAGCACACAAGAATTCTCAACTGCATCAAATTGAGTGGGAATTAGAGCGCTCTCGTTTTCAACTGCATCAAACTCAGGCCGAATTAGCACAGTGCAACTCCCAAGTAGAGCATATTCAGTTGGAAGCGGAGCGATTGGGTTCTCAAATTGGACAAGTTCAGGGAGAATTAGAACAGTCGCAGTCTAAACTCCGCAGCAGGAGCATGGAATGGAAGCGATCGCACTCTCAACTTGTCCAGGTTATAGGAGAATTGGAACAGTCCCAAGCTCAGCAGCGTCAGACAGAAGCAATAGTGCAGCAGTCACAGTCTCAAAACCATCAACTTCAACATGAATTGAAGCGGTTCTACTCTCAACTGGTGCAAGTTCAGGAAGAGTCCCAGAATTATCAGTCTCAACTGGTGCAAGTTCAGGAAGAGTCCCAGAATTATCAGTCTCAACTTGCCCAAGTTCAGGAAGAGTCCCAGAATTATCAGTCTCAACTTGCCCAAGTTCAGGAAGAGTCCCAGAATTATCAGTCTCAACTTGCCCAAGTTCAGGAAGAATGTCAGCATTATCAGTCTCAACTCCATCGTAGTCAAGAAGAGTTGGATAGATCGCATTTCCAGCAAGATGCGGTTAGTGATCGAGGTGTTCAGAGTCAGATGCCCTACAGACTTCTAGTCTGGGATGCGTGGTATGCTTACCAAAACGGCGATGTGGGCAAGATGCAAAAGTGCTTGCACGAATCCTTAAAATGCACGCCTTCTTCCCAAACAGAAACAATCGTCAACTGGTTAGAGAGTTTTGCAAATTTCTCCTTAGAAAAAGGGCGACAACTCGATACCTATTCACTCACCAACTCAGAAGAGTGGAAACAATTGGTTCGTCAGGCAGTTGCGATTAAGCCAACAAGCTATAATGGTATACTGGCAGGACAGTTTTCCTAAGAAAAACTTCAGCGGTTGCTATGCAGTTGCTGAGTAGCAAAGAAGAAAAAATAACGATGAATGATCTAGAACATATATTAATTGATGACATGGAACTGTATCAAGAAAGGCTGAATGTGAGAGAAAAGCAGCGGAGAGAAGAGTCCAAAGCCACAAGCGTGAATCAACATAAACTAGAATTGTCGAAGAAAGAATCTTCGTTAGAGCAAATTAAGACAGACTTGGAGCGATCGCAATCTAAACTCCTGCAAATTAAGACAGACTTGGAGCGCGGACACCCACCCATTGATATATTCAGTAGAAGCAATCAGAATTCTGCCCGAAGTCAAGTATCCAGAAGTTGCATAACTATTTTTGCAACAGCAAAGCCTTTTGTCGGACACTCTAGGGTAATTCAACGTAATGCGTTAAAAAGTTGGACATTACTTGAGCCTCGCCCTGAAATTATTTTGTTTGGAGATGAACAAGGAGCAGCTAAAATAGCAAGCGAGTTGGGTTTGCGCCATATTCCTAATGTAAAACGTAATGAATATGGAACAATTTTTCTGAATGATATGTTTGAACAAGCTCAAAGAATTTCATCAACAGATATTTTAGTATATGTTAATGCAGATATCATTCTCACAAGTGATTTCATGCCAGCAATTGACAAAGTAAAAGCTAAATTTGAGAATTTTTTGATGATAGGTCGTCGAAATGATGTTGATATTCCTGTAATGTTGGATTTAGGTGTCTATGATTGGGAAAATCAGTTAAGGGAGTTAGTAGCTAGATCGGGGAAACTCCGTGAAGATTGTTATATTGATTATTTAGTATTTACCCGAAATTTGTGGCCTCAAATACCTAATTTTTTGATTGGACGTGTAGCTTGGGACAATGGATTAGTCTACATGGCGCTAAACTCTAAAAAACCGATTGTTGATGCAACCAAAGCTAATTTAGTCATTCATCAAAATCATGATTACTCTCATGTACCGGGTGGTATACAGGAAGTATGGGAGGGTGTTGAAGCGCAGCACAACCGTAGCTTAATTCCTCCTGAAGCTTTAGGATATGGCTTGATTTCCTATGCCAATTGGGAGTTAACCCTCTCTGGAATCCTGCCCCACAACACCTAGATATTGTCCCTGGGCTTGGTTTGAATTTACTGTTTACGTTATTTATTAGGAAAAGGAGAAGTTCGTATCATGTCATTATTTCTACCAAGTCTCAAGAAAAGTGGACATCTAAACCAGATTCACGTCACGATTTGTATTGTCGGCTCTCGTAAGCTTAAGGAGTTTAATGAGGATTACGCAGAGCGAGATGGTTGGGGAAGTTTTGCACCTAATTTAACAATTTATGGATTTGAGGCTGATCCTTCTGCTGGTCATGAAATGAACAAAGATATAAAAAATCGTCAATTCAACTGGAATAAAAAACATCTTCCTCATGCTATTTGGGATTCTGTAGGTAAAGCCACCCTTCATCTAAAAAAATATCAACCGTGTAGTAGCCTATATCCACCTAATGAAGAGTATTTGGCGCCTTTTGGTGGTGGATATGTATAAAGTTATGTCTACGCTAGAATTAGAAACTACAACGATAGATGAAGTTTTTTGGGGAAGTAATGGATTAAACACAGACATAGATTATCTCCAGATTTATGTTCAGGGTGGAGAGATTCCAGTTTTGGAAGGAGCTAGTCGTTGTTTATCAAGTGTTCTAGCTACTGCTGTAGAGGTAGATTTCATGCAGGTCTATACTAATAAACCTCTATTTAGCGATGTGGACATCCATCTCACAAAAAAAGGTTTTAGTCTTTTTGATTTAGTAGGTATTAAGTTGTCATTGATAATGAATAAGTAACAAATCAAATCATTAATATGGGTAATTATTGACCTGTAAAGCATTAGATATGATATCACCGCTGACTTGAGAGAGTAATTCCACCTACACCTAATATTGAGCAGGTATAAAGGTGATAATGAAAAAAAAACGGAGGCAACAATGAACTCAGACAATATCGACTCACAAACATCTCTAGCTAATTCGCAACTCAGTCAAATCATTCCGCCAGAAATCAAGGATGATGAGTTTTATAATATAATCCTTAATCTTGCTTCCACCGCAAGTATTAAGACAGTTTTAGAAATTGGTTCATCATCAGGCGAGGGTAGTACAGAAGCGTTTGTTATTGGTTTACGAAATAACCCAAACCGACCTACCTTGTTTTGCATGGAACTATCGAAGGTTAGGTTTTCTGCTCTCCAAAAAAGATATAGTAGTGATGCGTTTGTCAAACCATACAACGTATCATCAGTTAACTTAGAACAGTTTCCTGAAGAGAATCAAATTATAGAATTTTATAATACTACATCAACCGCATTAAATAACTATCCATTACAGGAAGTTATTAGGTGGCTATATCAGGATATTGAATACGTAAAAAGTAGCGGTGTTCCCAGTAATGGCATTAGAATTATCAAACAAGAAAACCATATAGATTATTTTGATTTTGTTTTAATAGATGGCTCAGAATTTACGGGAGTTTCAGAGTTAGATGAAGTTTATGGTGCTAAATATATTGCTCTTGACGATACCAATATTTTCAAAAATTACCATAATCGTCAAAGGCTTATGCTCGATCCTAATTATACACTTATCGCTGAAAATAGCTCAGTCAGAAATGGTTATGCGATTTTTAAAAGAAATGAATTTATAGCTTCCAACAACAATGTTGTAGTACCTGTTCACTTTTTTACGATAGTTCTCAATGGTGTCCCTTTCATTCATTACCATATTGAAGTCTTTAAACAACTCCCATTCAAATGGCATTGGCATATAGTTGAAGGTGTTGCCGAACTCAAGCACGACACAGCCTGGAGTGTATCATTAGGCGGAAAAATTACTGATGAAATTCATAGAAACGGTCGCAGCAATGACGGCACTACTGAATATTTAAACGAACTTAAGCGACAATATCCAGATAATATTACAATTTACCGCAAACCAGAAGGGATTTTCTGGGATGGTAAGCGAGAAATGGTAAAGGCTCCCCTACCTAACATTAATGAAGAATGTTTGCTCTGGCAAATTGATGTTGATGAACTATGGACATTAGACCAGATTTGCACAGCACAGCAGATGTTTATTAACAATCCCAATAAAACAGCAGCTTGGTATTGGTGTTGGTATTTTGTAGGAGAAAACTTAGTCATCAGCACTCGTAACTGCTATGCCCACAATCCGCAACAAGAATGGCTGCGAACTTGGCGATTTAAACCTGGGATGGTTTGGGAAGCTCACGAGCCACCGCGATTAGTTGAATCTTTACCCAATGGTCAATGTCAGGATGTAGCAGCAGTTAATCCATTTTTACATGATGAAACGGAGCAACAAGGATTAGTATTTCATCACTTTGCTTATGTAACGGTTCAGCAGTTACAGTTTAAAGAAAAATACTATGGTTATCAAAATGCTGTTTCACAATGGATGGAATTGCAAACACAAACCCATTTTCCAGTATTGTTACGCCAGTATTTAGGTTGGGTGCATGATGAAACAATGGTAAATACATCAGCAGCACTTGGTGTGGTTCCTCTAGCAAGGAAAGAGCCTAATGGTATTAGCTGGAAATTTGGAAAGTTAGATAATTTACCGAAACAAGCTGCTATAACTGAAAGAGGTTTTCCCAAAGTTGTGGTTGATGGTGTATTTTTCCAGTTAAATAATACGGGTATTGCTCGTGTTTGGAAATGTTTACTAGAAGAATGGGCTTCTAGTTCCTTTGGCCAAGATATTGTTGTTCTTGATCGCCAAAACACTGCACCTAAAATTCACAATATCCGCTATCGAACTGTAGCTAGTTATGATTATAATGCCACAGATGCCGATCGCCAAATGCTTCAAAAAGTTTGTGATGAAGAAGGTGCTGATTTATTTATATCCACTTACTACACTACGCCACTTTCAACCCCTTCCGTATTCATGGCTTATGACATGATTCCAGAGTTGGTAGAGCAGAATCTAGATCATCCGATGTGGCGAGAAAAACATTATGGCATCTCACACGCATCGGCATATATCGCAATCTCCGAAAACACAGCCAGGAACTTAGTCGGTTTTTTTTCAAGCATACCCCTTAACACTGTAACAGTAGCCCACTGTGGAATAGAAAGCACATTTTGCCCAGCGAAACCAGAATCTGTTGTTAGCTTCAAATCGAAAAAAGGAATCACCAAACCCTACTTTCTTTGGGTAGGGGATAGGATGGGCTGGCCAAAAGGTTATAAAAATGCGAGGTTGTTCTTTCAGGCATTTGCTCAACTACCCAATAAACTAGAGTTTGATATTGTCTGTACTGGAGGTAGTTCTGTATTAGAACCGGAATTCGCAGACTTTTCTTCAGGGGTGACAGTCCATTTGCTCTATTTAAGTGATGAAGAATTAAAACTAGCTTATTCAGGTGCAATTTCTTTAGTTTATACCTCCCTCTATGAAGGGTTTGGTATGCCTGTTTTGGAAGCAATGGCTTGTGGTTGTCCAGTTATTACTTGCCCCTATGCTTCCTTACCAGAAGTAGCAGGAGAATCAGCATTATATGTCAATGGCAATGATATCAGTGGACTTGTCAATGCAATGCTGGAAATCCAAAAACCTGAAGTTCGCAATTCATTAATTGCTAGTGGCTTAGAGCGAGTCAAGTTATTTTCTTGGTCAGAAATGGCGCAAATTGTTAGTATGGTACTAATTAATACTGCGGGTAAAAAAGCTGTTAAAAAATCATCCCGCATGGCCCTGATGGATGCTGAAAATTCAGCAGCCTCGAAGCAAAATCAGGCCCCAAATAATAGTGTTACGATAGTTACAAGTATTGCACCAGGTAATATTGAGAATCAGAGGGCTGCTATTGAAAGCTGGAATTTTCTGGGATTTTCTGTTGTTTCATTAAATAGTAAGCAAGAAGTAGCCCAACTGCAACCAATCTACAGAAATGTTACTTTTCACACTGTCAACCGTGACGCACGAGCAGAGGCAGGAAAGCCGTTAGTGTATATTGATGATATATTTTCATATTTGCGACATTATGGAAGCAATGTTTGCGGTATTGTCAATTCCGATATTCGTTTGAAAGCAGATCATAATTTTATATCATTTATCTGCAACCAGGTAGAGAATGCAATAGTTTTGAGTTCCCGATTAGATATAGATTCTCTCAACCAAGAAGCGGGAGAACTTTACAAATATGGTTTTGATGCTTTCTTCTTTGAGAAACGATTATTAGAACAGTTTCCGCCTTCTTCGTTTTGTCTTGGTCTTCCTTGGTGGGATTACTTTGTTCCGATTATCTCTGCCCAGAAAGGGGTTACTGTAAAATATTTTGCAACCCCTATTGCTTACCATGTTAAGCATCCTGTAAATTACAGACAAGAATTGTGGCGACAACTGGGACTTCAATTTATAGAGTTTTTCCAGCCAGATTTGTTAAAGACTTTTAGGGATATGTTGCTAGGTAATCCAGATATGTTAAATAACGAATTTAGCAGGATATCTGAGCAAGTTATTGAACAGGTTACAAATGCCAATCCCATTAGTTATGACATTGATGCCAAGTTCGTGCCGACGCAGGTAAATGCGATTGATAGTTATCAAGAAGAAATTAGTGGGATAAAAAATAGCCCCTATTTCAAAATTTCAGCGATCGTCTCGACTTACAATTCTGCTAAATTCATACGCGGTTGTTTAGAAAATCTAGTCAACCAAACTCTTTATCAAAAAGGTGAACTAGAAATTGTGGTTATTGATAGTGCATCACAACAAAACGAGGAATCGCTTGTCAAGGAGTTTCAGGCGAAATATCCCCACATTATTTATGAACGAACCTCAGAACGGGAAACCCTCTATGCGTCATGGAACAGAGCAATTAAGATGGCACGAGGCGTTTACATTACTAATGCCAATACGGACGATCGTCTGCGTCCTGATGCCCTAGAATTTATGGCAAACTACCTGGATCATCAACCAGAAGTTAGCCTAGTATATCCAGATCAATTAATCACTAATACTCCCAATGATACTTGGGAAACCACTAAGGCTAATCGGCGCTGGAATTGGCCATCATTTAACTACAACGAATTAGAGAGCCGCTGTATTATAGGTTCCCAACCAATGTGGAGAAAATCTCTGCATCAAAAATATGGTTACTTCCGCCCAGAATTTACATCGGCTGGTGACTACGAATTTTGGCTGAGAATTGGCAAAACAGAAAACTTTGCTCGCATTCCAGAACCCTTGGGGTTATACTACGAAAATCCACAAGGATTAGAACTTTCTTCAAGCGTCGGACAACAAGAGACTCAAAAGATACTAGAAGAATATGGTATTACCCAACGGGGTGTCATCCCAAAAACTTCCATCCCTGTGCCTATTTCTCTATCAGAACTAAACGCACTACCGTATCGCCCAATAGAGGAATCAACTGTTAACAGAGGTCGCCCGCTTGTCACTGTCATCATACCCACACAAGACCGCCCAGAAATGCTTGCCCAAGCTATCCAAAGCGTTCTCAATCAAACATTCACGCAATTAGAAATCATCGTAGTTAATGATGGTGGTATGGACGTACAATCAGTCATTTCACGCCTCAATACCAAGGGTAACATTGTCTATAAAAAACACGATCGCGCTCTCGATCGCTCCGCCGCCCGTAACACTGGCATCCGCGCCGCCCGTGGTAAATACATCGCCTACTTAGACGACGACGATATTTACTACCCCAATCACATCGAAACCCTAGTCAAATTCTTAGAAAATAGCGAAGAGAAAATCGCCTACACCGATGCTGTCATGGCGCAACAGGAAAAACAAAATGGTGAATATGTGACACTTCACCGTAGTGTGCCCTACTCCCTAGACTTTGACAAGGACAAAATCTTAGTGAGTAACTGCACTCCTAACTTATGTCTAATGCACGAAAAATCCTGCTTAGATGAAGTGGGCTTATTTGATGAAACCCTATCAACCCATGAAGATTGGGATTTAATAATTCGGCTATCTCGCAAATTTGACATAGCCCATATCAAAGAAACTACCTGCGAATTTACCCAAAGAAATGATGGCACTAACACAAGTAGCCATAACCGAGCAGATTTTACTCGCACGAGGGAGATTATTTTTAACCAATATCGCCAGTATGCAGAGGCTAACTCCGCTATTTTAGAGGCTCAAAAAGAAGCTTTTATCGCAGAAGCAAAAGAGTTAGCCCAGCAAGTACAGCAGATACAAGCACAATTTACCCAATCTCTGGATAAATTACAGTCTCAGTTAGAAGAAAAAGAGTCACATTTACAGCAAAATCAAGCAGAAAAATCCCAGTTAGCCACGCAAGTGGAAACTTGGCAGCGCACAACTCAGGAGGTACAAGCTAAATTAGAGGCGACTCAATCGGAAAAGGAAGGGGTGAAATCTCAGTTGGATAGCTGGAAACAAACAGCAGAAGAAATGCAGATAGAATTGGATCGATCGCGCTTAAAACTGAAACAGGTCCAGTTAGAGTTGGATCGAGCGGCCCTAAATCTGATAAAGTGATAAATTAAGACCATTTCGCCAATGACCAAGAACCAACAACCATGACTACTAACTATTTTCAAACGGCTAACGAACTAAAACAAAAAGGCTAATTCTCTGAAGCGCTTGCTTATTACTATCAGGCTATAGAACAAAACCAGAAGTTTCATTTGTATCACCATAATTTAGGGAAAACTATGGCCAAATAAGGGCGCTTTTAGGAGGCAATTTCTTGTTATCCTCGGGCTTTGATTTTGACTTGATCTGCACCATTGATAGAGAGTAAATAACCAAAATGGCTTTACACCCAGATATTCAGGAAGAACCAAACCACAGTCTTGAATTCAATAAACCTCTAAAGTATTGTGTTTATGGAAATTGCCAAGCTGAAAATCTACATTATTATTTGGATTGCTCTCCAACGTTCAAATCAACTTTTACATATCATCATATTCCTGGGATCTATCAACTAACACAATCGGACGTGGATTTTGTAGAATTGGTTATGTCCGATTGTGATTTAATTATTTATCAAAAAATTGGTCATAACTATGGCAAACTATCAACCCAACATCTGTTTGAAGAGAGATTGCAAAAACCTACTTGTACACTGATATCTTTTCCTTCTCTATACTTCAGGGGGTATAATCCAGAGCTTCATCCCCCTCACTACGATGAGACCATAATGTACAACCACATAATTAATTGGTCAAATGCTTCTCATTTTGAAGAAGTATTTCTTAATTTAAATTTGTTTGAGAAAAATGTTTCACTATTTTATGTAGAAGAATCTCTTAATGAATTAGGGCTTCGTGAAGCGGATATTGATCTAAAATTTTCTGATTTTATTCGATCCAATTATAGAAAAGAACGACTTTTTCATACCTTCAATCATCCGACTTCAGGATTAATGGCTGAACTAGCAGGCAGGGTTTTAGAAAAAATAGGTGTTGATGATTTTTCCAAAGAAAATGCTAGAAATATATCTTGTTCCCTTCTATCTAATTTCCATTTTCCACTATATCCAAGTAATGCCCAAAATTTGGATATAGAATTTTCCGAGAATCTTTTATACCGCTATGCTGGTCAAGATTATAATATTCGTGATTTTTATAATCTGATGAGAAAAACAATTAAATCTGCTATAAGAAATAATCAGATGGATTCAAGCTTGCTGAGGATCACACATTTAAAGCTGAGGACTGAAGTCCTAAATACAACACAGACCATAAACGAATTTGTAGGGTATATTGATCAGATTGCTGATAACCAAGTTAAAGGATGGGTTTTTAACCGTAATGATTATGACGATTTTTTAGAGGTTGATATTTATCAAGATGGAATAAAGCTAGATACGGTGAATGCTGAACTTTACCGCCCTGATATCAAAGATGCTGGTTATGGGACTGGAAACTATGGTTTCTGTTATGATTCTCCCGTTTCTTTAAAAAGTAGTCTTATTGTTGTGAAAGTAGCCCATTCAGATTACGAATTGCCCAGGAGTGAAATGTATGCTGACAATCTGCTCTCGCAACTGCATCAGACTCAGGCAGAATTGGAACAATCCCAGTCTCAACTACATCAGACTCAGGAGGTGTTAGAAAAGTACCAGTCTCAACTACATCAGACTCAGGCAGAATTAGAAAAATCCCAGTCCCGACTGCATCAGACTGAAAACAAATTAGAGGAATGGCAAGCTAAGTATCAGCAAATTCAAGAGCAACTCCAACAGGCTAAATCTCAGGGTAGCGCACACCAAACGGAACTACAACAGCGTTGCAGTAGTCTGACAGTTCAATTACATATTCTTTCCGAATTCTATAGCTCTCCTGGTAAAATCAATGAGGCTCCCATCTGCAAGTCTTGGGGAAATATATTTCAAACTCTTGGTCAGATTGACCAAGCTGAACGCTGGTATATTAAAGCTTTAGAAATTCAGTCAGATTTTGCTCCAGCTTTAGCAAATTTGGGCTCAATTTATGCGATGAAACAACAGTGGGAAAAGGCAATTACCGCCTATGAACGAGCGATCGCGATTCAGCCCTGTGCTGGATTTTATCGCAATTTAGCGAAAGTATTTGCCCAACTCAATAATCAAGCCGAAGCCTGTGAGTGTGGGTATGTCGCGTTCATGTTAGAACCTAATACAGCGACAGCAGAAGATTATCTGACTTTAGGAAATACATTATTACAAGTCCAAAAAACCCAACACGCGATGATTTGTTTCCGTCGGGCAGTTTATTTAAAGCCTGATTGTGCAGAAGCTTATGGAAAAATCGGTGATATTCTTCTCTCTCAAGGACAACGGGATGAGGCGATCGCGCATTACCGAAAAACCATAGAAATTAAACCCAATTTGTCAGAGGTACGTCAAAAATTAGGGGGACTTCTGGGACAAACGGGAGAAGTGCAGGCAGGGCATGATCGCGCCGAATAAACAAGTAGAATTGAGCCCGGCCAAGAAATTTTGGAATCAATATAATTTAGCCAATAGTTTATTAGAACAGGAAAAATGGCTCGACGCGGTTGACGCTTATCAGAACGCGATCGGGCTAAACCCGGAGTTTGCCTGATCCTATGATAGTTTGGGCGATGCCCTGTTCAAGTTAGAACGGTGGGAAGAAGCCGCGATCGCCTATGGTAAGTCAAGTAAGTTAAACCCAGACTTTTTTGGCTCTTATCATAACTTAGGGGATGCCCTATTCAAGTTAGAAAAGTGGGAAGAAGCCGCGATCGCCTATGGTAAGTCAAGTAAGTTAAACCCGGAGTTTTTCTGGTCTTATTATAATTTAGGTCAGTGCTTGGAGAAGTTAGAACAATGGGAAGACGCGCTGTGTGCCTATCGTAAGGCTTGTGATTTGAATGGGGAGTTTTAGTTTTCTTCGGCTTATAGTCGTTTAGGCGATTGTTTCATCCGTTTGCAACGTTGGGAGGAGGGGGTTGAGGTTTATCAACAGGCCATAGCCCTTGACCCTAAGTTCTATTGGTCTTATTATCATTTAGGGGAAGCACTGATCCAGTTAGAACGGTGGGAAGACGCGATCGTGCCTTTGCAGGAAGCTATGCAGCTTGACTCAGAGAACTCTCCGTGTTATAGCTATTTAATGAATGTCTTGTTAAAAGCGGTCTCTGAGGAACTGTTGTGAAGATTGCTAGAGAACTTTCGCCGAGATAGACTGCAATAGGGATATGTAACTAAGAACAAATATCTCTAATCATACCATCAAGCATTGTACTTCCTGCTTTCCAGAGAGAAAACACAAAAAAACTGGGATAATTACAAGGCTCAGGAATTTCGATCTTACCATTTGGCAAGGGCTAGGGCATAACCCTTCCCCTGGGGAAATCCTAGCCCGAAAAACCCGGTTTTTGCCAAAAACCGGGTTTCAGAAAAAAGCTCAAGTTTATTACTTCGCCTTTAATTCCAGCCCCCGACGATAAGAAACACTAGCCTCCTTTTGTCGCCCCACCTTAGCCAAGGTATCACCCAACTTATCATAAACCTCAGCTAAATTAGGATTAAGATCGATCGCCTTTTGATAAAACTCGATTGCCCTCTCTGGGATTCCCTTACCCAGCCAAACATCACCCAAACCAGCGTAAGACATAAAATCATCAGGGTGAACCTTCACACATCGATCGTAAGCATTGATCGCCTCATCCCACCGCCCTTGTTTTGCCAAAGCTTCCCCTAAATAATGCTGCGCCTCCCAAGAGTCTGAATTTCGATCGAGAACGCGGCGGTACTGAGCGATCGCCCCATCAAACTGCCCTTGTTCTGCCAAAGCCTTACCTAGCTGCAAATAAAGCTCCGAGTCATCAGACTTAATCTCCACAGCCTTTTGAGCAGCCTCCAAATTGCTGGGATTCAATTTGCTGGCCCTGCGATAACACTTTACCGCCTCATCTAAATCCAGCTCAACATCTTTTTGAAGCGGTTGGACGCGAGCTCTTCTTTGCAGGGCTTCCCCTAAATGACAGTGAACTACATCCGAATCAGGAGCAATTTCCAAAGCTTTGCGATAGGCTGAAATCGCCTCATCATACCGCCCCAACTGATATAGAGCAAACCCCAAATGGTCTTGAGCCTCCAGCGAATTTGGCTCAAACTCAACCGACTTGCGGTAAGCCCCCACAGCTTGATCCCACTTTTGCACTTTCGCCAAAGCATCGCCCAAATGCTGGTAAATCACTGCCGCATTCGGTACGAGATCAAGCGCTTTCCGATAAGATGCGATCGCCTCATCCCACCGCTGCACGATCGACAAAGTATGCCCCAAATAGTGGTGGACGATCGCCGAACCCGGTTCCAACTCAGCGGCTTTCGAGTAAGATGTGATCGCCTCCTCCCATTGACCCTGTGCCGCTAAAGCCGTGCCCAATTTATAGTAAAGCCAATGGAAATCTGGTTTTAACTGAATCGCTTTTCGGTAATAACCCACCGCTTCTGCTAATTCATTCTTACCCTGCAAAGCCTCTGCCAACTTCAGGTACAATTCCCCATCACCCGGATTTAGATCGATCGCCGTTCGCAAGCACTCAATTCCTTCATCAACCTGTCCCTGTCTTGCCAAAGCCTCCCACAAATTTTGGTAAGGCAAAGCCGATTCCGAGTCAAGCTCGATCGCTCTTCGCAAACAACTTATAGATTCATCCAGTTGACCTTGCAAACACAAACCCTTACCCAAACTATTATGAAACTCGTAGAAATCAGGATATATTTCCACAGCTTTGCGGTACGCAGCAACGGCTTCATCTAGATTGCCCTGCTGTTCCAAAACCTCCCCTAAATTATGCCAAGACCAAGCCGAATTCGGGTTAAGTTCGCAGGCCCGGCGGTAACTTTTCTCCGCCCCATCCCGCTGCTCCAATTTCGCCAAAACTTCACCCAAATTGTGGTGATACCAGGAAAAATCCGGGTTGAGTTCAGTACAGCGCTGGTAGGCTGCGGCGGCTTCCTCAAATTTGTCAGATTGTTTCAGGAGATTGCCTTTGTGAAAATAATTAGAAGCAGTCTCTTCATGCACTTGTAATGAGTTATTCATAATTTTGTACCGTATATTTCCTTTTTTTAGCTTGTTGAGACAGGGTTTATAACTACCTTGTATCTGAGAACTTGCACCAATGTCAATCTTCAGGATTCTCGCGCGGGGTGGGGGCGGGTTTTTTAGTCTTTGGGTATTCCTTTAAGCTATCGGTGAACCCGCCCCTACAGGTTTTTGACATTGGTGCAGTCAGGTGAATTGTATCGGTTTTCGGTCTGAGTCACCATCCTCTCGATCCTCCCGACACTCAGAGCGGGCACGGGGGCACCGCCCCTACAGGTTGTTGATTTGTAGGGGTAGTGCCCCCGTGCCTACCCTCCCCACCAACCAGGACAACCGCGGGGGGATTGCCCCTACAAAGAATTAAACAGCCCTGCGTACCTACCCCTCATAGGGATGTTCCTAATGACTCGGCCGCCAATTCTCGTCCTCCAATCGGATACCGCTGTCTTGACAAGCTCTGGTTAAATGAGGGCTGTAGTAAGGGTCATTCTCAATATATTTTTGCCACCGGCTTTCCATCAGCTTCGATTCCTGCTTCAGCCGCTCTTTCTTTTCAGGTGAATCCTCGTAACCCCGGCTTTTAGATTCGTGGTGGTAGAGAACTACATGAGGCAGGTAAATATTGCGGTACCCTTTCTCTAGCATCTTCAAACACAAATCCACATCATTGTAAGCCACTGTTAGCTCCTCGTCAAATCCCCCAACACTTTCAAACACTTCGCGGCGGCACATTAAACACGCAGCAGTTACCGCTGAAACATTGTTCATGCCTACCACATTCCCGAAATATCCAGGAATCGATCGCGGCATATGGTAATAACTGTGACCGGCAACCCCGCCGCCGAGTCCCATCACCACTCCCGCGTGCTGGATTTTGTTATCTGAATATACCAACAAATTGCCCACCGCCCCGATCGAGCTTCTCTGAGCTTGTTCAACCATCCCGTCAATCCAATCGGGAGTAATTACCTCTGTATCGTTATTCAAGAACAACAAGTAATCTCCCTCGGCTTTGCTAGCAGCGTAGTTGTTAATCTTAGAGAAATTGAACGGAATATCTAGGCGATAACTTTTAAACCTCGCTGATTCCTTAGCCCTCCATTTAGCCAGAATTTCCGCCGTGTGTTGCTCTTGACTGCCGTTGTCGATGACGATAACTTCGTAGTTGGGGTACACGCTCTTAGTAAAGATAGACTCCAAGCAATTGTCCAAAACATCCCCCAAATCCCGCGTCGGAATAATGATGCTGACCCGCTTGTAATCCGCTATTTTGTAGCGTGCAATAAAGTGTCCCAAAAAGTAGGGAACCCGTTCAATTTTCCCCGGTTCGCCCCGGCGTTCGATCGCCTCTTGCAAAGCTTTTTGCCCTGCATCATAGGCATAGGGTTTAGCCTCTACACCTCCAGCAGCCGAACCCGCGTGCATTCTCCAGTGATAGAGAATTTTGGGAATATGAAAAATTTTGTCTGTTTTTTCCGTAAACCTCAAAACCAAATCATAATCCTGAGCTCCTTCAAAACCCGGTCTAAAACCGCCGATTTCATTGATTAGCGATCGCCTGTAAGTTCCCAAATGGCAAGTGTACATCCGAGATAAAAATGAATCCGGACTCCATTCTGGCTTGAAGAAAGGATTTATCAGTTCCTGATCCTGATAAATCTTGTCTTCATCTGAATAAATCATGTCCGCTTCCGGGTGGCGGTTCAGCAACAGCACCACTTCATACAACGCCTCTGGTGTCAGCGTATCGTCGTGGTCTAATAAAGATACAAATTCACCCGTCGCCAACTCCAAAGCAGAATTAGAACAGTGAGAAATGTGACCGTTTTTGGTTCTGTAAGCTACTTTGATCCGGCTATCTTGGGCTGCATATTCTTGCAAAATTTGCTTGACATGAGGCGCGGTTGATGCGTCATCCGCAATGCACAATTCCCAATAAGGATATATCTGATTGAGAACTGATTCTATTGCCTCCTGCAAATAATTTTCTGGCGTATTGTAAGCAGGCATGACAATACTAATCAGCGGCTTGTAGTTAAAGATTTCTAATGTTTCCGCCATCTTACGCAAGTCAGCTTCTCTGGGGCTGTTCTTAGCGCGCCACTTGGTGTAAGCTGGGTCTTGACCGAGGAATAGCGAATCTCGTAAGTTTTGATAATCCAAACCAAAAAGTTTCGGATCGAGTTTGCTCGCCGTCTGATAAGCTTCCAAAGCTTCCGAAAGCTTGTCTTGTTTAGCTAAAGTTTTGGCTAAATTGTGGTACGACCAGCCAAAGTCAGGAGCAACCTCGATCGCTTTCCGATAAGCAACAACAGCTTCATCAAGCCGACCTTCTTCTTGAAATACATCCGCTAAGTTGTGGTGGGACCAAACAAAATTTGGATTCAGTTCAGCCGCTTTCTGATAGCTTTTAATAGACTCATCAACTTTACCCATCCATTTCAGGACATCGCCTAAATTGTGGTGAGTTCCAAAGTAATTGGGATTAATTGAAATTGCTTTGCGGTAGGCGGCCACAGCCTCAGCAAATTTACCTTCTTCTTGCAGAGACGCCCCTAATTCGTGGTACTCGGTAGCTACCCCAGGGGTGTGTTCGATCGCATTTCCAGAATTTCCGTGAACAGCGCGATCGCTCTTTTCCGCCCCCCTACTTACACCCTTTTTTTTTAACACCTCTTCTAACCGCCCAGAAATAGCCTTGTCATCAGGCCGAATTTGCAACGCCATCTGATAAAAGACGATCGCCCCATCCGGCCAACTGTGCCGCACCAAAGCATTAGCCAACTCAACATAAAGATCCGCATCATTCGGCGCAATCTCCAGCGCCTTGTGATACAACTGCACGTCATCAGGATTCTCCTGAATCGCGCGTCGGTACAAACGCATCGCCTCCTTCAAATCCCACTGCGATCGCATCCTCAAAGCATCAGCCAACTTTTGCGAAAGCCACGGCAAATCCGCCTGAATTTCCGCAGCGCGGCGGTAAGCGGCGATCGACTCATCCCACCGTTCCAGCTTCTCAAAAGCCGTTGCCATGTTGTAATAAGTCCACGGAAAATCAGGATTTAACTCGGCGGCGCGCCGGTAAACATCGATCGCTTCCTCCCACCTTTCCATTTCTAGCAGCACGTCGCCCAACTTGCTCTGCGACCAGAAAAAATTCGGATTAACTTCGTTAGCACGCCGGTAGGCCACAACTGCCTCATCCCAACGTTCCAAATTCACCAGCGATTCTGCTAAATTGTTGTGCGCCCAAAAATGGTCGGGATTGAGTTCGATCGACCTTTGGTAAGCCGAAATTGCCTCTTCCCACCGTTCCAATTTAATCAGCGAGTCTGCTAAGTAGTTGTGCGACCAGCTAAAATCAGGATTTAATTCTGTTGCTTTGCGGTAAGCCTCTACAGCTTCTTCCCACCGTTCCAGCTTCAGCAACACATCGGCTAAATTGTTGTGAGACCAGCTAAAATCAGGATTTAATTCGATCGCCTTGCGGTAAGCATTTACAGATTCTTCCCACCGTTCCAACTTAACCAGCGACTCAGCTAAATTGTTGTGCGACCAAGAAAGATCAGGATTGTTTCTAATGGCATTAGTGTAAGCTTCTACCGCCGCTTCCCACTGTTCTTGACCCTTAAGAATTTCCCCCAATTCGTGATAAGCTACGCCAGCATTTGGGTTCAACTCAACCGCGCGCCGGTAACACTCAATTCCCTTATCTACCTTACCTTGCTCGATCAAAGTTTTGGCTAAATTCTCGTGTTCTTCAGCCGTCCCGGATTTGGGGTCGATCGCAAATGCTCGATACCAAGCCTCAGCCGCCTCCTCTGACTTGCCTAACTGCGTCAAAAGTTTTGCAAAATTGCGAAAAGCACCTGCAAAATCCGGTTTCAGGGCGATCGCCTTTTCGTAAGCTGAAACCGCTTGCTGCCACTGTTCTTGCTGGGCGCAAATGCTGCCGTAATTAGCGTATGCTTCGGCAAAATTTGGGTTAATTTCTATTGCTTTGACATAGCAACTTTTAGCTTCATCAATTTTCCCACCCGCTTGCAGGGCGTTGCCCAGCATTTTGTAAAGCGGCGCTTCCGGCTTAATTTGCAGTGCCTTCTTGCAAGCTGCGATCGCCTGTTCCAATTTGCCCTGAGCAAAATAGCCTTCTGCTAGTATTTTGTATGCTTCTGGATCTTCTATATTAATTGTAGAATTAACTGCCTGCTGAACTGGCGGATTAACTGGCGGCTGCACTGCCTGCTGCACTGGTGGCTTAACTGCGGTTGCTGCGGGCTGCTGCTTAACTGCACCGTTTGTCGCCGTTGCACCCGCCAAGGTTTGCTGTCCCTCGCTGCCATTTCTCGCATTAGCTGCGTTTAGTTCAATAGCTTTGCGATAATATGCTGTCGCTTCCTCTAACTTGCCTTGTTTTTTTAGCGCTTCGCCCAAATTTTGGTAAGCAGTAGCGACATTAGGATTTAATTTTATGGCGCGATCGTAACAAGCGATCGCTTCGGGGTATTTTTCCTGCCGAAAAAAAGCGTCGCCCATATTCAAGTGTTCCCCCGGCGCTACTTTTTCCGGTTCCAAACTAAATGCTTGATACCAGCACTGCTGGGCTTCTTCCGGTTTGCTAATTTGTCCGAATACTTTTGCTAAATTCCGGTACACTCCCGCGAAATTCGGCTTAATCGCGATCGCCTTTTGATAAAATCCGATCGCCTCCTGCCATTTTTGCTGCTGCGCGCCAAGACTACCTAAATTCGCGTATACTTCCGCAAAATTCGGTTCTATTTCAATCGCTTTAGCGTACCAGTGCCGCGCCTCTTCCATCCTGCCTTGAGCTTGCAGCGCGTTGCCCAAAGTTTTGTAAGCTGGTGCAAAATTGGGGTGAATCTTCAAAGCTTGCTCGCAGGAGGCGATCGCTTCTTCTATTTTTCCTTGGGATAAGTATGTTTCTCCCTGTTGGTTAAATTGAACCGCTGTTGATTCTGTATTCACTGTTGATGGCATATGGGCGGCGGCTCCAGAGGCAGGAATTAAATAGGGTAGTCAAAACGTTTCACAATTATACTCGCGTTTGACACTAACAGAACCGGACTTGTTCCCCCAATTCTTAATTTTTTTGACTCCGGGTGCTGGCGAGGAACCGGGATTCTCGGCTAATTTTTTGATTTTACGGCTAAATATGTAAGAATCAGTAAGGTTTCTGGCGGATTTTCGCGCCAGTTCCGACTCTTGTAGCTTCTGGTTGATCGCAGGTTTTGTAAAGCAAAGTAAACACTGCAGGTTTTTGCTTGTGGGATAATTGCTGGTGGTGTGGAGGGGAACTCGCCTAAAAAGATATTACGGGCTAGCTCTAAGCCCACCCCACAAGAAAGTAATTCACTGTTTGTGGAACAGGCATCTTGCCTGTTTCTGAGCAGGGCGCAAAATGTGCGATCGAACCCAAACGAGAATAGCCTTTTTAGCAAAAAACGATCGCCCTTTTGGGAGAAAGCGATCGCCCTTTTTTTTCAACAATTAGTTAACAACTATTAGCAATTACTAATTAAGCTGCTGCGGCTGCGTCTTCTTCTGCGTCTTCGGCTTCAGAACCTGCTTGAATTCCCAGCACGCTAACAACCACCTGATCTGGTTCGCCGAGAGCTACCACTCCTGCAGGCAAAACTAATTCGTGAATGTGCAGCGCATCCCCAACCTTTAAATGAGAAATATCTACTTCAATTGCTTCAGGAATGCTGTCAGGTTTGCACTTAGCTGCGAGTTGCGTCAGCACCGTATCCAAGATGCCGCCTTCTAACTTGACGCCGACAGGTTCGCCGACAAAACGCAGTGACAATTCAACTTCCAGGCTGTCTTGAGTCGCCACGGAGAAAAAGCTCAGGTGGTAAGGATAGCCCTTCCAAGGATGAACTTGCACTTCCCGGAGCAAGGTTTTGCCGCTCCAAGAGAGGTCGGGAATGCTGAGGTCAATTAGGGCATTGTTGACTACGTGCTTTTTGAGCAGGTGTTCAACTGTTTTGGCTTTGATGGTAAGGGAAATGGATTCAGAGCCTTTGTGACCGTAGAGGACGGCGGGAATCAATCCAGAGCGGCGGAGGGCGTTAGGTTTGCTGCCTTCTGCCCGCTTTTGACATTCTACTGCGAGTTCCATTTTCTGACTTTCTGCTAATTGTTTTCACATTTTACCAGAATTGTGATATTGCGATCGCGCTCAATTAAATTCGCTGGAGGTATTGATAGTTTTCGTTTTCCACACACTTCAGCAATTCCAGCATTTTTCTCAGACGGTACGTTCCTGATTGATACTCTTCTTTTGAAGGGTAATCACCAAGCTTAGTAAGAACTGCATCGCTTTCACTGATGATTGCTTCGCTGAAAATTTTCTTGAACTGCTGGCGAATATCTTGATTTAATTCAACTAAAGGCAGAATTACATTTTCTTCATCTAGGTAAATTTTGGTTTCGATTGATTCGCCACCTATTTTTGAAAATGCTGATTTTGCTAACCACTCGTAAGTAGCTGCTGTTATTCTTACACTATCGGACGGTTCACCATTGGCTGAATAAAAACTGATGTCAAACATTGGGATTACTCCTGCTACTCAACATCTAGAAACTCGTTCAAAGGAATATTTTATGCATAAGCTATAACTGCTTTAATAAATTTAGCCTTGCCAGGTCCAGAAATTCTATCGGCACTTTCAACTGCAATGACAGTAGCAGTATCAATAATTTCATTAACTGCTTTTCCTGAAAGGTATGTGGTTTTGATTTCTATATGCGGTAAGTTTGTTTTTCTTTCCTCTAAGGTTGACTGTGAATCTTTGATATTTTCTCTAGTGTATTGATTATGAATATCCCGGATTATTTCTTTTACTTGCGATGCCTCATTTGGAGCGACAATCAAAATGTCTCCTTTCGGATAGTTGCCAGTAGTTCTCTGGGATGCAATGCCAGCTTCAGCTAACTTTCCGATTACCCAGCCAACCAAATCTCGATGAAGGGTTAGTTGGTAGATCAGACGATCTTCATCGGTCATTGGAGCCTCGTCACACATGAGATAAGCTGTCGCGCATTTAAATTGCATCTTCTGGGCGGGCGGGACGCCCACCCCACAAGAGTTTTATTGTTTTTTGACATACAATTTAAATCCAGAACAGCTTAGACCCTTTTTGTCTATTATAACTAAACCTGTTATGATTGTGCTGCTACTGGCGTACCGTCAGCAGAGAGCAAAGCGCGTTTCGGGCCGTGAATCGGGTCTTCTACAATGATAGTTTGGTCGCGGCTCGCACCGAGAGAAACGATTGCGATCGGCACTTCCATCAAATCTGCCAAAAACTTCAGATAATTCAAAGCTTGCGGCGGTAAATCTTCCAAATTCCGGCACTCTTCCGTAGACTGTTTCCAACCGGGAAGGGTTTCGTAAATAGGTTTGCACCGAGCAAATATCCGGGAACTTTTCGGGAAATCAACACATTTTTCGCCGTCAATTTCGTAAGCAACGCAAACTTTTATTTCTTCTAATTCATCCAACACATCTAGTTTGGTAATTGCCAGACAGTCAAGGCCGTTGATGCGGACTGCGTAGCGGCCGATTACTGCGTCGAACCAACCGCAGCGGCGTTTTCTGCCCGTTGTCGTGCCGAATTCTGCACCTCTCTCGCCCAAAACTGCTCCTATTCCATCTACCATTTCGGTAGGGAAGGGGCCTTCTCCGACGCGGGTTGTATAAGCTTTTGCTACGCCAATTACGCGATCGATCGCTGTTGGGCCGACTCCGGTTCCCACACAAGCACCGCCAGCGATGGGATTGCTGGAAGTAACGTAAGGATAAGTACCGTGATCTAAGTCTAATAAAGTGCCTTGCGCGCCTTCAAACAGAATATTTTTCCGCTTGTAAATTCCCTCATAAATCTTCAGGGAACTATCAACTACGTGCGGCCGCAAACGTTCCGCATAAACTCGATATTCATCAATTACGTCTTGCGGATTTAAAGGCGGCAAATTGTAGAGTTTTTCGAGAAGGACATTTTTACAATTAATCGTCCATTCCAATTGTTCTTGCAACCCTTCCAAGTCCATTAAATCGAGCATCCGAATGCCGGTACGTTCCGACTTGTCGGCGTAAGTAGGGCCGATGCCGCGTCCCGTCGTCCCGATTTTATAATTTCCCCGCTGCGTTTCCGATGCTACATCAATTAATCGATGATAGGGCATCGTGACGTGAGCCGTCTCCGAAATCATCAGGGAGGCTGTCGAAATATTCAGTGCCTCTAGCTGATCTAACTCTGCAATTAAAACTTTAGGGTCGATGACCGTGCCACAGCCGATAATACACTCTTTATCAGGGTAGAGAATCCCGGACGGAATTAAATGCAGCTTGAAAGTCTGACCGTTAACTACCACGGTGTGACCCGCGTTGACGCCCCCTTGGTAGCGGACAACGATATCTGCGGATTTGCTGAGCAAATCGGTAATTTTGCCTTTTCCTTCATCGCCCCACTGGGCGCCGATCACAACTACGTTAGCCAAGGGTTTCTCGCGTTCAGTTCAGGTTGACACAATCTCCGATTATGTATGAACGTGTCCCGGATGTCAAATAAATTTTTGTTACAATTGAAAGACTTGAGGCTGTATTGCTCTCATCAACCCACTTCCAGCACTATCGGGGGACTTGGGAAGGGAGAGTAGGAGAGGGGAAGAAGGGGAGAGGATTTGACGAGTTTTTATGGGAATCCCATGTGCAGCTTAAATATGGAAGAGTTTACCTGCTGGATGTTGTTGGCTAGTATTTGGGAAAACCCGGTTTCTGGCCACTGATGCGTCTAGGACTAAATTACAAATTCTTCAATCCTTCAATTCTTCAATCCTTCAATCCTTCAATTCTTTCAATCTAAAATCTAAAATCTAAAATCTAAAATCGCATGACTTTACACGCTGAGTTGCACCGCCATCTGGGTGGTTCTGTTGTTCCTAGGGTGCTGTGGCGGTATTTCGATCGCCACAATGCTGAGATGGTTAATCGATTTCAAGAATACTCGGAGTTTGAGGAGTTTTACACTCGTCCGCGCAATACTCTCAATGAGTATTTGGAACTGCACACGCTGGTAGAAAGCGTTCAAACTGTTGAGACATTGCCTTATTTCATCTATCGGTTGATGCGGGGCGCTTACGTGTTTGAAAATCTGGCTTATTTGGAATTGCGCTATACGCCTTATTTGCGGACTCCAGAACATTTGAATCAGTCAGAACGCATTGATTTGATGGCAGAAATTGTAAAGGTTGTGGGCAAGGCAAGTCAAATTAGCGATTGTCCGATTGTTACTAGCCAAATTTTGTGTATGCACTCGCGTTTGCCTTATGAAGTGAATCGGGCGATTGTAGATTTGGCCGCACAAATGGGAGAATACGTTTGCGCGATCGATCTAGCTGGCGGCGATGCTGCTATTGGCGATCGTTTGGAGGAGTTTGTCGGATTGTACCAGTACGCGAGGTCGATCGGCATCAAAACTACCGGCCACCTCTACGAAACTACCTCTGGCTGTTATCCCGAACTTTTGCCCTATCTGATGCGTATCGGCCACGGGATTCAAATTCCGTTAAAATATCCCGAACTGCTGCCAGAAGTCGCGCGCAGGGGTCAATGCTTGGAAGTTTGTCCGACTACCTATCTCAAAACGGGGACGTTGCAGGATATGCGCGAATTGAAGGTTGTGTTCGATCGATGTTTTGAAGCTGGCGTCGATATTGCCATTTGCACCGACAACGCGGGATTGCACAACGTGCGATTGCCTTTCGAGTACGAGAATTTGTTAACTTTGGATATCATTGATTTTCGGCAGTTGCAAGCGTGTCAAGAAGCAGCTTTTCGCCATGCTTTCGCGTGGCCCTACGGGGAGCGGCCTGTGAAAATGCTAACTGGTTTGTTGCAGCATGAGTCTGTGGAGGCGATCGTTAATTAAAGAATATCTATTTAATTAACCACAAAGGCGCGAAGGAAAAGAAAGAAGAAGATAGGTAGATGTCTTCAGGCAAATACTCTACTTCAAAATGATAAAAACCTCTTTCTTCTCTTCCTTCGCGCTCTTTGCGTCTTCGCGGTTCGTTTAAAAAAGATATTTGTAAAATTATAATAAGCGTCTGGCGATCTCCAATCCGTAGCAAGTTATAGTTTGAAGGCAGAATCATCAATATAAAAAGATAAAAAAACGATGACAAATATGGACGCTTACTGGATGCCATTCACTGCCAACCGACAGTTTAAAGCGAATCCGCGAATATTGGTTTCGGCAAAAGATATGCACTTTACAAGCGATGATAACCGCTCAATTTTGGATGGTACTGCAGGGCTTTGGTGCGTGAATGCAGGACACGCCCGCGAGACAATTGCCGAAGCAGTTAAACAGCAGGTTTTGCGTTTGGATTACTCTCCGGCTTTTCAGATGGGACATCCGGGCGCTTTTGAATTGGCGGAACGTTTGGTAAAGATGATTCCGGGCAATTTCGATCGCGTTTTCTTTACTAATTCGGGTTCGGAATCTGTAGAAACTGCTTTAAAAATTGCGATTGCTTATCACCGGGTAAAAGGTGAAGGAACTCGCCAAAGATTAATCGGGAGGGAACGCGGCTATCACGGCGTTGGTTTTGGAGGAATTTCTGTCGGCGGTATCGGTACAAACCGCAAGTTTTTTGGCAGTTTGCTGACGGGAGTCGATCATTTGCCTCACACTCACAATCTCGAACACAATGCTTTCAGCCGCAAACAACCGGAATGGGGAGCACATTTGGCGGATGAATTGGAGCGGATTGTCGCTTTGCACGATGCGTCGAATATTGCAGCGGTAATTGTGGAACCTGTGGCTGGTTCTACAGGGGTTTTGATTCCCCCGAAAGGTTATTTGGAGCGGCTGCGGGCGATTTGCGACAAATACGGAATTCTGCTGATTTTTGATGAGGTAATTACCGGATTCGGACGGCTTGGCTCTAGTTTTGCTACGGAATATTTTGGGGTGGTTCCGGATATTGTGACGGCTGCCAAAGGGATAACTAACGGTACGGTGCCGATGGGGGCGGTGTTTGTGAAAGAAGGCATTTATGATGCTTTTATGAATGCTCCTGAAAATGCGATCGAGCTTTTTCACGGTTATACTTATTCTGGTCATCCTCTGGCTTGTGCGGCTGCTTTGGCGACGCTGGATATTTATGAGGAAGAAAGGTTATTTGAACGAGCCGATAAGATGGCTGGTTACTGGGAAGATGCGGTGCATTCTTTGAAGGGAGTGCGGCACGTAATTGATGTTCGGAATCTGGGACTTGTGGCGGGGATTGAGTTGGAATCTATTGCTGGCAAGCCAGGGAAACGGGCTTTTGATTGTTTTCTTCAGTGCTATGAAAAAGGCTTGCTGATTCGCACGACTGGTGATATTATTGCTTTGTCGCCACCGCTAATAATTGAGAAGGAACATATCGATAAAATCGTGGAAATTTTAACTGGGGTTTTGCAGGAGATGGAGTAGGATGTAACGAACCGCGAAGGCGCGAAGGACGCGAAGGAAGAGAAAGAAGAAGATGTTTTCAGGTAATAACTCTACTTAGAAATGACATCAAATTCGTTGGAAGCGGAATTATTTATCTCTCTCTTTTCTTCCTCTGCGGTCTCTGCGGTCTCTGCGGTTTAATCATTCCGAAACAACCGTAAACGATATGAAAAATACCTCTCTCTTTCCTTCCTTCGCGCTCTTTGCGTCTTCGCGGTTCGTTCAAAAAATTGAAAAGCGCTATAATAATTGACAACTAACGATGAATGACGAATAACTATGGTGCAATTAACTGCAAAAATCTCTGCTAACGAGTTAGCAAATTTGGCTGTAGATTTGATTCGGAAAACAGGTTGCGAGTACGGTGATGTGCGTTTTTGCAGTTATCGAAGGCAGAATCTTTACGCGCGCGATCGATCTTTAAGTCAACTGTCAGATAATGTAAGTTCCGGTTTTGGCGTGCGGGTGCTTCTAGACGGCGCTTGGGGGTTTGCCGCCAGTCACAGCAAAACACCCGCAGAGGTTGCAAGAATAGTCGCTTTGGCTGTAGAAATCGCTAAAGGCAGCCGCTTAACTCAAAAGGAACCGGTGCGGTTAGTGCCTGTCGAAAAATATGTCGATACCTACATTACTCCCATCACCATTGACCCTTTTTCTGTACCCGTTGCTGAGAAAGCTGAACTGCTGCTAACTATTAACGAGAAGCTGCTAGCACACAGCGCACAAGGCATCAAAAAAGCTTCTTCTTTTTTGCAGTCCAGCCGCGAAGACAAGGTTTTTGCTTCCACAGAAGGCTCGCTAATCGAACAAACAATCTACCGGAGCTATCCGGGTTTTAACTGTACGGCAATTGCGGGCGGCGATGCCCAAAGTCGCAGTTACGAACGCCCTCCACTTAATATCGGTTACGAACATATTAATCCCGATGATTTGTTGAGTCAAGTCGAAAGAGTTGCCGCCGAAGCTATTGAGAAAGTGCGCGCTCCCAAAATCCCTGCTGGTATTTGCAAATCCCTGATTCTCCAGCCGACAAATTTGTATTTGACAATCCACGAATCTGTAGGACATCCAACTGAATTAGACCGGGTTTACGGTTACGAATCTAATTTTGCTGGTACGAGCTTTGCTACTACTGATAAGTTAAATAAACTGCAATATGCTGCACCTTGGGTTAATTTTAAGTGCGATCGCACTCAACCAGGTGGCCGCGGTACAATGGGTTACGATGATGAGGGCGTAAAATCACAAGAGTGGTACATTGTTAAGGATGGGATTTTAGTTGATTATCTCACTGACAGAGAGACGGCTTATCGCCTCGGACGCGGTAGCAGCAACGGTTCTGCTTACGCTGACAGTTGGTCGAGCGTGCCGATGGTGAGAATTCCCAATTTGGGATTAGAGCCGGGCCCGGATGGCGGCAGCCATACTGCTACTTTGGCAGAGATGATTGCGGATACGGAAGACGGGATTTTAATCGACGGTATGGGTAGTTATTCGATCGACCAGCAACGGCGCAATTTTCAATTCGGCGGCGATGCTTTTTGGAAGGTGGAAAAAGGTAAAGTTGTCGGTATGTTGAAGGATGTAACTTATCAGGCGATGACTACTGATTTCTGGAATCAAATAGATGCGATCGGGCCGGCTTCGGAGCAGGTTCAGTGCGGTACTAATATATGCGGAAAGGGCGAGCCGATGCAGGTTGCTCAAATGACTCACGCTTGTGTGCCGGTGCGAGTGAGAAATATTCAAATTGGGTAATAGGACATGGGACACGGGGCATCGGTTCTTAGTTATTAGTTAATTGCTAACAATGCCCAATTTGCAATACCCAATTCGCAATGCCCAATTCGCAATGCCCAATTCGCAATGCCTAATTACCAATCATGATTGTAACAACATCGCCCGCACTTTTAAGTGAAGACCAAGCCTTATCTGTAGTAGAAAAAGCAGTCAAATTATCCAAAGCAGAGGAAGTATTTGTCAGTCTCTCTACTGGCGAGGAATCTCTTTCCCGATTCTCGGAAAATCAAATCAGCCAAAATATTAGCAAAACTGTATTTAACCTGAGCATTACTAGCTATTTTGGCAACAAAAGCGCCTCTGCTGCTGTTACAGAATTTGATGAAGATGCGATCGCCTCCGCAGTTAAGCGATCGGAAGAATTGGCCCGAATTGCGCCGGCAGACCCCGAATGGATGCCGCTGCTGCCACCTCAAACCTACGATTTGCGATCGCCCGCATTCGACGCAGCAACCGCAACTATATCGCCTCTAGCGCGGGCCGAATTGGTGCAGCAAGCTTGCGCCAGATCCTCCCAGGGGGGCGCTCATGGTTCGGGCACTTTGAGCACTGACGCGTCGCTGTACGCGATCGCCTCGTCAACCGGACTCCGCGCCTGCAATCATTCTACAGAGGCGGATTTCAGCTTTACTGCTCGCATTGAAGACGGTTCTAGTTGGGCTCAGAGCACTGCTTGGAGTATCAACGAATTGCCGATCGCCGAATTAGCAGAACAAGTGCTCGATCGCGCGATCGCATCTCGCAACCCGCGCCCCATCACCCCTGGCGTTTATCCGGTAATCTTTGACGGCGCTGCTTTTGCGGGCTTGCTACCGTGGGTGATTTGGGGGCTGGATGCGAGGGCGGCGGATGAGGGGCGATCGTTTATGTCGATCGCGGATGCAGAGGGAAAACCAGCGGGAAACCGCGCGGGGGAACAACTTTTTAGCCCGTTAGTGCAAGTGCAGCGCGATCCGGCTCATCCTTTGCTGCGATCGAATACTTTTTTCGGCGACGGATTGAGCAATAACTATTTGGAAATCATCCAAGATGGCGTCCCTCAAAGTTTGTCTTATTCCCGCTACTGGGCCGCACAAAAAGGCAAAGAGGCAAAAGGTGCTTATTACCCGATCGTGATGACAGGTTCCGACCAAAGTTTAGCAGATTTAGTTGCTCAAACCGAGCGAGGAATTTTCGTCAGTCGAGCTTGGTACGTGCGCTACGTTAATCCGAAAACATTGGAAGTAACGGGAATGACTCGCGACGGTACTTTTTGGATTGAGGATGGCAAAATTGCTTACCCGATTAAAAACCTGCGTTTCAATCAAGTTTTACCTGATATGTTGCGCGATGTGGATGCAGTTAGTGCGGTGAAGCGTTACGGCGGTAGTGTCGTGCCCGGAGTGCGCGTGAAAGCTTTTAATTTTACGAGTATTACTGACAGTTTGTGACTTGCAAGGGTGAGGTGCGCGGAAACCCACCCGGAGGAGGTGGGTTTTTGTGTCGGTAAGGTCGATCGGGTGCGGGTTCGGGCGATCGCCTGTTAACAAAGCTGTTCGGAAAGTTAGTATTTTTTTTACCGAGGCATCTAGCTTAAGGTAGAGTATTGTTTGTGAGAGTTAGGATTTAAACCAGCTACTATCTAATTTAGAGCGATCGAGAAAAAGCAATTACCAATTACCAATTATCAATGAATCAATATTTTGCTACAGTTGCGCGCGGTTTAGAAACTATTGCCGCCCAAGAATTAGAACGTTTAGGGGCCCAGGATGTCAAGCCAGATTTTACAGGGGTTTACTTTGCGGGCGATCGCGCTTTATTGTACCGCGTCAATCTTTGGTCGAGAACAATTTTTCGAGTGCTAATGCCGATCGCCGAATTCCGGTGTTACAACTCGGATATGCTCTACCGCGAAGTGCAGAAAATCCCCTGGGACGAATACTTATATCCCGAAAATACTTTAGCAGTAAACTGCACCGGCGGCAACGAAAAGTTGAACCACACTCACTTTACAGCTTTGCAGGTCAAAAATGCGATCGCCGACCAACAGCGCCTTCAATTTAACAAGCGTTCTAATGTTGATGTAGAGCATCCCGATTTACTAATTAACATTCACATTCATCGAGACAACTGTATTTTAAGTTTAGACAGTTCTGGCGGCAGTTTGCACCGCCGGGGATATCGACCGGCGATGGGGCTTGCTCCCCTCAAAGAAACCCTAGCTGCGGCTTTGTTGGAGATGGCAGAATGGACGCCAGATTTGCCGTTTTTAGACCCGATGTGCGGTTCTGGAACTTTGCCTTTGGAAGCGACTTTAAAGGGATTGAATATTGCACCGGGATTGTTTCGAGAAAAGTTTGGATTTATGACTTGGCGGGATTTTGACGAACCTTTGTGGGATAAATTGTGGGCCGAAGCTGAAAATAGCGAATTGCCGGAGCTTAAAGAGGTGATTGCAGGGTGCGATCGCGATTTCGATATGTTAACTCAAGCTCGCACGAACGCGCAGCAAGCTGGTATTTCCGGTAAGATTCAGTTTGCTCAAACCGAGTTATCTCAGTTGGAAGCCCCCGCAGACAGAGGCGTTTTGATTTGCAATCCTCCCTACGGAGAGCGCCTGGGAGATGCTAGCGAATTGGGAGATTTGTACAAGATGTTGGGGGATATTTTCAAGAATCGTTTTAAAGGTTGGAATGCGTTTATTTTGACAGGAAATAAGGAGTTGGGTAAAAAGGTGGGACTCAGGACATCGCGGCGTATTCCGGTTTTTAATGGATCGATTCCGTGTACTTTGCTCAAATATGAACTGTATTAGAGGATCGGAGCAGGGAAAATAGCGGTAATGAGGAAGCTACTGGAAAAGTGGAGAACCAAGAAAGCAGAAGATAGGTGACAAGACAGAGAGAGGCACTAATAGTAAAGGAAAAAAAGAATATCTGCCGAATTAAATGGCTCCACAATAATCAAATTCAAATACCGACTGGGGAAATTATTTCACCTTGATTGGAGGTGTGTCACCGCTCATCCCTCCAGTGGCAAAAAAGAAACGTGAGCGGAAACAATCTTCCATCCTTGAGGAAACTTCCGCCACATCTGACTCTGCCGCCCCAGCCGCACCACTCCATCCATTACACGGCGAAATTCCAGCGTCACAGCCGCCGTGTCTCCATCGAAAGTCACGACTTTGAGGTTGAACATTTCTCGATCGACATTTACAGGCGATCGTCCTTTGCGAAAAGCCCTCACCTCATCGCTCCCGTAGAGGTTCTCCGTCACCCCAAACCGCACGACTTCCGGCGCATCCCAGAACAAATTATCGAGAGTTTCAATATCATTCGTACAAAGAGCTTTTTCGTATTTTAAATATAGTTCAGTTAACTCAGTCACCACAGCATAATCATTGATAACCGTCATAAATTTGAGATTTTAAAACTCTTAAATTTCACACGTTTTGTTTGCAATAAGGACTAAATTCCTTATTGCAAACGCAACTAATTAGAGAAAATTAATGCTCAATTTTGAGCGAGATAATCTTGTCACCTTGGCGGATAGCATTGACGACAGACATATCCTCAGTTTTGCCAAAAGTTGTGTGAACTCCATCTAGATGAGACTGAGGAGAATGGCAAATAAAGAATTGGCTGCCACCCGTATCGCGGCCTGCGTGAGCCATCGATAAAGTTCCTGCCAAATGTTTGTTGGAGTTAATTTCGCACTTGATTTTGTAGCCGGGGCCGCCCGTTCCATTGCCTTTTGGACAGCCACCTTGAATCATAAAGTTAGGAATGACTCGGTGAAAGGACAATCCATCGTAAAAACCTTTTTCCGCCAAGTCAACAAAATTCTTCACTGTGTTAGGCGCATCCGCATCGAACAATTCCAAATTGATTGTGCCTTTGTCGGTTTCCATAATAGCGCGGGTCATGATTTCTCCTGGCTTCCTAAAATGAGTGTGTTGCCTGCGTGTTAATTGCGGACTTCGCTTTTATAACAACAGGTTTTAAACTGTCGTTATATTGTGGCTTTCAGAAGTGTAGCATATTCCCGCAACTCTCATAGGACTTATGTGCGCTTTCTGAGGAAACTCGGTTTATTGCGAGATTTATGGTTAGCAAAGCCCATATTTTCGGAGACACCGAGCTTGTTACCCTCAGCCATATTTTAATTGTTGGTCACTTGCGGGCGATCGGGTTCTTCCTGAATATCGCTCATATTAAAAATGAAAGGAACCCGACTCGAACCTGCGCCCATAACCAGCACTTTTGGCATCTGAGCCCCGCCGCTTCTCCAAGCTTCGATCGCCTCTTTTTGCAGAACTAAATCACCGCCCTGAGCCTTCAAAGTTTCAGCCAAAAGTCTTTGAGCTTCTGCCCTACCTTGAGCGCGGTTAATGTCAGCTTGAGCCTGTTGTTCTGCTTCCTGAGCCACATAAACAGCTCTTTGCGCCCGCTGTTCAGCAACCTGTTTCTCTTCAACCGCTTTCGCAAAATCTGTGGAGAATCGAATGTTAACAACGCTCGTATCGAGTACGATGACATCATACTTGGATAGCCTTTCCTTCAGCGCAGTATCAAAGTCTCGCTTCAGTTCACTTCTTTGAGTAATAGATTGTTCGGCGGTTCTCAGTGCAGCGGCTGTTTTAAATGCTTCTTGCGTCTGAGGAGCAATAATTTTTGAGACTATATTCTCCAAAGTTCCTTGAGTCCTTCTGATCTCCACTATTTTCTCAGGATCGAGGCGAAAGTTGATGGCAAAACTGGCATTTAAATCCTGAAGGTCTTTAGTAGCACTCTGGGCGGGAACTTCAAATTTTTGCACTGTTACATCGTACACATCTACCTTGGATATTAGCGGGGGTCTGAGGTGAAACCCCTCTAACAATGCTCCATCTGTGGCTTTTCCTAAAACGCTGACAACGCCTGCTTCGCCTGGATTGATGACGACAAAAGAGTTTAAGGCGATGAGTAGCGCGCCTACTAATAGAATCCCAGCGAGTGCTGATGATATGCTCTGGAAACTTTGATTTTTCAACTTACACGCTCCTTTGTGCTCATTCCATTATAATGGTTAAATAGATTCGATCGCCTCTAAATTATAAAATCTCAAATCTAAAATTACTACAATCTAAAATGGATGGGGTCGCCTCTAAAGTCTCAAATCTCAAAGGGATTGGCTGATGGTCAAAATTGTTAAATATCCTCGAACTTATCACATCGAAGGTTCGCGTTTCCAGCCGGGTGATGAAGACCTCGACAGCGTGCCATTTAGCGCCCTGAGCGATCGCCCGACAGTGATTGAAGAAAAGGTAGACGGCGCTAATACAGGCATCAGCTTCGCACCAGATGGACAAATGCTGCTGCAAAGTCGCGGCCACTATCTCACCGGCGGGCCGAGGGAAAAACATTTTAACTTATTCAAACAGTGGGCTTTCAGTCTTAGCGGAACCCTGGGAGAAGTGCTGGGAAATCGCTACATTCTTTACGGGGAATGGCTTTATGCCAAACACACTGTTTTTTATGATTTTTTGCCGCACTATTTTATGGAATATGACGTGCTGGACTTAGAAAAAAATCAATTTTTGAGTACAGAATCCCGCCGCAAGTTGTTAAGCGGACTGCCGTTGGTGTCAGTTCCCGTGCTGTTTTCGGGAGTGCTGAAATCTCCCAAGCAAATGATGCAGTTTATGGAAAAATCTAATTTTATTCAACCGGGGCATTTGGAGCGCTTGGGTTTGTACAGTCGGGAATTGGGATTAGATGAAGAACGGTGTTTGAAAGAGACTGACAAGAGTGAGATTATGGAAGGTCTGTACATTAAAATCGAAGAAGATGGCATAGTAAAGGCGCGTTATAAATACGTGCGTGCCAGCTTTTTGACGGCTATTAAAAATGCCGAGGGACATTGGCTAAATCGCCCAATTATACCCAATATTCTGCGTCCAGGTGCAGATTTATTTAATTTTAGTTAACCAGCAGGTGAATTTATGAATGCACTGTTATCGCCATCGGCAACTTGGACTTTTCCCTTTTGTCCCCAACCGCCCGATTGGTTTCTGGATTGGGAGAGCATTCAAAATCATTTCGATTGGATTCAAAACTTAAAAGGATGTCAGCAAGACCCGATTTATCACGCCGAAGGAGACGTTTTAATTCATACTAAAATGGTCTGCGAAGCATTAATCTCATCCCCAAATTGGCGGCAACTTCCCGAAAAAGAACGATCGATACTTTTTGCCGCCGCTTTGCTGCACGATGTCGCCAAACCAGCCTTTACAAAAATAGAAGCCGACGGCAGAATTAGCTCAAAAGGTCACGCCCGCCAAGGTGCGAGAATGGTCAGACAAATTTTATCCCAATTCGAGCCGCCTGTGCAGTTTGAGATTCGCGAAACAGTTGTGGCGATCGTCCAATTCGGCAGTTTACCCATCTGGCTGATCGACAAACCCAACCCGCAGCAGTCTGTAATTAAAGTTAGTCAAGTTGTCCGCTGCGATTTCCTCGCACTTTTAGCCGAAGCAGACGTGCGCGGCCGACAGTGTAGCGACAGACAAGAATTGCTCGATAAAATAGAACTATTTCGGGAGTTTTGTCAAGAAAATAATTGTTTGGATTCTCCCCGACAATTTCCATCAGCACACAGCAGATTTATCTACTTCCGCAAAGAGAACGGCAACCCGGATTACGAAGCATTTGACGATACTCGATGCGAAGTAATTTTGATGTCTGGCTTGCCAGGAAGCGGTAAAGATTATTGGATTCGGAAAAATCTGCCAGATTTGCCAGTAATCTCGCTGGATGCACTGCGAAAAGAGATGAATGTGCCTCCCAACGAGACACCTGGGAATGTGGTGACAGCAGCCAAACAAAGAGCGCGCGAATATATAAATGAGGGGCGTTCTTTTGTGTGGAACGCCACGAATACAACTAAACAAATGCGGCAGCAATTAATTAATTTTTTTGCTGCTTATCAAGCGCGAATTCACATTGTTTATCTGGAAGTACCTCTAGAAGAAATATGGCAGCGGAATCGATCGCGCACAGCAACAGTACCGGAAGCAGTCATTCGGAAATTAGCGGCGCGCCTGGATATTCCAGATATCACAGAAGCCCATCAGGTAGAGTGGATTGTGAGCGATCGCACTTAATAGTGGCAATCCACCCGCTAGTGCTCCTATTTCATCAACGCGCTACCAATTCCCTTTTCCCTAAAATGGAATCGTCATAATGCGCCAACAAATCCGCAGGGTGATCGTAAATTGCCGCAGCATTTGCCAGCGAAGCATCATCGAAACCTCCGCACCTAAAAGCAATTACTGGCACCCCGCACTTGCCCGCAGCTTCGACATCGTAAGGAGTATCAGCTAACATCACAGTCTGACTCGCTTCCATCTGCAATTTGCTCAAAGCAGCTTCCACAATATCCGGTTCCGGTTTAGAAGCTTCCGCATCGCTAGATGTCGCCGCTTGATCCAATAAATCGTCAACTTGTGCAGCTTTCAGCAAACCGGAAAGTTCTTCAGTGGTAGCTGAAGTAGCAATAATTAGCCGCAATCCTTCTTGCTGCATTTTTAACAGCAAATCCCGCGAACCGGGGGTTGGAGAAAGTTCTGGAGAAAAGCGGTTAATAATCAGTTCTTTGCGCCGCTGTGCAATCTTTTTCCCGTCGCCTTCTTCGTCGGAAAGTCCTGATACCATTTTGGGTATAACTTTGTCCCCTCCCATGCCAATTAGCGGGCGAATTTTCTCAAACGGCACCTCGTAGCCGTAAGCCGCAAATGACTCTACCCAAGCTTGAGCGTGGGCGTCATTGCTGAGCGTCAGAGTACCGTCAATATCGAGAATTACTGCTTGCAATTCCATAAGTTATTTGCTGTTACTTATTAGACTTATTCCAAAAAAATATTTTGTAGTAAAAACTTTAGTCCATAATTATTTAATTAGTCAATCGGGGACTGAAGTCTCCACTACGCACTTTTAGACAGGGACTTCCGTCTCAGAGCAATTTTTCGGGGTAAGCTGACACCTATGTGCCCTGTTCCTACCCCTAGCTTTCCCCTCCCCCCCTTGTTAAGGGGGATAGGGAGAATCAGTTGAATCAATGAGTTTGATAATTTTCCTCAGTCCAGCAGCGCGGCAGAGTTTCACCGGAAGGAAACACTAAATTACTTTTTGCAAAAGTTGCTTTATCTTGCTCTTCCTGACCAGCTTGATTTTTTCCCGGCACTTCTTGTTTTGTAGGGCTAATTAAAGCATCTACATCGAGGATTTCTATCAAGTCGCCTGATTCTTTTTCTTGTAAAAGCATAGTTTCTCCTTGTCAATTGAATGCGAGTTAGGGTTTGAGGACAACTTTGATGCAGTTGTCTTTTTTGTTGAGGAAAATCTCGTAGGCGTGGGGCGCTTCATCCAATTTCATTCGGTGCGTAATTACGAATGACGGGTCAATTTCGCCTTTTTGAACGCGATCGAGCAAAGGCCGCAAATAGCGGTGAACGTGCGTTTGTCCCATTTTCAGGGTCAAGCCTTTGTTGAAAGCTGCACCTAGGGGCACTTTGTCAACAAAGCCGCCGTAAACGCCGGGAATTGAGACTGTGCCGCCTTTGCGGCAAGCTACGATCACTTGTCGCAGGGCGGTGGGTCGATCGGTCTCCAAGCGCACGGCTTGCTTAGCTTTGTCGTACAAAGCGTCGAGGCCGGTGCCGTGGGCTTCCATTCCCACAGCGTCGATGCAAGAGTCGGGTCCGCGTCCCCCCGTCATTTCAGTGACGGCTTCCCCGGCGTCCATTTCTTCGTAGTTGATGATTTCAGCTTTGGCCGCGGCCGCCATTTGCAAGCGTTCCGGTACGCGGTCGATCGCAATTACTCGCTCGGCCCCCAGCATAAACGCGCTTCTGATCGCAAATTGTCCGACGGGCCCGCATCCCCACACAGCTACAGTATCCCCCGGCTGAATGTTGCAGTTTTCGGCCGCCATGTAACCGGTAGGAAAGATATCGGTGAGGAACAATACTTGTTCGTCCGAAAGTCCGTCGGGAATTTTTAAAGGGCCGACATCTGCAAACGGAACCCGCGCGTATTCTGCTTGACCTCCTGCATAGCCGCCCGTTAAATGCGAGAAGCCAAACAGTCCTGCAGGCGAATGACCGTAGAGTTTTTCAGCCAATCCTGCATTGGGGTTGGAGTTGTCGCACAGCGACCACAGATCGCGGTTGCAAAAGAAGCAACTACCGCAAGAAATAGTAAAAGGAATGACGATGCGATCGCCCTTTTTTAAGTTCTTGACTTCGCTGCCGAGTTCGACTACTTCCCCCATGAATTCGTGACCCATGATGTCGCCCGATTGCATTGTCGGGATGTAGCCGTTATAAAGGTGCAAATCTGAGCCGCAGATGGCTGTAGACGTTATTTTAACTATGGCATCGCGCGGATTGATAATTGTTGGGTCTGGTACATTATCAACTCGCACATCATTTGCTCCGTGCCAGCAAAGAGCTTTCATTATTTTTTTCCTCTAGTTAACTACTAGCTAGCAAATTTTTGATTCTAAATCTTACCTTTACTAAGCTGATAAATTACTCGCTTGGATGTTTTTAATTTTAAGCATATAAAATATATTTTCTCTCTATCCAAGGTATAATTTATAAATCTATCTTCCGGCTGTTTTCAATACCAAAAATGTCAAGTTTATGCCCCTAAAGTGCGGGAAATTTAACATTATTCTGTTAATCGCCAACAGTTATAGCAACCACGCCCGACGGTTAGGACGTTGTTAATTGCTAAAATCCTTGCGGAAGATTGCAACTTCGGTCTTGGTTCAACATCCGCTAGAACAGCTAATAACGAGATGGATGAGGTTGTTTTTGTCGATCGGCGATCCCTCCCCTCTCACAATTAATAAAATTTTCGCGCTTAATCTCACTAAAGCGGTGTAATGGCTCACATTAGATAAGTAGCGACCTAAAACTTTTCAACTAAAAGCGGGTTTATCGATTATTAAGTAGGGTGCGTGACTTTTGTATAGCTCAACACTCTTCACCAATATTGACAATCACGCACCCTGCTTAAGGAGGATTAATCGTCAAATATTGTATATTAGTTATAGCTAAAAGCCGAGCTTGCGCTAAAGTTGTTAAAGATTAAAATTTATCGATAGCCTTTTATGCCTTACACTGCATCTACCCCAACAGACCCCAATCAACCCAACATCCGCAATGCCGACCACCGCCTACTAGAATTCACCAAGCTGACGCCGATGATGCAGCGGTATGTGGAAGTGAAAGAACAGTATCCCCACGCACTTTTATTGTTTCGAGTCGGAGATTTTTTTGAGTGTTTTTTCCAAGATGCAGTTACGATTTCGCGGGAATTAGAACTTGTTTGTACGAGTAAAGAAAGCGGCAAGGAAATCGGCAGAGTGCCGATGACAGGAGTGCCGCACCACGCCCTCGATCGCTACACTTCAATGTTAGTAGAAAAAGGCTATGCAGTGGTAGTTTGTGACCAAGTTGAAGATGCCTCGATAGCTGCTAAAGAAGGTCGCCAAGTCAAGCGCGAAATTACCCGCATTCTCACTCCCGGAACTTTGACTGATGACGGAATGCTCAAACCCAGACAAAATAATTTTTTAGCAGCAGTCGTCATAGCTGGGGAACATTGGGGATTGGCTTATACAGATATTTCTACGGGAGAATTCGTCACTACTCAAGCAGACAGTTTAGAACAATTAACCCTAGAATTGCTGCGCTTGCAGCCTTCGGAAGTCTTGATACCGACTAATGCGCCGGATTTGGTGACTATGTTGAGGCCCGGAGAGAAATCCGAGCATTTACCGGAGTGTTTGCCGAATTCGTTTTGCTATTCTTTGCGATCGCAAATTCCGTTTAGTTTGTCCGAAGCAAAACAGAGAATCCTGCAAAAGTTCAAAGTGCGATCGCTAGAAGGTATGGGATGCGCGCACCTTTCCCTCGCAGTCCGCGCCGCCGGCGGCTTGTTGCAATATCTCGAAGAAACTCAAAAGGAAAAAGCAGTTTCTTTGCAAAGATTGCACACTTACACTCTCACCGATTTTCTCATCCTCGACTACCAAACCCGCCGCAATCTCGAAATTACTCAAACAGTGAGAGATGGGGTTTTTCACGGTTCGCTGCTGTGGGCTATAGACAAAACCAGCACCGCAATGGGAGGCCGCGCTTTGCGCCGCTGGGTGCTGCAACCTTTGCTCAGCATTAAAGGCATTTGCGCCCGACACGACACGATTCAAGAATTAGTAGAAAATAACGCCCTGCGCCAAGATTTGCAGCAGTTGCTGCGGCAAATTTACGACATCGAAAGACTGACAGGCCGCGCCGGTTCAGGAACAGCTAGCGCGCGGGATTTGGTCGCTTTAGCTGATTCTCTCTCGAAACTGCCGACATTAGCCTCGATCGCAGCCCAAGGACGATCGCCCTATTTGAAAGCGCTGCAAAATGTACCGCCAATTCTAGAAGAATTAGCAACTAAAATTCACGCTCATTTAGTTGATGAACCGCCGATTCATTTAAAAGAAGGAGGTTTGATTCGAGCCGGAATCAATGCCATGCTAGATGAAATGCGCCACACTGCCTCAGCCGACCAAGAATGGATTGCAAATTTAGAAGCTACTGAGAGAAAACGCACCGGAATTTCTAATTTAAAAGTTGGCTACAATAAAGCTTTCGGCTATTACATCAGCATTACCAAATCGAAAGTAGACCAAGTGCCGAACGACTACACCCGCAAGCAAACTCTCACCAATGAAGAACGTTATAGCACTGAAGAATTAAAAGAAAGGGAGGTGCGGATTCTGACAGCGCGGGAAGATTTAAATCAATTGGAATACGATATTTTTGCTCAAGTGCGATCGGAGGTAGGAGAACACGCCGAAATTATTCGCAACGTTTCCCGCGCCGTGGCTGCGGCCGATGTTTTGTGCGGTTTGTCAGAAGTAGCAGTTTACCAGAATTACTGCCGCCCGACTATGACAGAAAGTCGGGAAATTAAAATTATTGAAGGTTGTCATCCTGTGGTGGAAAAGTCTTTGCCGCCGGGATTTTTTGTACCTAATTCTGCTTTTTTGGGTCGGGAAGAATCGTTAAACCGCCCAGATTTAATTATTTTAACCGGGCCGAATGCTAGCGGGAAAAGCTGCTACTTGCGGCAGGTGGGTTTGATCCAGTTAATGGCGCAGATGGGTAGTTTTGTGCCGGCGAAAGCTGCGAGTTTGGGAATTTGCGATCGCATTTTTACCCGCGTCGGTGCAGTAGATGATTTGGCAACGGGTCAATCTACGTTTATGGTGGAAATGAACGAAACTGCCAATATTCTCAATCACGCCACGCCGCAATCATTGGTTTTGTTAGATGAAATTGGCAGGGGAACGGCGACGTTTGACGGACTTTCGATTGCTTGGTCTGTAGCAGAATATTTAGCAACTGAGATTCGGGCGCGGACAATTTTTGCGACTCACTATCACGAATTGAATGAGTTAGCTTCTATTTTAGATAATGTCGCCAATTATCAGGTGACAGTGAAAGAATTGCCTGATCAAATCATATTTTTGCACCAAGTTCAGCCGGGCGGTGCTGACAAATCTTACGGAATTGAAGCGGGGAGATTGGCCGGTTTACCGCCGTCGGTTATTGACAGGGCGAGACAGGTGATGAAGCAGATTGAGAAACATAGCAAAATTGCGATCGGGCTGCGGAAAGGTGTTAAAAAAAATGGTAGAAAAGAGTCGGAGGGCGAACAGTTGGATATTTTTGATGATTGAAATTTCCGGTGGTAAAAAAAGTTTGTAGTAACTTCTATATTGCACCATTTTCAATCAGCCTTTCAGGGGCGGGCAGGATGCCCACCCCCCAATAAAATTTAATTTTTGTGGCACAGGCATCCTGCCTGTTCTTGAGCATGGTGGAATATCTCAGTTACTACTTTTACAACAAACCAGGAACGCTGCAACAACTCTAACGCCCATTTTGCAACTTTCTTACCTCTTTGTGTACGCTCATCCCAATTTCCAAAGCCTCATTTAGCAACCGCCCGTATTCAGTAGCCCGATCGCTCACCTCCACCGCCATCAAAGCAGCTAAATTACTTTCAATATTAGCAAATAGCTCGTAACGGCGGCCGATAAATTGCTGATTTTCCCTGAGTATTCTTTCTGTTTTCAAAGCACAGACTAAACTTTCTCTAGTAATTTTTAATGCTTCAATTGCATCTCCTCGGTTAATTAAATTGGCTTGTAAATTGCCAGCAGCCGTTAGGCGATCGATAATATCTAAAGCCTGAATCACCTCATGATACTTCTCAACTTCATCCAGCAGACCCGCCAGCGTTGCCAGAGGCTTGCCCTTAACCCATTTATAGATATTCCAAGCAACAGTAATCGCCAGGGACAAACCCAAAGTTAGTTGTACAACACGGACAAATATCTCTGAATCGCTAAATAAACCAACATAATGTTTATTAGCCAGTAAAGCAACAGGCAGCGAAACAACTAATGTCACGCAAAATATCAGCAACTCATTCACCAAAAGAGAAAATAGCTTTTTGCCGTCCCGGAGTGCAGCAGGTCGGTAAAAATCCGCTGCAAAACCGTCGCTCAAAGCTATTCCACTCAAATCCTCCAACTCCTTCTCAGAAATTTTTAACTGTTCCAAATCCGCTTGTATCACTCTTCAAAATCTCCTTTAATTGGGATTAATTACGATCCTCCCAGAGACATAATTGATTGCCACAGACTCATATAAAAATTGCTTTCTCGGTCTCGGAACAGTTGAAAAGCCATTCCCGGCGACCCCAAAAACGGTCTCAGCGTCCATCCCAACTGAGTCCCAACAAACGCATAAAGTCCCAACCAAAAGCGCAAAATATTTAGCCTGATGTCTTTGCCTTCCGCATCTTGTTCTGAAAGAAAGTGCATTCCTTGATAAATGAAACTTACTCCCAAAAATCCTGTGATTGCCATGATAGCAACATTCAGCAACAGATAAAAATTGTAATTGGTACTGCTTATGAGGAAAAACAAACTAACAGGTGCAAATCCAAACAGCAAAACGCTAATCATCGCCATCGCTGTCATCAACAATGTCAAATACTGTTCAAAAGTTCGTTTAGAACCAAACATGACATTAAAAAAGTACAGTGTGGGAAAGCAGATAATCAGCGTCAGCAAGTAAAGTGCTGGCAACTTAATTGCTGAAACTAGACATTGCATCCACGTACTAGAGGCACCTAATATCGCTCCGTAAATGCCAAAAAATACGGTACTAGAAATCAACAAACCGAAAATTTTAGATTTGAGCTTGATACCTTGGCGAATTTCTTCGAGAAATTGTTGCCGTTCCCGCAGCAAATACATTACTACTGAAAAATATTTCACGGGCTCTCCTTGTGACTGATGCGACTCCGAATCAGTCATAACTCAAGCTGAGTTCGATCGGCAATCTTGTCAAACCAGGGTACTCTATGTTAACCAATTATTCTTGTAACCAGCTCACCACAAGCTCACAGGTGGAGGCGTTTTGAGAGATACTTACAAAGCTAAACGGCTCAAACTGAATACAGGTATGCTTTGTATTCAATTTGTATTCATTTGTCTCCAAATTGTCTCCACAAAGGGCGATCGGGTAGTCATTGGATACTCAGTTGATACTCAGTTTGGTCGTTCCGTAGTCAAATCTTAGTCATTTTGTATCCAATTTGTATCCAATTTCTAGTCAATCCGACCCCTCGACAACCCAGAAAATTAGCTATAAAAAACCTCAAACCGTTGATTTATCGTTGGTTTGAGGTTTTTTATAGAAGTAAGCGGGCAGCGGGAATCGAACCCGCATAGTTAGCTTGGAAGGCTAAAGTTTTACCACTAAACTATGCCCGCGCACAGAAACTAAACATACCACAAGTCTCTGGGGATTGCAAGAGGCCTGTGCAAAATTTTTGAAGACCTCCCTCACAGTGGGTGAATCGGGGGCTGAATTGGGACTTACTCGCCGATCGCCCCCTGGCCCCAAAAATCCCCGTCTCCCATGCTGCGTAAGACTTTACGGGTGGAAATAATCGTAAATTTGCTGCGCCAGACGCGGGCCAATCCCAGAAACTTCTGCCAACTGTTCGGGAGTCGCTAAACGGAGATAGTCGATCGACCGAAAATGTGCCAACAATTGTTTTTGTCGGTGGTGTCCCAATCCGGGAATTTCATCAAGGCGCGATCGCTTCATTCTCTCGCTTCTTCGATCGCGGTGAAAACTCACAGCAAATCTGTGCGCCTCATCCCGCACCCGGCGCAATAATTGTACCCCAGGCTGCTCAGAATTAGTTTGCAGCGGCAAAGATTCCCCCGGCAAAAATATCTCCTCTCGCTGCTTTGCCAAACTGACAACGCGCAACTCTTCTAGCAAATTCATTTCCCGCAAAACAGCCACAACTGCTGACAGTTGACCTTTGCCGCCATCTATCATAATTAAGTCTGGTTTGTCGGAAATAGTAGGAGAAACCGAGGATAAATGGCTGATTTCTGCGGGTTCTTCTAAATCGCTAAATCCATCTTCCCTCTTCCCTGTTTCTTCTTCCTTCAATCCTCGGAATCGGCGACCGATAACTTCTGCTAAACTAGCAAAATCATCAGAATGACCCGATTTTATTTCAGGATTTTTAATTTTGTAATGGCGGTAGTGTTGATTGGCCGGTAAACCGTCAATAAATACGACGCGGGAAGCTACGGCGTCAGAACCTTGAATGTGAGAAATATCGTAACCTTCAATGCGGCGAGGAACTTCTGGCAAATCGAGAATTTCTGCTAAATCTTCCATTGCTTGAGAATTGCGATCGCTCAATCTTTGCATTCTCGCCAATTCATACTCAGCATTGCGTTCCACCATCTCAATCAACTCAGCCTTAGTTTGCCGCTGCGGGGTCAAAATCGTAACTTTTCGTCCCTTACGGTTGCTCAACCAATCCGCTAATATTTCCGCTTCTGGCAATTCGTACTGCACTGAAATTTCGCTGGGAATTTCTACGGATTCGACATTTTGATAGTGTTCTTCCAACACCCGCTGTAAAATCGCTCCGGCCTCTACCCCCCCCGATTGTAGGGGCGGTGCCCCCGTGCCCGCCCTGGGTTGGGGAGGTATTTCCGCCATAAATCCCAATCTTCCGACCAATTGACCGGCCCGAATTTGGAACAATTGAACGCAAGCGTGCTGACTATCGGCCGCAAGTGCGATCGCATCTCTGGAAACCGTATCGTCGGGCAAAGACACTTTCTGACCCGCACTTAAAGACTGCAAACCCTTAATTTGGTCGCGAATGCGCGCCGCCGTTTCAAAGTTTAAATCTTCGGCTGCCTCTTCCATTTGGGGCTGCAAAATATTGAGCAATTCCTCAGTTCTTCCCTGGAAAATCATCGCTACTTTTTGGATGATTTTTCGATATTCTTCCGGCGAAGTTAACCCTTGACAAACGCCAACGCAGCGGCCGATGTCGTAGTTCAAACAGGGACGGTCTTTAAACAGCGGTTGAGGGCGCTGCCGCAGCGGGAAAATCCGCTTAATTAAATGCAGCGTACTCCGCAGCGCCCCTGTATCGACGTAAGGGCCGTAGTAGCGGTCTTTTGCACTACCTGCGCGGCGTTTGCGGGTGATAAAAATGCGCGGGTATTCCTCCGACCAAGTTATGCACAAATAAGGATATTTTTTATCATCTTTGAGGAGGACATTAAAGTAAGGTTGGTGCTGTTTTACGAGGTTTGCTTCTAACGCTAAAGCTTCCGCTTCGGTGTCGGTGGCGATGAATTCAATTTCGCGCACTTGCTGCACCATCATCGCAATGCGGGGACTAAGATTTTGGCTTTCGCGGAAGTAGGAACGGACGCGGTTTCGGAGTTTTTTGGATTTGCCGATGTAAAGGATGCGATCGCTCTCATCGCGCATTAAATATACACCAGGAACCGCCGGAATTTCTTTGAGGCGACTTTCTAGGCGTTCCGAGTCTTTAACTAACGGCAGAGTTTTTGTGGATGGCATTGCAAGCTATCTCAGCAAAATAGAGACTGATTGTACACTCTTTTATTTTACCTTAATTAGGTCGATTTTGACTGCTGCTACCGTCGCCAAACCCACCGATTAAACTTGAGAATCAATTACAATATCTGAGATAAAAACTTGCGAGTGCGTTCTTCCTTCGGATTCTGAAAAAACTCTTCTGGCTTCGCTTCTTCCACTAAAACGCCACCATCCATCAATACAATGCGATCGGCAACTTCGCGCGCAAACCCGACTTCGTGAGTCACCACCACCATTGTAATTCCAGTTTGAGCCAAATTTCGCATTACATCTAACACTTCCCGCACCATTTCCGGGTCTAATGCTGATGTCGGTTCATCAAACAGCATAATTTTAGGCTGCATGGCTAGAGAACGTGCAATAGCGACCCGCTGCTGCTGTCCTCCAGACAACTGTCCGGGATATTTTTTTGCTTGTTCCAAAATTCCAACTCTTTCTAACAGTTGCATCGCCACTTCTTCGGCTTTTTTCTTCGGCCAGCGGCGCACCCATACTGGCGCTAGCATGACGTTTTGCAAAACTGATAAGTGGGGAAACAGGTTAAATTGCTGAAACACCATTCCTACTTCGCGGCGAATTGTCTCGATATTGCGTAAGTCGTGGGAAAGTTCGATTCCGTCGATCGTAATTTTACCTTGTTGGTATTCTTCTAAGGCGTTGAATGTGCGAATAAACGTCGATTTTCCCGAACCGGATGGCCCCATCACGACAACGACTTCACCTCGGTTGACGGTCATGCTGACACCTCGCAGTACGTGAAATTGTCCGTACCACTTGTGGACGTTTTCTGCTACGATTACTTGTTCTGGGGCTGTTAGTTGAGTTTCCATATTTTTTTTATTTTTTAACCGCAGATAGAGGCAGATGAACGTTGATGAACGCTGATGAAAGTAGATGAGTTTTTAGCGCTGGCCTACTCCTAATGTTCGCTCTATTTTGCGGCTGGCTAGGGACATTGAGTAGCAAAATATCCAATAAATGATGCCGACGAATATGTAAACTTCGGCGTATCTGCCGATATAGGAAGGATTTGCTAAAACTGCGCGGGATATTCCGATTAATTCTAACATTCCGAATAGAGATAGTAGGGATGTATCCATGAATAATCCGATGAATTGACCGCCGATCGCCGGAATGACTATTCGCAGTGCTTGAGGCAGTACAATTAGAATTGTGAGTAGGGGTGTATTGAGTCCGATCGACCTTGCTGCTTCTATCTGTCCCCTGGGCACTGCCTGCAAGCCACCGCGCACGTTTTCTGCCAAGTATGCCGCACTAAATAACGTTAATCCAGCAATCGCTCTAATTACTCTATCCAATTTCGGATATTCGGGTGGCAAGAAGAGTTGCAGCATCACTTGACCTAAAAACAAAATGCCAATTAATGGTAAACCGCGAATAATTTCAATGTATAATGTTGATAACAGTCTTACAACTGGCAAAGAACTTTGTCTGCCGAGTGCTAGCAATACTCCCAAAGGAAAGGAAAGCACAATACTAATAACTGCTAAAAACAGCGTCAATACTAAACCGCCCCAATCATTTGTTGACACTTCGGACAAACCTAACCCGCCTTTAATTAGCCACAAAACTATTGGGAAGGAAAGAACCCAAATTGCAGGCATCCAGTCCATGATTTTTGGGTGAATTTGCCTGCCGATGACATAGCTGGCGGCGGCTGCGATAATAATTCCTAAGAGGTAGAGGCGAGAGGTTAGGTCGATCGGCGAAATGACCGCACCCACAACCGCAGCACCAAGTATAATTAGTAAAGGCGGATTCCAAAGACGTTCTTGCCGCTGAATATTTCCCCAAGTTAATCCTCCCAACAAGGCAATTATGGCCGTTACTATCCACAGCCGCCAGTAGGATTCGCGGGGAAATCTGCCGGCGAAAAATAGCGGCAAGTTAGCTTCTAATACGCGCCATTGAGCTTTTGTTGTTGCCCAAACGATAATTCCTTTAATAGTTTGGAAAGCGATAATTAGGCAAACTACCGTCAGAATGCTGTTGTACCAGGTACTAAATAAATTTTTGCGCGCCCAATTCCAAGGAGTAGGCGATTCGGTGGCTGGGGGCGGTAATATGGGGACAGTTTCCATATAGCGGTTTTCAATCCTATGACGTAGAGTAACAACCAGTTATTTTATTAACCCGCGTAGGCGGGTTTTGCTTGTATAGACGCGATTTCCAATCGCCAAAGCTAAAAAAAATCCTACTTATTTTCGCCGATTTATCCAATCTTCTCCACCTGGTAACTGACTTAAATGCTGGGCTAACACTGCGGGTAAATCTTTGGCGGAATGGATATAAGTCAAGGTCAATAACCTCACAGCAGTTTGAATAATCAGGTTTCTATCCATCATCTCTGCAAGTTGAAATTGAGTATAAACACCATTCAATACTTCCTCCGCAGCCTCTGCAATCGCATCCTCAATCACCTCCTCCTCTATAAAACTCTCCCATTCATCAGAATTGATGTAATAAGATGTTTTATTATCTTTAATATTTACCTTTTTAATTTCTCTGATTGCATGGCGAATCGAACTTCCCCAAGAACCAGTTAATCGCTGTTCAACTTGATTTTTAATCAAGTGAATCAGCAAAATATTTAAAAAAGATTGGATTTGTCGCAAAATTGCCTGTTTGCTCATTCCATCTAACTCATCGACTATTGCCAAAGCATCCGTATACCTTCCTTCCAATATGCTCTTTCTAAGAGCAATTAATTCTTGTGTCATTTGCTCCACCTCCAATTTGATACTAGCAAGCCAAAGATAGTTGTGAGTTATTTATTATTGCTTAATCCTTAAGTCACAAGTTTTAGTTACTCGGTCTAAGCCAAAGTCACTGTATGCCATTTGACGCGCTCTCCTTTTATTACAATTAAAATAGATTAAATATAAACTATTTACCTCTCCTTGATTTGTACAGTTTTATTGTACCAATTCATGAACAGAGAAACTATCAAACTAATTGTTAGGTATGTTACCATGATAATTAACATTGCTTCGATCGCCCGACCGGTCTGATTCAAGGTCGGAGAACCCACAACAAAATAAACGTCGGGATAAGCAACCGCAACCGCTAAACTCGAATTCTTAGCTAAATTCAGATACTGACTGGTTAAAGGCGGCACAATTACCCGCAAAGCTTGCGGCAAAATTACCATCCGCATCATTGTTCCAGACTTCAGCCCCAAAGACTTTCCCGCTTCCCACTGGCCTTTCGATACTGATTGAATTCCGGCGCGGACAATTTCGGCAATGTAACTGCCAGTATACAAGCTGAGTCCTGTCACCAAGGCTGCAAATTCAGGAGTTAATTTTAATCCTCCTTCGAGTTGCAATTCTGGTGTCAGGCGGGGGAAATCTAGACGAAAAGGCAGATTTTTGGTGATAATAAAAGCTAAGATTGCACTCAGCCCGATCGCACCTAGAGCCCAAAACAACTGTCTTCCCGGCTTAGCTTCTTCCAACATCACCCGCGCCCGCCACATCCACAGCCCAGCGGCAGCCAAAACTCCGACAGTTAGCAGAATCAACCAAATCTCAAAACCCGGCAAAGCCACTGGCGTTGGTACAGCAATGCCGCGATTTGTAAAGTAAATCGGCCCCCTCATCTGCTGATTGTCTTCCAGTTTTGGCAGGGAAATGAAAACTGCAAAATACCAGAAAAATAATTGCAGCAATAACGGCGTATTTCGTAAAATTTCCACATACAAACCAGCCAAACTCCGCAGCAGCCAATTGTCGGAAAGGCGCGCAATTCCTACCGTCAAGCCCGCAACTGTTGCGAAAATAATGCCGATACCCATCACCCGCAGCGAGTTGATTAAACCGACTAAATAAGCTTGTCTGTAACTGTTAGCGGGACTGTAGGGGATTACACTTTCACCGATGTCAAAAGATGCTTGGGAATTGAGAAAATCAAATCCAAAGGCAATCCCCAGTTGCGAGTAATTGGCACTGAGATTGTCCGCGAGAATCGCGATAACAACTATTACTAAAATTAGAGCGATCGCCTGTCCGGCTATTTTCCAGAAGCGATCGTCCCGTAGCAGTTTTGATATATCTTTAAATTTGGGCAATTTCTCCGATTTCCCCGGTTGAGGTTCTGGATTCATAACTGTTTAATGTAGAACACACTATACCTAACTTTAGCCTGCCTAAAATATCTTGTTGGTTAACTGTCAACAGTCAACAGTCAACAGTTAACAGTCAACAGTCAACAGTCAACAGTTAACAGTTAACTAAAATTAACGGAACGGCGGCGAGTAAAGCAAACCGCCATCTTTCCAGAGTCGGTTTTGACCCCGTTCTAACTTGAGTGTACTTTTGGGGCCGAGGTTGCGATCGTAGATTTCCCCGTAATTCCCCACTTTCTTAACAACGCGGACAGCGTAGTCGTTTGGGAGTCCCAAACCTTTACCTAAATCTCCTTCTGTTCCTAGCAAACGTTTGACGTTCGGATCTGTAGTGCTTGCCACTATTTTGTCTACATTTCCTGAATTAATCCCCAAATCTTCAGCTTCAATCGCCGCGAAAATAATCCATCTCACCGCGTCCGACCATTTAGGATCGCCGCTTTTCACCGCTGGGGCTAACGGTTCTTTTGACATCACGATCGGCAAAACAACATTATTCTCGGAATTCGGCAGAGTTGTCCGCTTAGAAACAAGTTGCGATCGATCGGCAGTAACACCTTGACAGCGACCTTCTTGATAGGTAGCAAAGGTAGAATTCACATCTTCAAACACCACAGGAGTGTATTTAACTCCTAATCTTCGCATTTGGTCGGACAAATTTTGTTCCGTGCTCGTACCTGTCTGCACGCAGATAGATTTGCCCGCAAAATCTTTTAAACTTTTGATGCCGCTGTCTTTTTTGACCATGATGCTTTGAGAGTCATAAAAGATCACCGGGGCAAATTCCAGTCCGGTAGTGCTGTCGCGACTCGCGGTGTAGGTAGTATTTCGGCTGAGAATGTCGATTTCTCCCGCCTGCAAAACTGTAAATCTATCTTTAGCGTTGAGTTTTCGGTACTCGACTTTTTCGGGATCGTCAAATATTGCTGCCGCGACAGCCCTGCACACATCCACGTCCAGTCCCGAATATTTGCCTTTTTCGTCTACAAAGCTAAAACCCGGCAGTTCGCCGCTGATGCCACAAATCAGTTTGCCGCGGCTGACAATTGTATCTATCCGGCTGGAACCTTGTTGCGAGTTGCCACCTGCCGCAGTTGTTGCTGTTGTTTGTCCGGTTTGTGCCGATCGATCCCTACAAGAGACCAACGGTGCCACAAACAATACACTTGCTAGCAGCAGAAATCCCCATTTACGCATAAATTTTAATAGAACGCTTTCCTGACAATCCTACCTTGTAGCTGTCAGAACTGTGGCGATCGGCGATCTACACAGATTCCGGTTTCAAATTAGCCGTTCTGCATCCGGTGCTGCACTGCGGCAACTGCACCGACTACCCGCCTGTTTTTTTTTGAGCAAACTGGGAACCCAGAGTTAGAAACCCGGTTTCTGGCTGAAGGCCTGGTCGTCAAACCTAAGATTTATCCTTGAAACCCGGTTTCTTTTCTGCTATTTCTGCCCAGCGCAAGGGCTCATCGCCTTTCCCTGGAATATTTATCCGATTTTGATTGAATCCGCTCACAGTAGCTCTGGGGCTAGCCGCTGCTCAGCTAAATCGCGGATTAGGGAAAGCCGAGACTGGATGTATTCGTCCAACAAATCTGCTTCTTTGCCATTAAGCGCAGAGTTCGTCTTTAACTGCTTTAGCAGCCACTGTACCAAGGTCGCATCGTCTAAATTGACTAACAGAGTAGCTTGGGTGGTCTCAATTAATGACCAAAGTTGGCGTAACATGACTGGAGTCATAAAACCTCGTTGAGCGTAAATACGCACTTAATGGGCGGGGATAGCGAAAAGCTGGTCTTGGTGTCTCAAGCCGATCGACGAAAAGCACCCTCATGTCGATCGGCTTAATGATTATTTTATATTTGACCACAATAACTTAATGCAGTAGTGTCACAAGTTACAACACACAAGATGTTATAAGAGTTCCCAATTCCTTCACATTCAGATAAACATCTTGATAAAAGATTAACAATCTTTACACGCGCTCGCTCGCGGGGGCTGCCAAGAGCTGTCCGGGATCGCGCCCGATAGCCCGGTTCAAAAGAAAATTGATTGATTACTCAGCCACCACCAACTTTTGAACCCTCGCCAGAATTATTTCTAATTCAGCGATGATTTTTGTAGCCCCCTCCAAATCATGTGATTCGGCCAGACTTTGAAGCTGATCTGCCATATCGGGCATTAACCGCACCGCCGCCGTAGCGCTGACACCTTTAATTTGATGAGCGTAGCGGGCGAGTGTCTCCATATCTCCCGATGCTATCGCCTCCTTAGCAGCTTCTAAATAACTAGCAGTATCCACCACAAAAGCTTGCAGTATTTCCCGCTCAAACTCTAAATCAGCGCCCGAAATTTCGTGCAAACGTGCCATATCGATTACCGATTCGATATCGGGCTCAGAGTTTGGAAGTTCCTCGCCATTAAACTTGGGAGTTTCAATTTTTAGCTTGGCCGACCAATTTTCTAGTACCGATTTTAACTTTTCGATCGAAATAGGTTTGCTAATATAATCGTCCATGCCCGCCGCCAGACACTTTTCCCGATCGCCCTTCAAAGCATTCGCCGTCATCGCAATCACCACCGTCTTTTGATGTGGCTCCATCTTCCCAGCAGCAACATCTCCCGCTTCCCGGCGGCGCAATTCCCGCGTTGCTTCGTAACCGTCCAAAACCGGCATCTGACAGTCCATCAACACAATGTCATACTTTTTCAGAGCAATCATAGATAGGGCCTCTGCGCCGTTATTCGCGACATCCGCCGCGCATCCCAACACTCTGAGTTGATTCAGACCAACTTTTTGATTAATTGGAGTATCTTCCACTAACAAAATCTTTAAACTCCCTAACTGCCGGTTGTCAATAGCTGAGGCTCGATTGGAGGTTGGATTTGCCAGCGGCTCATCAATCAGCGTACTCGGGGCGATCGCATTCGCCAAGCAATCAAATAGTCGGTGAGCTTTAACAGGTTTAGTTAAATACCCGCTAAAACCGCTATCTACCAAGCGTTTCGCCTCTGCAAGCTGAGTCATTGAAGTCAGCACCACCCACTTTGTCTGCTGCATTGCAGGCTCAGAAATCCTCAAGCGTTCGAGACTTCCCGCCACCATTTCCGGCAACTGAATATCAACCAAAACGATATCGTAAGGGCAATTAAGGCTGACAGCTTTGTACAGAGATGCGATCGTCATCCAACCGTTCTCAACCTGCTCAACCTCCATTCCCCACAAAACAGCCATTCTCACTAGCACTTTTCGCACTGTCGGCTTGTCGCTGGCAACTAACATTTTTCGCCCCGCCAGCACCGTTTCAAAATTCACTTCGCACGCTGTGCCGACAGCAGTTGAATTTTCCGCAACTGTCGGCACAGTAAACCAAAAAGTCGAGCCTTTGCCAGGTGTACTTTCCACACCGATTTGCCCACCCATCAACTCCACCAACTCCTTAGAAATAGCCAGCCCCAAACCTGTGCCACCATATTTTCTTGTCGTAGAGGCATCAACTTGAGTAAAAGATTGAAACAGCTTTTTTTGGTCTTCTGGAGCAATCCCAATTCCTGTATCTATGACTTTAAACAGCAAGAGTATCGACTCACTATTTTCTATTTTTACCGATTCGATATTCTCTAAAATTTTCTGATTATCGCTGGCTGCCAATGACTCAGGATTACTAGCATTAGCCACCTCAATCACTACTTCTCCTGCTTCTGTAAACTTGATAGCATTGTTGATCAAATTAGTGAGTATTTGCCGCAACCGTGCTGCATCACCTTTAATTTGCAGCGGCACGTCGTTGTCAATCAGTGCCACCACTTCTATACCTTTTTCTTGTGCGGGAGTTGCCAACAAATCCAGCACTTCATTCACACAGATACTGAGGTTAAATTCTAGTATTTCTAAGCGCATTTCTCCGGCTTCCAGTTTGGAGAGATCCAGAATATCATTAATGATGGAGAGTAAATTTTGACCGCTGAGTTTTAGCGTCTGTACAAAGTCAAGCTGTTCGGGAGTAAGATTTGTTTTCAGCAGCAAATCAGTCATCCCCATCACTCCATTCATCGGAGTACGGATTTCGTGACTCATATTTGCTAAAAATAGCGACTTCATTCGAGATGCTTCTAGGGCTGCTTCTCGGGCCTGCTGCGCTTGTTCAAAAAGAGTAGATTGCTGAATGGCGATCGCCAACTGCACGCTCAACCTTCCCAGCAAATCCATCTCAGAATCAGTCCAAACACGCGGAGCGCTGCACTGATGGGCAATGAGCAATCCCCACAACCGATTTTGACTCGTTTCCAAACTCCTTTCCGGAAGTTCAATGCGAGTTTCCGGCGAATATTCTGCTGCCAACCCCTGACTTTCATCGCCTATAAAAATTGGTACAACTAAATTAGCCCTTACCTGCAAACTAGCAAGTAAATCTCGGTGTTCCTCGCTCAAATTGGCCGTATAAATATCTGCCATTGTTTGAATAGTTCCTGCACTGTACAGCCATACAAAACTTTCCCCAAAGGACGTTCTTTGAACTTTTCTGCCCAGCAGGGGCATCCAATCATCCCCTACAGATTCCACCACCACAATCGCTGTTTCCTCAGAATCAAAACGATAAATTACCGTGCGGTCAGTTGCCAGCAACTGCCGCACTTCGTGTACAGCAGTGCTCAGAGTTTGAGTGAGGTTGAGAGACTGACGGACTCGCTGGGCGATCGCCGAAACCAGCCGTTCTTGTTCTGCTTGTTCCCGCAGCATTCTCTCAGCTTGCTTGCGTTCGGTGACATCGCGAATTACCGCAGCAAAGCACAGCGGTTCGGTGGTTTGAGGGTGCTTGACCAGAAAAGCATTCATCACAACATCAATGGGTTGTCCGTTGCCCAAGTGCTGCATTTGACCTTCGCCTTGCCACTGGCCATGACTGATAATTGTTGGTAAAATCTCTTGACTGAATTTCTGTTGAAAATAGGGCCCAATATAATCCCAAATCTCCGTATAAAGCACTGCCGAAAGATTCTCTACACCCACCAGTTTCCGTCCGGCTTCGTTGACAAACAGCGTTTTGCCTTTCAAGGTAGCCATACCGATAAAATCGCTGCTGTTTTCAATCAGCGACACAAATTTTTGCCGTTCTTCTTCTCCTTTTTTGCGTTCGGTAATGTCGCGCTTGACGCAGACATGACAAATTACATCGTCGGCGTTGTTAATCACAGAGTATGCCGCAACGTCGATCGCCAGCGTCTGGCCTTTTTTAGTGGAGTTAGTAATTTCGCCCCGAAAACTTCCTGTTTTTGCTAAACTTTGGGCAATTGCCAAAAAGCGATCCCCCGCCACCAGCGGCGAAGCTTCTGCTTCTAATTCCGCGTCTGTGTATCCTAGAAGCGTTTGGTGAGCAAGATTTTGTTCGACGAAAAACCCGTCAGCATCGATAATGACGATCGCATCATTGGAGTTTAAAAATATTTCTCGGTAAAGCTTTAGTTTTTCCTCAGCTCGCTTGCGTTCGGTGATGTCTCTTTTGACACTTACATAACAAACGACATCCCCAGCATCATTTAAAACCGCAAAAGCCGAAACCTCCACCTCAACTATTCCCATTTGCCCAGCCTTAATACAAGTCATTTCGCCTCGGTAACTCCCCGAAGTGGCCAAGCTTTGCAGCACCGACGCAAATGTCTGTTCTCCCATGTGAGTGGCAGGCGTTTTTCCCCACAATTTTGACGCGCTGTGACCCAGCAAAGCCGTGTGAGCTTGATTTGTTTCTAAGTAATAGCCTTCGGGGTCTAAGATCGCGATTGCATCGTTGGATTTCAAAAAGATTTGTTGATAAAGTTGCAGCTTCCGTTCAGCTTGTTTCCGGGCGCTAATATCCGTGAACAAGCCGTAGTAAACTATCTCCCCCGATGCTTGGAATTCTGGCTGGGAAGCTCCTTGCACCCATTTAAGTTTTCCTGACGGAGTGACAATTCTTCCTTCCCACCGCCAAGGCTGCAAATTTTCAGCAGAAAGCGTCACCGAGTTAAGAAAATCATCTCGATCTTCGGGATGAATCATGTCAACAATTACATTAAAATCCTGCTGAGCAGCCTCTGGTTCTATTTCATACAATTCTCGGCAGCCCGCGCTCACAAACGAGAAGGCCATCGAGCCATCTGGACGTAAGTCAATTTGATATACCGTACCCGGTACGCTAGCAGTAATTTTTTGCAGTTTGGCTTGGCTTTGATTCCTGGCTTCCTCTGTGGCCTGCAAAGGATTAATCTCTCTAGAAAAACCCAAAACCCCAAATATATTACCCTCTGCATCGCATAGCGGCAGTTTTTGCGTATCAAAGACGTGCTGTTTTTCGCCTTCAAAGACGATCGCCTGGTAGGGATTGCGAACCCTCTCCCCAGCCAGCACAGCTCGATCTTCCTCGCGGATGCCCCTAATTGAGTTGTTGCGATCGCCAAATACTAATTCGGCTGAAAACCCTAATTCAATATCATCTTTGCCGATAATTTCCTCAACATTTTTCCCCACATATTCAGCAAAACTTTGATTAACAAAAATGTATCTAAAATTTCTATTTTTAGCAAAAACTCTGTCCGCAGCAGCGTCCATTACAGCCCGCAACAATAGTTTTTGACTTTCTGAATCCAGAGCACAATTATTTTGAAGTTTATCCTTGACAAGGGTCGGTTTAGCTGCTAGAGTATTTAACTTTTTTGCACAAATTTGAGCTACTGTGTGGAGCAAACAAAGGTGTTCCAAATTAAAAACATTTGCCTGCTCTGCACCAATGAAAAATACTCCCAATAATTCCTCACTTTCATCCGGGTTGGCTGGTGCCATCAAGACCGACTGAAACTGAGCCATTGGTGCCGGAGCGATGTTGTGCGCCCAGTCCCGATTGCCAGCAAGCCATTCAGCGCGAGCAGCTTGCAAGCGCCCTTCCATTTCGGATCGGGTGCTAGCAGTTAAGGGCTGTAAGTGTTGCAGGTATAGTCGATCGTCCGGTAGGGTCAAAATGGCGATCGCCGCGCCAGGAATCAGGCGATCGAGATATGCCAGACACGCAGACCAAATTTCATCAGCACTGAGACTGGCTTGAACTTTTGCAGTAAGTTCGTTGAGAACTTGCAGTTCCAAGGTACGCTGGCGGACTTGTGCTTTGAGGCTGGCGGCTAGGATTTGCATAGTGCTCACCACACTGGTTTGCTTATATTATAATTATTGATTTTCAAATTTTTGTAAACAATCATCTTAAAATATATCCGACGAAAAGACAACGGTTTTATATTTAAATTACCTTCACGCGCTAAAAAACCAAGGCGCGATCGGGAGCAAAGAGACACTGCTCAATGCAAGCTCTCGCTCCCGCTGCGACTTAACATCACACCTAAAGATAGATGCAATATCCAGACTTCCGTGGCTTAAACCAAAAAAAATTAGACCAAAGTTCAAACCCTGAAATTCATCTGTAGAGTCAATCAAAAATCGAAAATCGAAAATCAATGGACGGTGAAACTAGCCCATTAAAATCACATTATCGATCACATGGATCACGCCGTTATCAGCTTCGATATCCGCAGCGACAACTGTAGCATTTTTCACCTCAAAACCGTCAGAACAATCAATTTTAATCGGCGAACCTTCCAAGGAAGTAACAAAACCGAGTTTTGCCAAATCAGCTTTCATAAACTTCCCCGATACGACGTGAAACATCAAAATCCTAGTCAGTTGGGGAACGTTCTGCACTAGGGTGGTGATAGTTCCCGGCGGCAATTTCGCAAAAGCATCGTCAGTGGGTGCAAAGACAGTGAAAGGGCCCGGACTTTTGAGCGCATCTACTAAATTAGCTACTTGCACGGCTGTTACGAGGGTTTGGAACGAACCCGCACCTACGGCAATATCAACAATATCAGGCATTGTGTTTTACCTCATCTGGAAAAAAGTTCTATTAAGTATCGTAAACTGAGGCGGGCAACAATACCTACTGTCTTTTTTGAAAAATTGGTAATTATTTTTTAGTGAGGACTTCAATCCTCACATTTTTGATGAGGACTTCAGTCCTCACTACAAACCTAATAATATAGGACTTACGCATGGGGGCCCAGAAACTGGGTTTTTTACGAAAATACTGCGTTAAAACCCGCAGATTACGTAAAAAACCCAGTTTCGAGGAGTCGGAGTGCGTAAGTCCTGTAATAGTTATTTTACCAGATATAATATTACTAACCGCTTGGCAATTTAACGGCGCGGTGCTTTTAAATTGTTACAAGACTGCTGGCGATTGTGATACCAAAACCTCTGTTTGTAAATCTGCTACTTCAGCATTTAGGTTTTCTCCCTTGTGAATGCTAAAACTGCCGTACAAAATTGAAATTTCAAAAATGTCTGTATGAATCAAAGCTGCTTTCCGGTGCGCGTCTTCACCCAAATGAAAACCAATCAAATCAGCTTCAGGATCTTTGACATCTTCAGGATGGAACACCTCCCAACTGATGTCTCGGCAGTCATGAAATACTATGCTATAAGGCAATCGATCGCCTGTCGGATCGTAAATACATTCAAATAAAATTTCATTCCCCCACAAAGACACATTGACATTTGTGATCAGGGATGTAAGTTCGCCTAAATTAAGCAAGTTGTAGTCATCGGGCATATTAATTACTCACTTTTTCTCCAGTATTGTGCGTCCCAGGAATCTTATTGCCAAATTCATCGCGTGTTTTGACCAAGCTGCCATCTTTGTCAAGACGCAAACCTTTGTTTATTTTTCGGCCATCTGAACCGTATCTGGGAGCTGGGGTGCGTACCACTTCACCATCAGGACGGATATTGACTCGCGAACGATCGGCAAATTCGTATTCAAGATAACCCCCTTCAGTAGTTCTGATTTCTGCACCCAATCCGCGCAAAAAGTCATCGACTTCTTGGCGAGTCATGCCGGTTAAGTCTCCAAACTCAGATGCAATTCCATTTCCTCCCACTCCCTGACTCGGCACGCAAGTCTCCTCATCAAGCATTGCTGATAAGAGTTTAGCACAGGTGGAAAATGGGAAAAAGGAAGTTTGGCAACGAGCAATGTACGGGATGTAACGGATGGATGGATCGATGGATATCGAAGAAGGAAGAATCATTCCTCAAACTCCCCATGCCCAATGCCGTATTTTGCCAATACCTAAAACAAATAGGGCGCGCACCGCACGCCCTATCTATCAGCAATTAGCCAACAATTATTAGCCACCGATTTGAACTTTAACCACGCGGTTCTTTTCTGCTTCCGCTTTGGGCAAATTCAGGTGCAAAACTCCATTTTTGTACTCAGCTTCTACACTGTCATTTTGTACCCGTGCGGGTAGGGGAATCACCCGGCGGAACGAACCGTAACGGAACTCAGAGCGAGTCATGCCTTTATCTTCACTCTTAGTTTCCAGACGGCGTTCGCCGCTAATAGCAACGGCTTCTGCCGTTACTTGTACATCCAAATCCTTAGCTTCCATGCCCGGAACTTCTAATTTAAGGTGGATGGCTTCGGGAGTTTCATCGAGTTCGGCGGGGGGTACAAAAGCAACACCGTTAGATGCGCGATCGGTTGCCGGTGTCAAGCTATCAAACAACCGATTCATTTCTCGTTGCAAGGAGTCCATTTCCCGCAAAGGTTCCCAACGAATAAGTGCCATAACTAATACCTCGACTATCTGAAGTTTTTAGGGTTGAGAAACACTTGACTCAACCTGTATTTAATATATTCCAGCTTCCGAAATAGGGGGATTCGGTTTTCCGCAAAAAAGCCGATCGCATTTCCGAACATTCGCGATCGATACTGCTAAATAATTGCGGGTGCGGATATCCGATCCAACCCGAACAAAGCAATTTTAGATTTTAGATTCGAGCCAGGAATTCCCATCTAAAATCTAAAATCGAAGGTTCGATTAACTCCACCGCGAATGCTGATAAGAAGCGTAGGTATCAAACAAAGCACCCACCAAACCAAAAGTTAGACCGATGACGAAAAAACCCTGGAGGGGACAGCCGCTGCCGAAAGTAGCTAAGAACTGCAAAATCAGGTCTTCTCCAGAACGGCCTAATCCTTGGAGAGCAGGCACGAAGCGGATCAGCGAAAAGCTAGTCAATCCCGCACCGATTAACAATAAGGGGGCGACAAAGCTCAACAGGCTGGTGAGCAGTACAGAGCGAAGAAAATTGGGAAAAATGCTCATAAGAGTCAGTAAATTCAGCTAAACTGCCGAAAGGTGCAAGCAAACAAAACTTGTCCTTTTCTACGATAGGCAGCGATCGCCCTCCGTGGTCAGTTCTGTCAGAAATCTTAAATGTTATAGAAAAAACTTGTTTAAGATTTGTAGATAGATTTCATTTTTGGCAGTTGTTCTATACTCGAAATCCCCTTGAGCACCAGTACATCTTCGAGCCTCAGTTTGTGGAGTCAGCGGTTGCTGGCAGCAGCTTTATTGGGCGGCCAAGTCATGCTGCACTTGCTGAAGGGCAAAATTCATCGCCGCAACACCCTCGATCAAATGGCAGCAGTCGGCCCTGAATCTCTGCTGATTGCTTTGCTGACTGCGGGTTTTGTCGGCATGGTATTTACTATTCAGGTAGCGAGGGAATTTATTAACCTCGGTGCCGGCAATGTCGTCGGTGGCGTTTTGGCTTTGTCTTTGACGCGCGAACTCGGCCCCGTCTTAACAGCCGTAATCGTGACGGGGCGAGTAGGTTCGGCTTTTGCGGCGGAAATCGGCACGATGCAGGTAACAGAACAGATAGATGCCCTGCTGATGCTCAGAACAGACCCGATCGACTATTTAGTAATTCCCCGCGTCATTGCTTGCTGCTTGATGCTGCCAATTTTAACCATCATGTGTCTCGTCACCGGCATCCTCGGCGGACTGCTGATTGCTACGACGATGTACGGCATCTCTCAAAGCGTGTTTTTAGAATCAGTCCGCAATTTCCTGAGTTTGTGGGATATTTGCAGCGCGGCAATTAAGGCTTTTGTATTCGGTGGCTTGATTGCTGTAATCGGCACTAGCTGGGGTTTGACCACCACCGGCGGGGCAAAAGGCGTCGGCCAATCGACTACTACGGCGGTGGTGACGGCTTTGCTGGCTATTTTTATTGTGAACTTTTTCCTGACTTGGCTGATGTTTCAGGGAACGGGTTCTAGCGTACTCAAGGGCTTGTAAGCTAGGAAACAGATAAAATATGAATAATTGGCAACATTCGTTTACTACCCTTGATTTAAACCCGTGACTACAACTGCCTCTTCGACTGCGCCGACAAATACGATCGAACTCGCTCCGAGTTATGCGATTCCCCTAGTCATGGTACTGGCGGCCCTACCGCTACTGTTCGTTCAGAAGTGGGTGAGTTTGCCGCTTTCTTTGTTCGGCTTGTTTCTGATGTACCAAACCGCCACCCTCCGGCTACAATTTACCCCAACAGATTTGGACATTTATCGATCGTCCAACTTAATCCGTCGCTTTCCTTACCGAGAATGGCAAAATTGGCGGATATTTTGGCCTGCGGTGCCGATTTTGTTCTATTTCAAAGAAATTAACAGCATTCACTTTCTGCCGGTTCTGTTCGATCGTAAAATGCTACAGACCTGCTTAGAACAGCGCTGTCCCCGTCAAGACTAAAAAAGTTGTTAATTTTTAATTTTTAACTTTTCCGTGCCCACGCCGAACAAAATTTCCCATGAATTCAGACGAATCTCCAACCCAAGAACCGCAACCACAACCAGCCGCCCCAAGCGGTGACGGCGAAGTCGATTTGCCCGTGAATGAGACGGAATACCAACTTCTATCTCAAACAGAGGATTTGTGGCTCGACGAAAATGAACTGCCAGCCCAACTCCCGCCAGAAACAGACCCGCCGCTGGCAGAGGAAGATGCCGAAATCGCCCAATTCGTGGACGAAGCAGGCGCAATCGCCCAAATTGGGCCCAACACCCACGATGGCGAATCAGAAAGTCCGATCGCTCCAATCGAGCTTCCAACAGACTCTGTGCCAACAGCAACCGCAGAAACGGTAACGGCCATCCCAGACAATGTTACCGAACAGTTGGCAGAGAGAGTCAAAGAATTGCACCAGCAAGAACAAGCTTTGACTGAAAAAATTGCAGCCTTGGAAGCCGAGAAAGCCAATGCTATAGAAGCGTTGGGCCAGGCTCAAGCATCGATCGGGCGTTTGGTACAAGACGGCTTGATTCAACTAGATCAGCGCAAACAAGCGCTACAAATCGAAGTAGAAAAACTCGAACGCCGGCGCGATCGAATTCAAAAGGAAATGCGAACCACTTTTGCCGGCGTTTCCCAAGATTTAGCAATTCGAGTCCAGGGTTTCAAAGACTATCTAGTAGGCAGTTTGCAGGATTTGGCCGCTACCGCCGAACTCTTAGATTTGACACCGCCGGCCCCAGAAACACCACAGCGAACTGCTGCTGAAGAGTCTCAATCCTCAGCACCAGTAAATCCCAAATTTGCCGAACAGGGATTTCAAGAACAAGCCAAACAAATTCGCCGCACCCTCGATCAATATCGCACTGTCCCCGACTACTACGGCCCGCCTTGGCAACTTCGCCGCACTTTTGAACCCATCCACGCGGAACGAGTTTCTAACTGGTTTTTCACTCAAGGAGGAAGGGGTGCTTTGCGGACTATGGGTTCGCGCTTGCAAAATATCTTGATTACTTCGACAATTATTTCTGTACTCAGAAGCGTCTACGGTGGACGGGTGCGGACTTTAGTGCTCGCCAACAGTCCCGAACGTTTGGGAGAGTGGCGCCGGGGTTTGCAGGACTGTTTGGGCATTACTCGCAGCGATTTTGGCCCGGAAAGGGGGATTATTATGTTTGAGTCGGCGGAAGCTTTGGCTCAAAAAGCCGATCGACTGGTGAAAGATGGCAAATTGCCACTAATTGTGATTGATGAAACTGAGGATTTAATTAGTTTGTCAATCCTGCAATTTCCGTTATGGCTGGCCTTTGCTGCAGATCCGCAAACTTTGATGGCTGCTAAGGATTTTTGAGCAAGTCCGGGCGAATATAATTCGCTGCTATACAAACTTTCGTCCGCCTGCGCGGACTGAAGAAAATCCGGGGGAAATTAACCGGAATTGGTTCTTCCTTCTTCCTTCTTCCTTCTTCCTTCTTCCTTCTTCCTTCTTCCTTCTTCCTTCTGCTGTACACGAAATCTCAAATTAAAAAATGGCTAGCTGGATAATTTTAAATGGCGCATTGCTAATAGCAGCTTATCTGCTGGGATCGATTCCGACTGGGTATGCCTTGGGGAAATGGATGCTGGGAATTGATATTCGAGAGGTTGGTTCGGGTTCGACTGGTGCGACTAACGTACTGAGGACTTTGGGGAAGTGGCCGGGGTTGGGGGTGTTGCTGGTTGATGTGTTGAAGGGGGTAAGTGCGATCGTCCTAATCCGCTACATTTACTCTCTTACTTTTACCCAGCAGCTAGCAACCGCAGCAGGTTTAGAAAATACTGCAACTGTCATCCCTTGGATGGCAACTTTGGCGGGTTTCTCTGCTGTTTTGGGCCACAGCAAATCAATCTGGCTGGGGTTGACCGGCGGTAAATCAGTGGCTACGAGTTTGGGAGTTTTGCTTGGTTTGTACTGGCCAGTAGGTTTGGGAACTTTCGGAATTTTCGGAATAGTATTTGCGGTATCGCGAATTGTCTCTTTAAGTTCGATTATCGGGGCAATTAGCGTTGCTGGATTGATGTTTGCTTTACATCAGCCGCTGGCTTATGTATTGTTTGGAATTGCGGGCGGTGTGTTTGTAATTGTGCGGCACCGGAGCAATATTCAGCGGCTGTTAAATGGTACGGAACCGAGGATTGGAGAGAAATTGGAAACAGCAAGTAGCGATTAATCTGAAACGGCCTGACACCTTTTCAATTATTTCCCATAACTGGCCCTAGTTCCAACACAAATCCGGGCAAAACATTTTCCCCTGACAGCGTAACAGGGGACTGCAATATTTCTATTTCTTGATCGATCCTATAAATTTCCACACTCCGCGTTTGCGGGTCAATCAACCACCCCAAACAAACGCCATTTTCCCGATATTCCTGCATTTTATCTCGAGTTTCTCTGATAGAATCAGTGGGCGAGCGCAATTCCACTACAAAATCAGGACACAGTGGCGGAAATTTCCTTTTTTGTTCGGGAGTTAAAGCTTCCCATCTTTCGCGTTTTATCCAAGAAGCATCGGGAGAACGAGTTGCACCGTTTGGGAGTCTAAAACAGGTGGAAGAGTCAAAAGCAATTCCTAGATTCGGATTTTGGCGACTCCAAGCTTGCAATTGATAGGATAAATCCATATTACGGTTTCCAGTTTCTCCTCCCGTTGGTGGAACCATCAGCAGTTCTCCTTTTGCATTCCGTTCAAATTTATAATCGGGGTGATGTTGGCACAGTTCGTAAAACTGATCGTCTGTCAACTTGATCCACGGACTTAAATCTAATTTTAAAGTCAGCATGGCACTAACACCTATTTACCTAATTCTTGAGAACGCAAAGAAGCTGCTTTTACTGCTTCGATTAGCGCAGAACGAAAGCCGCTACTCTCTAATTTAGCAATTCCCGCAATAGTTGTACCGCCGGGACTCGTAACTTGATCTTTCAATTGTGCCGGGTGCATTCCCGTTTCTTGCATGAGCTTCGCCGTACCGAATACAGTTTGCAAAGCTAATTGAGAGGCGATCGCCCGTGGCAGTCCAGCACAAACTCCGCCATCTGTCAAGGCCTCTATCAAAATTGCTACATAACCAGGCCCGGAACCCGAAAGCCCTGTCACCGCATCCAGCATACTCTCAGGTACTTCTACCACTTCTCCTACGGCCTGAAAGATGCGCTTTACCAATTCTAAATCAGCCGGTTGAACAAGTTTTCCCGGAGCGATCGCGCTCATTCCCGCTCCTACTGTGGCTGGAGTATTCGGCATCACCCGCAGCACTCCCCGCCCCGGAAAAGCTGGTTCTAGCTTGCTGAGTGGCACTCCTGCCAAAATCGACACTACCAGCGCTTCTGGCTGGGAATTAGCCGTTTCTCCATTATTTCCCTGTTTGCGATCGGCCGCCACCGCCAACTCCAAAGCTACCGTATCAAAAACTTGGGGTTTAATTGCCAAAAACAGCACTTCTGTAGCGGCAGCAACTTCTAGATTGCTGGCTGTTGTTCCAATGCCGTATTTCTCAGTCAAAAACTCGCGGCGCTTTACCCCAGGCTCGCTCACCAATATTTCTGAAGGCAAATAAACTTTTTCTGCTATTAAGCGGGATAAGAGAGCTTCTCCCATTACCCCGCCGCCGATCGTACCAAATTTTATGTTAGTCATTAGTCAGTTGTCACTTGTCACTTTTGAGTTATAAGTTGTCAGTTGTCAGTTGTCAGTTGTCAGTTGTCATTGGTTACTTAGTTGTTAGCTAATGTTATTAATCCGCAGTGTTTATTCCACAGTTATTAGTTGTTAACTATTGACTACTGACTACTGACTACTGACTACTCACCACTGTCAACTGACTACTAACTACTGACTACTGAGCTACTGGAGCTTGTTCTGCAGGCCAGACTGTGGGTGCAGGAGCAGCAGGACGAGGGCGACCTTGGGCAGGAGGCACTTCGTGAACCACACCAGACTGAGTTCTCACCTGCACGCAGCTAGGCGTAAACAAGAAAATACTTTCGCCAATTCGCTCTTGATGACCGTCCAGGGCATAAGTACCGCCCGCCACAAAGTCCACAGCTCTTTGCGCTTGGTCTGGGTCCATCACTGTCAGGTTCAAAACCACAGACTTCCGTTCCTTAAGCGCTCGAATTGCTGCCGGCATCTCTTCAAAAGTGCGCGGCTCCATTACTACTACTTCCGAAATCCCGTTCATAGCTCCAGGCATTCCTATCACGTTATTCATTACTGACCCTACTCCCCCGGTTGGTGCAACGACATCCATACCTGTCGATCCTACTACTGACCGCTCCCGCATTCTACGATTTTGACGACGTTCTTCTTCTGCGGCTGCGACTGCAGCGGGGTTCGGTTCAGGCGCTTGGTAGAAGTTCTGATAGCGCTCCCCTTCCGTTTCGTCGTAAACGTCATCGTACTCAGGCTCATTGTTGATGCCTACAAAATCTCGCAGTTTAGAAAAAATATTCATGATTCACGCTCCTTCACGACTTGGCTGCCCCGACTATACTCGCGTTGCGCGTTAGTCGCGGGTAGCTGACTATTCTATATTTAACCCAAATTGTCTTTATCAGAAGATTTCAATTATTTATCCCCTCCTAGAGCCAAATAAGGTTTGTCCTAGCCGTACCATAGTAGCACCTGCTTGAATTGCCAAATGATAATCTCCCGACATCCCCATCGAGAGCTGCTGCATTTGAATGCAGGGCAAATTTTGCTGCTGGATTTTCTGTGCAAGTTCGCGAGTGCTGTTAAATAATTCTAGGATTTGCGAGTCATCTAATCCCAGCGGAGGAATTGTCATCAAACCTTGAATTTTGATATGCTGACATTTGTTGAGTTCTGGAAGGTCGGCAAGCAGTTCAGGAACGCTCCAGCCGTATTTGTCCGGGTCTGGCAACATTTTGACTTGCAGGCAGACTTGTGGAGAGCAGGACATTTCCCCCGCCAAGCGCGACAGTCGCTGAGCGAGTTTTAAATTGTCTAGAGAGTGAATCCACTGGAAATGCTCTAGGGCCTTGGCAGCTTTGTTGGCTTGCAAGTGCCCGATTAAGTGCCAGTTGATATCCGGTAAATCTTGCAGTTGGCTTTGTTTTTCGGCAGCCTCTTGAACCTTGCTCTCGCCAAAATCCCGGATACCGGCGTCGTATGCTTCGCGGATAGCATCAGTCGGTACCTGTTTGGTAACGGCAATTAACCGCACTGAGTCCGGCAAGTGTTGGCGAATGCTGTTAATTCGAGAGGCTATGGTCATGGGTACTCAACGCTCTTGACGGGAGGGAAGGAAAATTAAGACAGTTACCAATTACCAAATTACTGATTTTCGTTATTGAAATGTGCGCTGGTGAATGGTCTGCAATTGGTCGTACTCGTGATATTGACCGCTGCGACGCAGGGTTCGCAGGCGAATTTCAACCATGAGGCGAGCGTCGGAGCGGCTGATGGGTTCAAATCTCAGCCCGCCAGGGCCGTTTGTCACCAAAAAAAACAGGCGCTGGGCGTATAGGGTGGTAAATAATTCTTGGCTGTCTTCAACCTGGGATACCCTGAAGAGGAGGCCAAAGTTTGGATGATTCAGGTAAGTTTCGGTAGTCATTCACGCTCACAATCGATCAATTTTAGATTAAAGATTTAGATTTTAGATTTTAGTTTCGCTCGATCGCCCGACGGCGTTGTTTGACGGCGGGCTACAAAGGGCGATCGCCGTAGCCGTGCAATAGTCTCCGTCATGGCTGAGGCTCAACTGCCACTGGCAATCTCCCCAAACAGAGGCTTGTGCTGCTGCGGTTCCGTGCAGTTGCACATTGGGAGCACCGTTTTCGGAGCGCCGAATTTCCACATCTGCATACCGTATTCCCCGCCATCCCGTGCCTAGAGCTTTGACAACGGCTTCTTTTGCTGCCCAGCGCCCCGCTAGTTGGTTGCAGGAAACTCGATTCATTTTACCTTTAATGCTGCTGTGTTGAGAATTTAGTTGCCCGCAATCCCTTTGTTCGGCGGGTGTGTAAACTTTTTCGAGGAAGCGATCGCCAAACCGGTCTAATACGGCTTGAATGCGCGGAACATATACGATATCTGTCCCAAGATAGATGTTCAAGGTCTTGGTTCTCTAAATATTTGTCTCCATTACTTTAGCAGGACTGTCGCGTAGCAGACAAAACTTACTCAACTCTAGGCCCGTGCTCCAAACGACGAGCTTCATCACTCATTCCCAATTCTTCAAAATTATTCTATCTAAAATCTAAAATCTAAAATCTAAAATCTCAACTGTCCCAACCCCAAACGAAGCGGGCGCTCCAGAGGACGAGCAAGCAGCCGAGGGCTATCCAGTCTCGGATTTTCAATTGCAACTGGTGCCATTCTACCCGGTGTCGATCGGGACTGGTGAAGCCGCGAACTTTCATGGCGCTAGCAATTTGTTCAGCTCGTAGGAGCAAGTTTTCTAACAGCCGCTCTGCTATCATCAACCAAACTTGAGCGGCGCTGCGAAATCCGAGTTTTTTCCAGTTTATCGCTCTGGTTCTGACCGATCGCACTAAATTTTGTATTTCTTCCAATACTAGGGGAATGAATCGCAAAGATAAAGTTAATGTTAAGGCTATTTCGGTAATAGGCCAGTTCAAGCGGCGCAAGGGCTGCATTAAGTTTTCAAGGGCGGCGGTAATTTCTTCGCTGGCTGTGGTGAGAAGGTAGAGGTTGGTGCTGTAAATTACTGTGAAAAATAGGGTGCTGACGTTGATAGCTAAATCTAGGGATTTGCGAGTGATTTTAATCGGGCCTTGTTTGAATACAACGTAACGGTAGTTTGTGGGTTGGGGGAGTTGATTTGGGCTTTGGGCTTTGGGATTGAGGATTGGGGAGTTTGAGCCTAAGTTAAAAGATTGGTACCAGGGTTTGGGCTTTTGAGGGGCCCGAAGGGTTGCCGGCTGTTGGGAAAAGGTTAATTCGTCGGCGGGGATGCGGGGCTGGTGTTCTGCGGGGAGTCCGTCGGGGGCGATCGCGCTGAGGCAAAATACTAATAGGCAGAATAGCAGCAGCATTCCCATTTGCTGTTTCCACACGCGCAAGGGAATTGCTGCTGTTAGTGTCAGTACGATTAACATTCCTACTAGCATCAACCGCCAGATGGGATTGGCGAGTATTGGCGCAATCAGAAATGTCATCAGCCAGGCTAGTTTTACGCGGGAGTCTAGTCGGTGAAGCCAGGTTACGGGCTGTTCTAGGTAAAGTCCTATGGGGAGCGATCTAAGTAAGTCCATTTGGGGATTTTAGATTTTAGATTTTAGATTTTAGATTGTCGATTATTAATAATAATTTATTGAAGCGCGAAGACGCGAAGGAAGAGCAGAGAAGGAAGAGCAGAGAAAAAAACGCAATTTGCTTTGGTCGTTAAATTGCGTTTTTTATTGAATCTAAAATCGAAAATTACTTGACGCGCAGTGCTCTGTTTGTTGTGCTCATTTCGGTGGCACGAACTTTTTTGCCTCTCCAAAGTAGCCGCATTGGTGTACCGGTAAAGCCTAGGTGTTTGCGGAATTGGCTTTCCATGTAGCGGCGGTAATTTTCGGTGAAGCGTTTGGGATCGTTGACAAATAGGGCGATGGTCGGTGGCTGCGATCGCACTTGAGTACCGTAATAGATTTTGCCTTGTTTTCCTTGGCGGGTAACTGGGGCTGAGTGCCAGGTTGTGGCTTCTTCTATGACTTCGTTAATCACGGCGGTAGTGACGCGGCGCTTGTGTTCGTCGGAGGCTTTGTCTACTAATTCAATGATTTTTTCAACTCGCTGTCCACTCATGGCGCTAACAAAAATCATTTCTGCCCAGTCGAGGAAATAAAGTCGGGTTCTGACTTCTCTTTCGTACTCGTATATTGTGTCCGAGTCTTTTTCTACTGCGTCCCATTTGTTGACGACTATGATGCAGGCTCGACCTTCTTGGCTGATGCGATCGGCTAATTTTTGGTCTTGATCGGTAACGCCGTCAATTGCGTCAATTACTAACAGTATGACGTTGGCGCGGCGGATGGCTTTGAAAGCGCGGTTGATCCCGAAAAATTCTGCGCCGTATTCGACGTTTTTCTTTTTGCGAATTCCGGCTGTGTCAATCAGGCGGTAGGTTTTACCGTTGCGTTCTACTAAGGTGTCGATCGCGTCGCGGGTTGTGCCGGAAATCGGGCTGACTATGGCGCGATTTTCTCCGAGAAATGCGTTTAACAAACTCGATTTTCCGACGTTGGGACGACCGATAATTGCTACTTTAATTTCCTCAACTTCTGGTAATATTTCCGTGGGAAGGTAAGTAATTAATTTGTCAAGCAATTCGCCGGTGCCGTTGCCGTGAATGCCGGAAATTGGGTAAGGTTCTCCCATTCCCAATTGCCAAAAGTCGGCTGCTTGGGTGAGTCCTGTATTTTCCGATTCGCATTTGTTGACGGCGAGAATGACTGGGACTTTTTGCAGTCTCAGCCAAGATGCGATCGCTTCGTCGCCGCCGGTGAGTCCAGTTTTTCCGTCTACTACGAAAATGGCTGCGCTGGCTTCTGCGAGGGCCGCCATGGCTTGTTCGCGAATTAAAGGCAGAAATTCTGTCTCGTCGTCGAATACTAGCCCGCCGGTGTCTACGACTTGATATTCCCGATCGCCCCAGTATGCTGGTCTGTAAGTGCGATCGCGCGTGATTCCTGGTTCGTCGTGGACGATCGCGTCTTGGGTGTTGGCTAAACGGTTGACGATCGTCGATTTGCCTACATTGGGGCGTCCAATAATAGCAACTATAGGTAGAGACATAAAAGTAGCAGCAATTAGGCTGCGCCGTAATTTTGAGCTTTAGTCTTGTATTGTAAGCTAATCTGACGGGAATTTTATAGATTGAGGCTGTGTTTCTTTCTTTTCATGCTGTAGGCGGTGTTTTACCCATCGCCCGTTTAAACATCGAACCCTAAAAAATAGCCACAGCCTATGGATCTGCATTCCCAGCCCCAATCTGAGAATTAGAAATAAAACTTAAATAACTCAACAAATCATCTCATGTGTGGTAATTCTTTGATGATTATGAAGGTAGATATAGGATTTTAGCGATCGGCTATTATTGAAAATAAGCAGGAGTTTAGTTTTTGACCAAAGCTTAAAACAGCAGCTTAAAAATGGAAACTAAATTTCCCTCAAAGCTCAACAAATTAGGTGGTAATATGGCTGTTCTGCAACTAGAAGACGGTAGAACATATACGGATATCCGGGCGATTGCGAGTCAACTGGCAGTTTTAAATATTGAGATCGATTCCCTGCCCACAAACGAAAATCCGGCGTTTCAAGAACTGCTAGTTCAAGACATTCTCAATGTAACAGAAAAACAGCAGATTCTCGCAGCATATAATAGCGAGTTTGAACAGTTTAAGCGCGCCAGCGGATATCGGTGGTGCGACTTAAAAGTGCTGCATCCAGGTTCGCAGCAGATTTACGCGCTGATGACTCAAAGCCATCGCACTCATACCCACACAGATGCAGAAGTTCTTCACATTTTAGCTGGGGAATGCGTTTTTGGGTTTGTGTATTCTAACGGCTCTCAGGTACAATTAATGCTGCAAGCTGAAGAATACATTAAAGTGCCTGCCAATACCGAACATTGGTTTTATCTCACTCCGTCGTTGTACTTGAAAGCCTTGCAGTATTACACCACTGCTCAAGGCTGGGTTCCTCAGTATACGAACAGGAAACTAAAAATTAAAAACTAAATTTAGGGTGCGCTTCGGCGCACCTTCCTCTATCAAAATAGCCGATTGAAATGGCGACTCAATAAACAAAATATCTCTCTAAGAGACGAGGATTAAATGCTCTCTACCTCATTAGGTGCAGCCATTTCAATTTCTTCGCAACGCTGCAAAAGCGCTTCTATTTCCTGAGCTAAAAAAATTACTTCCGGCCAAGAAGAACCGTTAATTAAATCTTGAGCGTGAGCTAATTTGTTTCTCAATGCTTCTGCTGACTTTAAAAAACGCTCCCCGTAGCGTTTGGATTTGAGCCCCAGCCGATCGACTATTTCAGCAGAAGTCAGGATTAAATCTCGCTTGTCGCAGAATTGCAGGTAATCAATTAAGTCAATTGCTTCATTTCGCGATCGCCCCATTTCCCATAGGTGTTTGGCGGCTAAAATGCGATCGCCCTTAAGCAATTTTTGCCAAGAATCTTGGGGAAAGTAAATCCGCACGATCCGCAATAAATTCATTTCCAGAAGCGTCACCAATCCAAACAGCAGCATCCGCACCGGTGCTTTTTGCAAATCGCCGCAGGTAACGATCCCGTCGATCCTGTTGCTTTCTAATACAAATAATCTCGGTTTTTCTCGCAGCAGCGGCAGCAATTCCATCAAAGGAGTGGCGGCGGCAATTAATTGGGAGGGGTGAAAAATTTGCTGGTAGTCGCTGCACTTGCCTGTCTTTAAGTGCGATCGTTCTACATAGCCGCAAACCGTGCCGTTTTCTTCGATACCGAGCACGTCAAAATCGCGGGCCTCCATCCACGATCGCAACTTGGCTGCGTCTTCGCAAGCGGGGACAGCTTTCAGCGGTTCCGCGAGATATTTAACTGTAATGCTGTCTTTGAATAAATCCCGCAAGTCGGCGGAACTTGATTTTAAATGTTTCATTTCCGGTAATTTCATGGATCGTTGCTGCAAGTAGAGACGCGGCATTACCGTGGGAAGCATCTCAGTTTTGTAACAAGTATTGTTTAGGAGTGGGAGGCGGACGATCGCACAGGGATAGTAAAAGCAAAACTGAGATGCTCGCTTAGCGTGTCTCTCCAAATTTCATGATATTACTTACTGGCTAACTCCGGGCAATAATGGTTGGCGGCAAGAGTAGTAATAATATCGGCATCCGCCAGAAAACTTTCTTTGACAGTTGGATTTTCGATACTGACAGCTTGCCCGATCGCTCTTAATTTAACTTCCGGCAGAGAAACTCCCGATTTTGCTTCCGCACACATTCTTTTAGCGGCCGCAATTTTTTGACCAGGGGCCCTTTGGATGGCTTGCAGTAAATTATCCGTTGCTTCGGGAGAGTAGCTTTTTGCTAAGCGTTTGTAGTCTTCGAGAAATTTCCCATCGTTTCCTGTCAGCTTAATGTCGGATTCTTGAGGCGAACACAACAAATTTAAGTTAATTACTTCTCCCACTGAATTAACCAGAAAACATCCTTCGCGTTCTTGGGCGATCGCGCTTTGGTTGCTGGGTACAAATTGTATAATAACGGCGGACATAACAGCAGTTAAACGCGAGTAATTTAGCATGGAAATTATGTAATATATTTGGCATTTTTAACCGCAGAATGCGGAGCAAGACGGGTGTTTTTGAGTTAGAGCGTGTCTGGTAAATTAACCAAAATAATTGTAGGGGCTGGTTTCACCGACAATCTGTAATTCTAACTAAAAATCTACATAAACCCGCCCTCCAAGCTGTCGGTAATTCAACAAACATAATATCAGACGAGCATTTCGTTGTCTATAGAAGTTTTCATTAACAGCAAACATCCCCCTTGTGTGAGGGAGGAATGTATGGAACCGGGAACCGATCGAATGTAGTCGCCTTGATGGCAAATTTCCCCTTCTACAATTAAGTCTCCTTCTAATACAAACACTTCCTCCGAGGCAGCGTGTCGGTGCAGGGGAAATGTTACTCCCGGTTCGAGTCGCAGCAAGCAGGTAATTTGGCGATTTGTTTTGTCAATATAAAGCTTGCCAAATGAGACTCCCGGAACTCCATAAGATTTCCATTTGACATCATTCGATCGCACGATTAAAGATGGAGCCTTGTTCTCCGTTGGAGAGGTAACAATTGGCTTTAAATTGGCTGATTCTGCCTGGGTTGGTGGCAGTTCGGCTATGCGCTGTAACAGGCGGTTTTTGAGGTCGTGGGCGACTGGAACTGGGGGGGCTGTGTAGGCGATCGCGGCAATTGTTGATTCCAAAGCAGCTAATTCAGTTGTAAGTTCTGCGGACTCTTTCAATTTCTCTGCAAATGCGCCGCGTTCTGACTCGTCGAGGATATCGAGAGCTTGAAGGGCTGCAAGGATTTTATATTCCTCGTCTGGCATCATTTCCATCTGTTTTCCGCCATTAATTGTAATTCAGCCTAGGTTGATTTTAAACTGGAAATTGGTCTGCTGCCCTCGCACTCAAGATGGATGATTGGAGAGGCCATAATTTTAGATTGAGGTTAAACAACTTAAATTTTGTTTTTTGACCATCTAAAAAAAATGTTCGCTCAAAGCTTGACGCAATTTGGAAATACCCAACCGAATTCTGGTTTTGATTGTACCTGTCGGGATACCAGTTTTAGCTGCGATCGCCGCGCAAGTCAGCCCTTGGTAGTAGGCGAGTTCGATCGCCTGTTGCTGTTCCTTTGGCAGTTTTTCTAAGGCTGCTTTGACTTGTTCCCTGCGTTCTTTAAACATTGCATCTTCCATCGGTTCTGCAACGCTAGAGATGGGTATTTTAGCCTCTTCCAGACAAGCTTCAGCAGCCCGGACTGTTCGCTGGATCGCTCGCAGGCGATCGAGGGAACGACTGCGGGTCAGCATGAACAACCACGTATCTGCTCGACTGCGAGAAGGATCGTAAGTTGCTGCTTTTTGCCAAATTTGGGAAAAAACATCGATTACCACTTCTTCAGCTTCTTCTACCGAACCCAGGATTTTGTAAGCGAGAGCGTAACTTGGGCGACCGTAGCGATCGTAAAGTTTAGCTAATGCCGTTTGGTCTTTCCGGGCAATCTGCACTAAAAGCAGCGATTCATCGCCTGACTTCTGGCCTGTCATTTCAGTGTACCCAAAATTTTTGTTTTGACGGCACAGATCCAAAATTAACAATTCGGCGTATATCACTACAGAACATAATTGTAAGTTTGAAGTTGGGGGTACAAGCTAGAGGATGCCTTTTCAGGCTAATTTTGTCGTGCTTTGAATTGTAAAAATCCCAAGTCATCTTGGATTTTACCACCTAATTAGTGATTTTTTGGAGACTTACCAATCCGCTTTATGCAGAACGAAAAAATCCCTGAGCGTGAAGAGTCAAAACCGCGCCATTCACTCGTTCCCAAGCTTTGTTCGATCGCTCCCAAGAAGAGTCTGGAAACCCATATAAGCGATGCTCTGTCTCTTGTAGAGCGAGGGAGGATGTGTCTCCGATCGGGCATTTCCAAGAATAGTCCGGGAACGAGTAAATCCTTAATTACCCACTTTTTTACATAAATTAGTCTGGCAGCACAGATCCAAAATTGCCAAACCTTCGTATACCACCAATAGGAGAAGGCTCAGCAATAGCGCAAAAGCCCGACAGGTTGACAGATTTCAACCTGTTGCTACAAAAGTAAAACCCGCGAATGCGGGTTATTTACCATTAATTTGTGCAAAAATTTCATTGACATAAAGGTGCTAACTGTGAAGCTCACAAAAAAAATTCGCCGAACCATACTAGCTATTGAAGTAGCTCTAATTGCTCTATTAACTCCAGGGATAATTGTCGCTTCTGACCACGACGACGGCGAAGTAGATATCAAAGGTCGCGCGGTCAATTTAACTGACCTGTATGTATATCGCGAAAAAGACCAAAACTCCGGGGCTGCGGACGGGGATTTAGTATTTACCATGAATTCAAATCCCAGGTCTGTAGCCCGTTATCAATATTATTTCAGCACTACAGCCCTCTACCAATTTCACATCACGCAAGTAGGTGACGTGAATTCTACACCTACTGGACGCTCGGATATTATCTTGCGGTTTGCCTTCAGTCCGCCTAACAATCAAGGTATGCAAGCGGTAGCTGTAACTGTTGTTCGCAACGGCTCGGAGACAACTACTAAGACTACAGTTAACGGCGGGCTAATTGCCACAACTCCGCTGAATTCTAATGCTGTTTTGAATACAGTACCTGTGGGCGGTTCTAACTTGACTGTATTTGCGGGTTTACGCGAAGACCCGTTTTTCTTTGATGTCGAACAATTTTTCCGAGTTCGCGCCGCAGCTTTGGGAACAGGGCCGCGCACTGCTTTTAAGCAACCGAATCAAGCGATCGACTTTACTAAAGGTTACAACGTCAATACAATTGCCGTGCGCGTTCCGAAAGCGTTTTTGCAAGCAGGAAGTGGGGCGAATACTTTTGATGTTTGGTCAACTGTTTCTATCAGAGACGGAGCTGGCGGTTTCAAACAATTCGAGCGTTTGGCCAGACCTGCAATTAATGAGGGTTTAATAGTTACTCCCGCTTATCTGGAAGCATTCAATAATATTCCTCCGAGATCTGATTTAAGCGCTGCTGCTGCTCCGGTGCGTCAGGAAGCTGTTGCTACTCTGAATGCTGTGGATCTTTTGGACGGTCGGGATAATGTCGATCCAAATGCGATCGCCGGAGCTTTCTTACCCGATGTCATGCGGATTGATACCACAAAAACCAGCGGCTACGCTAGCGCTACAAATGCTCAAGGAAGCTTGATCGGAGGTCGTATGCTGATGGACGACGTTATTGATATTACTCTGGGAGCTTTGGTGGGTTCTCCGGTTGGCGATAATGTTTCATATAACGGAACTCCGGGAAATCCGGCTCAGGGACACAAACCTTTAGAACGGAATTTTCCTTATTTGGCTTTGCCTAATTAGTCATTAGTCATTAGTCATTAGTCATTAGTCATTAGTCATTGCTTCTTGGCTAATGACTGATAGAAAATGCTTTTTTTAACCGCAGATGAACGCTGATTAACGCGGATGTATGAAAACTAAAACTAAACCGGAAATAAAATCGGATAATTTGTCGTGGTGGCTGCTGATAGCGGTTCCTTTAGTTGGGATGGTAGTAGTGAATTTACCGCCTAATTTGCGTTTTATTTTAGATAATTTTTCTAGCCAAAATCCCAAAAATCTCGATATTAATTACCGCTATCATTTTTCGGAAAGTTTGAGAAATAATCCCAATCAAAAGGAAGCAATTCAGCAAGAGATTGCTTTTTACCAGCAGCGGTTGGCTGTTGATTCCCGCAGCGGTTTGAACCGGGCGGCGCTGGCGGGATCTTATTTAAAAATGGCTCGCGCAACAGGGGAGGGAGGTTGGTTTTTATTGGCAGAACAAGCGGCTCAAAGGTCGATCGCCGATTTACCTTTTGACAACCAAGGTGCGCTGTTAGTTTTAGCTCGAATTGCTGAGGCAAGACACGATTTTGCTACTGCTTTGCGCTTTGCTAAACAGGTGGGTTCTGATAATGAAGATGCGATCGCCCTTTCAGTTACATCTCACTTAGCGATGGGTAAAGTGAGCGAGGCAAATGCAGCCGCAGAAGCTTTAGTTAACCGGATTCCGAACTTGGGTTCTCTCACTTTGAGAGCTTTAGTGAGAGAGTCTCAGGGCCGAGATGCTGAGGTTTTGCAGGATTACCGCCAAGCAATGGCGGCGGAGGAACCGGGAGAGGTTGGTGGTTCGGCGCGGGCCCGATCGCTCTTGGGTCGATTTTACGCGCGTCGTGGCCAGTTTGTGCAGGCGAAAGCGCTGTTTTTGGAGGCGCTGCGGTTGGTGCCGCGATACCCGCTGGCGCTGATTTATTTGGCGGATTTGGAGACGCGGCAGGGCAATTATCGGGAAGCGGAAGGCTATTACAGCAAGGTTTCTGCGTATTCTGGCGGGGTTGCGACTGTGTTCGATCGCATTGTCGATCGCGGTATGGCGAGGGTGAAGGATTTGCAGGGAAATGCGATCGAATCCCGGCGACTTCGTGACAAAGCAGAAGCTGGGCTGCGACAGGAACAGGTTTCTGGATCTGGGGGTTTTGGCCACCGCAGGGATTTGGCAAGTTTGCTGCTGGAAAAAGGTCGATCGCAGGATGTCACGGAAGCGCTGGCGTTAATGCAGGAGGAGGTGAAAATTCGGCGGGATGCGGCGACGCTGGATACTTTGGCTTGGGCGCTTTCCGCCGCTGGGGAATGGCAAAAGGCTGATCGAGTGATGGCCGAAATAGTGCGATCGGGGATTCGGGATGCGGGGATGTTTTACCGGGCTGGTGCGATCGCCCGGACTTTAGGTAAGGATACCGAATCTCGCGCTTATTTTCAAAAGTCCAAGGAAATTGACCCGACTTTTGACGATCGAGCTCGCCAAGCATTGGGCTTGGGAAGCTATGAATTTTGAGATTAGCTAATAGCTGCAACTCGGCAAAGTTCGCCATTGGGTCAATCCGCCAGGGGTTTCAACCCCTGCCTCAAAGCTTAAGTCCTCTTGCATAGGACTGAAATCCGCAATTGTTGAATTTGATTAGCTATTCAGTCGGTTTCAACCGACTTTCGCTATGAGACGGGGATTTCAATCCCCGGCGGACTGTGGGACTCACGAAAAGATCGATCGCCTTAAAAATCACAAAAAAAAAAACTACCGAAAAAGATGTATTTATGCAGTACAAAATAAACCGAATTCCCCAATTATTTATCCTATTTTTCCTGACACTTTCCTTATTACTAACAACCTCAACCAGACCAGTTTACTCGCACTGGTCAGACTTATCCGTAGCAGAAATAGTAGTCAACGATTTGCAAACCGAAATAACATTAACTTTCCCAACCGGTTTAATAAACTTCGCCGACGACAATCGAGACAGCCAGCTACAACCTGCTGAAGTTCGCAGCCACCAAACACAGCTAGAAAAGTTTTTTAGCAAACAAATCCGCCTCACCAACAGTAGCAACCTTCAAGGCTCCGTAGCAGTAAAACCGCTAGAAATAGCAGCTAAAAGCGCCAGTGTTATCCCGCAGCCCAATACCCACAGCACCTTAATTTTAGAATACACCTGGCCCGCACCTTCTCAAGATAAAACCCCCGGTTTACCTGACTCAATTTCCATCTCCAAACCAGAGAAATTGCGGATTAATTACAATCTGTTTTTGCCCGAAGTTCCGACAGCTAGCTGCCAAGCCACGATTGTGCAAGCGGGTGCTGTAAAAAGCTTTGTATTTACGCCACAAAACCGCGACTTTTTGTTAGCGGGAAATGAATCAATCTGGGATTCAGGTTGGAGTTTGCTGCTAGCAATAGCGGGAGCATTTGCTTGGGGATGCGTGCACGCGATGTCGCCGGGACACGGAAAAACCATAGTCGGCGCTTATTTAGTGGGTTCGCGGGCTACTCCGATACACGCTTTATTTCTAGCAGCGACGACTACAATTACTCACACTGCCGGCGTGTTTGCGGTGGGCGGAATTACTTTGTTTGCTTCTAACTTAATTGACCCAGAAAAATTAGATCCTTGGCTGAGTTTAATCTCAGGTTTATTAGTAGCCTTGATCGGGCTTAACTTATTATCAAAAATTAAGACGAGGTTGGTAGTTAGGACTGAAGTTTTCAAAAAAATTAAAAGTAAAGTTTTTAATAAAAACTGGTTTCTAAGGACTAAAGTCCTTAATGCGGAATGTGAAGAACCAGTAAATCTTTTGAGTAGAGGAAGTTGGGAGCGAGAATTTAAGCCTGTAAAACCCGATATATCTCACCACTACCACCATCACGGAGACGGCCGGATTCACTCGCATTTGCCGCCCGGTGCTGACGGTGATCCTATTACTTGGAAAAGCTTATTAGCATTGGGAATTTCCGGCGGTTTGTTGCCTTGTCCTTCCGCTTTGGTGATGCTGTTGAGCGCGTCGGCTTTGGGCAATGTTGGTTTGGGAATGACGTTAGTGGTGGCGTTTAGTTTGGGATTGGCTTTAGTGCTGAGTGCGATCGGATTAATCTTAGTTTATGCCAAACGAAATTTTGATAAACTGCCCAAACAGATCACAGCAGTCAAATTTCTGCCTGCGATTAGCGCGATGTTTGTAATGTTATTGGGGTTGGGAATTACCGGACAGGCGATGTTGAAAATATTGGCTGCCAATCAATGGGTAGTTGGCAATGGATAAGCATAAAATTAGGACTCTCCCTCCTAACGGCAAACTTACGAATAAGTCTGATTTTAGATACCCGATTTCTTGAAGAAGCCGGGTATCTGGGTATTCTGTTTTTTAGCCGTTGCTCACTTATCAGGCCGCACTATGTTTATTAATAATTTCGGCTAAATCCGGTACTCCGTTTTCCACGTAAGTCTTAGCTGAGGGGCGGAGTTTGGCATAGGCGCCTTTAACCATCGATCTTGTGCTTTTCTCGACCCTTTTGTCACTTATCTGGAGCAATTCGTCTGCTACTTCACCTTTTCTTTGGGCTAGATATTCTACTGGGTTGCCATTGTTTACGGCTTCAGTCCACATCGGATCGAGTGCGATCGAGATTTCTGGCAGAAGTTGATCGAGGACTTGGGCGCAATAGTCAGCCCGTATCCCCTTGACAGTAGAGTAGGCAGCTTTAAGAGCCAAACCACCCAATCCCGGCGCTGCTGCAACTTGTTGGTCTATCAACTTTACACAGTCATCAACAAAAGTTTCTCTGTGGTTTTCATTCAAGAGAATATCGCTAAGTCCCATTTTCACTTTCCTTGATTTAATAGTCAATGTGCTTATTAGCTTTAAGCTTAATTTGACATCATATATCTATTTTGAGCCTTTACTCAAGGTTTCCCAAGTTTTTTAAGGTTTGAATGTCTCTATAAGACAGCCTGATGTTGAGATTTGTTTAGTATTTTATGGGGATTAATGTTCTATATACTACTAATTATTGGCCTACGGTTTGTAGTAAGGGCTTTAGTCCTTATTAGGTGATATTAATGAGGACTAAAGCCCTTACTACAAACTGATGAGTTGTGAACACTCACATAAAGAGAAGAACTCGAAAAAAATATTAGAAAGGCTCTGCCTAAGTCCGATCGCATTTGCACGTATGAGCTGGCACGTATCATTAGGATTGGACATTCGGCTGGATGCCTGCAGGTACTGCAACGATCGGAAGTTTCTGGGTTTGAGCCGGCCGATCGCTCGATCGCAATACCAAATTTTTCGGTAACGGCGCGGAAGTGCTTAGTCCGGGAAATATTTGAAGCGATAAGGTTAAGCCGGCAGCTAATAATAGTTTTTCTAACATGGCATTGTCTCCCATACATACGCCCTAGGGCATAATTCCTCTTACACCTACAACATATAAACATCCTCAGTCCCTTGGTGCGATCGCACGGGCATAGTTTAAGTGACATCTATCACCACTGAGCAGGGGGTGATGGGAATAGGGGGTGTGGGGATAGGGGGTGATGAGAATAGGGGGTGTGGGGAAGATTGGGAAATCTTGACTCGCACTTCTGGCGTCAACATCCGTTGAACGTGTTAAATCCTATACACGGCGCATTGCCAAACTTCCCTAAAAATCAAGAATTGTCCTAGAGAAAGAAGCCGTTGAGTCTCTCTCAAAGGTAGAATTAGCGCGTAGAAGTTATTTGACACAGCGGAGGTACCGACAATATGCTTGCATACATTCTGGCGTTGGCGGTCGGTCTAGGCAGCTTCAGTATTTACATGGCGGCCTTCTTTTTTCCAGAAGTGCACCGCAAAAGTGATTTTACGTGGAGCGGGGTAGGGCTTTTTTATGCGTTAATTTTATGGGCTTGTGCGGGACGAATTACTGGTGCTCTCCTGCTTGGTCAAATGGCGGGCGTGGCGATGTTGGGCTGGTTTGCCTGGGAAACTCTGACTTTGCGCCGGCAGGTGACGCCCGTTGCTGAGCAAACGCCGATTCCTCAGTCGGCGAATTTGGCAGCAGCAGGCGTGCCGTTTGCTGGCTTGTTTGCCAAGAAAAAAGAACCCGCAGCAGCGAAAAAACCTAAGTTTGTTCGATCGCCCAAACCGAAAACTGATGTGGTTCCAGCACCCACTCTGGATAAGGGCGAGGTAAAGCTAGAGGAACAGCCAGCGATTCCCCCCATAGCTGAAAGTATTGCTGAAAGTGCGATCGCTCCTGACTTGAAAATCCCCGACTCGAAACCACCTGCAATTGCAGAAATACCAGTGTTTTCAGTCGAAACTCCTGCTGCTGAGACTTCACAACCCCCAACAGAATCAGCAGCCAGCAGCTTCACTCCTCCACCTCTACCTCTAGAAATTTCAGAAATAGCCGTTGCACCAAGTGTGGAGCCAGCAGAGGCTCAGCCAGAGCCTCAACAGCAGCCAGAAGCCGATGATTTTGACGAGGAAACAGAATGGAGGACAGCCGTTAAAGAGTCGCAGGCGGCAGCGGCAGCGGCGGCCCCAACTCCTCCTAAACCAGCTAAAAAATCCGGCGGTTTCGCAAGTCTGTTCGGCAATATCAAAAATAGTCTCGGCGGTATGTTGGGAAGAGGTGCGGGTAAAAACAAGTCTGATGCAACTCCGCAGACGCCAAAACCTTCAGTGACTCCAGAATCGATCGCACCTGAATCTCAAATAACGGCAACTCCTGCACCGGCTATCGACCAAATTCTCGAATCCGAATTAGCCCAGGCGGCTGCGGAAGTGGCCGCAGAAAGCAGCAACACTGTTGTGGAAACAAGCCTTGGAGTGCCGTTTCCCACCGATGTTGAAGCAATGGCCGAGTTGATGGCGGCAGACATCGCGAGTTTTGACAAAATAGGGGAAACTCCGATCGAAGATCGATCGTCCGCTGACACCCAGACACCTCTGGCTGCAGTTGGTGAACCGGAAGCAGCAGCCCCTGCTTTATCTCTGGAAACCCAGACACCTCTGGCTGCAGTTGGTGAACCGGAAGCAGCAGCCGGCATACCGGAAGCAGAAGCCCCTGCTGTATCTATAGAAATGACTGTGGTGGAAATGGCAGCGCCTGTAGAGATAGAAATACCGGGAGAACCTGGGTTGAGCGTGCAGGTGGAAACGGTTTCAGTATCAGTGATCTCGATCGAATCTACAGGTGAAGAACTCTCTTCTGAGGCAGAACAAACTGAATTGAGTCCCCCGAATCCCCCCGATCAGAATCTAGTCGAAACTGCTAAACCAACCACTGAATCCAAGTCTGAGAAACTATCCGACGAAGATAAGCCGTCATCTTAAGGCAGAAAACAAAAGGTAGAAACCAGAATTTTTTTTGATTCTGCCTTCTGCCTTCTGCCTTCTTACTTTTTACTTTTTACTTTTTACTTTTTACTTCTTCCTTCTTCCCTCTTCCTTCTTCCCTCTTCCTTCTTCCTTCTTCCTTCTTCCCTCTTCCTTCTTCCCTCTTCCTTCTGCCTTCTGCCTTCTTCCCTCTTCCTTCTGCCTTCTTCCCTCTGCCTTCTTCCCTCTTCCTTCTGCCTTCTGCCTTCTGCCTTCTGTCTTCTGCCTTCTTCCTTCTCTTTTAATATTATGAAAGCAATTATGGTCGTGGGAACAACATCTCACGCAGGGAAATCTTTACTCGTGGCAGCTTTGTGTCGAATCTTTTCTCGGCGAGGCTGGCGGGTAACTCCGTTTAAAGGTCAGAATATGGCGCTGAATTCCTATGTCACAGCGGCCGGCGGAGAGATTGGTTACGCTCAAGCAGTGCAAGCTTGGGCTGCGGGCGTCGCACCTTGGGTAGAGATGAATCCGATTTTGCTCAAGCCACAAGGAGACATGACTTCTCAATTGATTGTCAAGGGCCGGGCGATCGCCAATGTGCGAGCATCTCAATATTACGAGCAGTATTTCGATATCGGCTGGCAAGCTATTCGGGACTCTTTAGAATTTCTCAAGCAAGAATTTGACATGATTGTGTGTGAGGGAGCAGGCAGCCCTGCTGAGATTAATCTCAAACACCGCGATTTAACAAATATGCGGGTAGCTAAATATTTAAAGGCTCGGACTTTGCTAGTAGTTGATATCGATCGCGGCGGTGCTTTTGCTCACATCATCGGTACTTTGGAATTGCTCGATCCCGACGAACGAGCTTTAATTAAAGGATTCATTATTAATAAGTTTCGAGGACAAAAATCGATCTTAGATCCGGGTCTGACTTGGCTAGAAGAAAGGACTGGAATCCCGGTAGTTGGGGTGATTCCTTGGATAGACGAAGTGTTTCCCTCAGAAGATTCTCTCGATTTGCTCGATCGACGTTCTCCCAATTCTCAAACCGACATAAATATTTCGGTCATCCGCCTGCCCCGAATTTCCAATTTTACCGACTTTGACCCCTTAGAGTCGGAAACTTCCGTCACCGTCAAATATGTCAGCCCAAAAGACCATTTAGGCCATCCAGACGCCGTAATTTTACCAGGCTCTAAAACTACAATTTCCGATTTGCACGTGCTGCGCCAAACAGGTATGGCAAAAGCTATTCAAAATTATTTAGTAGCTGGCGGTACAGTCATGGGAGTTTGTGGTGGCTTTCAGATGCTGGGAGAAAGTATCACGGATAAAGAAGGCGTTGAGGGAGAAAGGGGAGAATTTCCAGGATTGGGATTGCTGCCTTTGAAAACTGCGATGGCACCGAACAAAATTGCCCGCCAACGCATCGTAACATCTAACTATCCTCAACCGGGTTTGCCAGTTTCCGGTTACGAAATTCATCAAGGAAAAACGCAAATCCTAGAGTCAGATTTGACTCAACCGCTATTTGACGATGCTAGTTTAGGCATTGTTAATACTTCTCAATCAATTTGGGGTACATACCTGCACGGCATCTTTGACAACGGAGCTTGGCGGCGAGCTTGGTTAAATCACTTGCGGCAGCAGCGGGGACTCCGCGCATTGCCTACTGGTATTCCTAATTACAGAGAACACCGAGAAGCTCTGTTAGACTCTCTAGCAGATACTGTGGAAAAGCATTTAGATATCAAGCATATTTTAGGTTAATTAGTTAACTGTTGACTGTTGACTGTTGACTGTTGACTGTTGACTGTTGATTATTAGAGTTGAGGTTCAAATTCAATGACAAAAGTTTGTTTTTTACCAGATAACGTGACAGTTGAAGCGGAACCAGGAGAGCTTTTACTAGATGTAGCCAAACGTGCAGGGGTTTCTATTCCTACTGGCTGTCTCATGGGTTCTTGTCACGCTTGCGAAGTAGAAATTGATGACGGAGATACAATTTGTGCTTGTATTTCCGGCATCCCTGCGGGGAAAAAGCAAGTGACAATCAATCTGTATGTTGACCCGACTTGGTAATTTGTCAGTTGACGGTTGACGGTTGACTGTTGACGGTTGACGGTTGACTGTTAACTGTTGACTGACAACTGACAACTGACAACTGACTAATTCTTTTGCCATTCTTGCTGTTTCTTGCGAGCAGATTGCAGCCATTTTTGGGATTCGGGATAAACAGTGGTTCCGGGTTTGACAGATTCTAATTGATTGATAATTTGTTGCAACTGGCTGAGGGAGTAACCGGGATTTTGAGAATTCACATCTTTTTGCAAGTTTGCCAACAAGCTTTTAGCTTCTTGCAAGGCTTTGGCAGAATCTTTTTCTGCTTCCAGTCTAATCTGGGTAATTCCTAAATTTTTTTGATATTCAGCGAGTTTAGTTTGAGCGTCGAGATAACCAGGGTTATCGACAGAAATCAATTTTAGTCGGTTAATTCCTTCTTGCCACAATTCTGCTATTTGCTCCCACTGTGCGGCGGGATGGGGAGGCTTTTGGGAGGCGACGGCGGCGGAGAGAGCAAATTCTTTAGCAGCTTCAATTAAGTTGTCAGCCTGCACAGAACCAGTGGCGACGCCGCCCATTGCTTGAAAGTCTCTTTCTGCTGCTTTGAGTGTTTTCTTAGCCGTTTCTCCTGCGAGGGTTTCGGCGGGAATTTGATTGAGTTGGTCGATCGCACTTTGCCAATTTACCGTCGCTTTTTGTCTATCCGCAGCAGTTTTGGCTTGCTGATACTCCTGTTTCGCGGCCTTTAGCGTTTGTTCGACTTGATTTAACTGAGTAAAAGCATTTTTTTGCTGGAAAATCTGAGCCTCCATCCGCCCCACATTTTTGCGGGCGGCTTGAAATTCATCGACTGTAAACCGCCAACGGCAGCCGAAAAAAGAGCAGTAGGTTTGTGGATAATAACCTAAAAACCAAACTGGCAAGGCGTCGAGGTGTTTTTGCGCCTCTTTTGCTTTAATTTCGCCCAAGTCAAAATCAGCGACAGCCGTGGCTTTATTGATTAGTTGATCGGATTGTTCCACAAGGGCGATCGCCTGCCGGTAATTGCTATCCATACTGATAAAACTCGGCAGCAACAACATCGGCATTGTTTTCGCCACGGGCCAGCGAATCATCGGAAAAGGTAGATTAATCAGCCAAATTATCCCCGCAGCACTTCCCAGCAAACTCCCAGCAAAGATGATTTTACCGAACAATCCGGGCGGGCGGTTGGCTTTGACGGCAGCTTTGAGAGCTTGTTCGCTGAAGTTGGGAAATTCGTCTTTGAAGGTATCGCGGATTTCTTCTCTTGAGGCGAAAGTGCCGTTTTGCGATCGTAACTTCTCCAACCGCTTGATTACCATCCGTCGGTAGACATCACCCGCTAGACTATCAGCCGCCGCGCACTTGTCAACTTCTGCCCGCAAAATTTCAAAAGCTCGATCGGTAAGACGCGCCATAAAACTCACCTATTCCCTTTTAATTATTTTACAGGTTCCCGTGTAAATAATTGTTAAAATATATAAAGCCCACATCAAATATCCGAATTAATTTCATGCCGACTGCTTTAATCACCGGTGCTTCTGGCGGAATTGGTGCAGCCTTTGCCGCCGAATTAGCGAAACGCCAGCACAATCTAATCTTGGTAGCTCGATCCGAAGACAAATTGCAACAGCTAGCTGCTACACTGCAACAGGAATTCAATATTTTAGTCGAAATTATCGTTCAAGATTTGACCGCACCGGCCGCTGGAACTGCTGTATTTGACGCAGTTGTTAAAAAAGGTTGGACGGTTGATTTGTTGGTGAACAATGCGGGTTTTGGCGATTACGGTGTTTTTGCCGATCGCCCGCTTGCGAAACAACTACCAATGGTGCAACTAAATATTGTAGCATTAGTGGAACTCTCGCACTTATTTTTGCAGGGAATGCGGCAGCGAAAATCAGGAAGTATCATCAATGTTGCCTCCATCGCAGCTTTTCAACCGATGCCCTACTTGTCGATGTATGCAGCGACTAAAGCTTTTGTTTTAAGTTTCAGCGACGCACTTTGGGCGGAAAACAAAGATTTAGGAATTCGCGTTTTGTGCCTTTGTCCAGGGCCGACCGAATCGGACTTTTTCGCAGTAGCTGAATTTCCGAAATCAATGGCATCCAGCAGCGGGCAAAAACTCGTTCCCGCAGCGGAAGTAGTGCGAGATGCTTTGAAAGCTTTAGACAAAAATGAGTCTAATGTTGTGACAGGGGGAATTCCCAATCAAATTATTGCAAATATGCCTCGATTGATGCCGCGAGAACTTTTGGTGAAGTCGGTAGAAAAGGTGTTTCGGGCGAAAGCGTAATTACGAAGGAAGTCGTCTACGGGATTTAACGGATTTAACCGAGGTGGGTTCTAGGAAAGTTCGGCAACAGATTGTATACGAGATTTAACCCATTTAGCCGAGATAGGGAAAAAGGAACAGGGAAAAAAATTCCCAATTCCCAATTCCCAATTACTAATTCCGAGAATTACAAATACCGAGTTAACTGGACTCGATAGCGTTCTTTTTTAGTAACAGCAACTTCCCCAATTTCCAATCTTCCCTTGCCCGTAACAGCAATTAAATCTCCCGACTTGACATTATAACTAGCTTGAGTAACGTCTTTCCAGTTAACTCGCACGTCACCGCTGCCAATTAAATCGGCCATTTTGCTGCGAGACATTGCGAATCCAGCCGAAGCGACAGCATCCAATCTCATGGATGCTTCCACGGTTGTCATTTCTTTCTTTTTGGGTTCTCTAATTTTGAGTTCACTCAACTCAATGCGGCGCGTTTGTACAGGAACCGATCGCACTTGCTGCAAACTCATCTCCAAATACTCTACCATCTCCGGCATGACAATGGCTTGCGCGCCGCGTTCTCCCAAAACAATCACATCGCCAGTTTTCTCGCGGACAATTCCCGTACCCAACATCGCCCCCAAAAAGTCGCGGTGAGAAGCTGTATCGAACAAGAAATTGCCAGCGATTTCTACCGCAGCAACGTTAACGCTACCAGAGTCGATCGGGATATCCGATCGCGCGATCGCAATTCTTTGTCTTTCAGCTTGCGGGTAGCCGCCCCAAGCCACTAATTCCACATCAGTTAAGCGCTTAAATACCGTCAGAGTGTCCGCCAATTCTGGAGGCGACAGAAAATCAGTCAGAGTAACTTCCCAAGTTTTAATTGCTTGTTCCGCTTGGTCGATCGCCCGCGCCACACATTCGCGGTTTTCAATGCCTTTTAACAGTTCTTCTCTTGGTAACATCAGTTAATGCTAGATTCTAATTTGAAATTGCCAAAGCTTGCTGTAACTAAAAAGTCTACTTTTTTAACAGTCGCACTAACTTAATTATAGTCTAAAATCATCAAATAACGATCTTATGATTTTAGTTGCTGGTAAAGCTGATATGATGAGCACGATTATTGTACCAAATCGATGAAGTCTTCGAGTTAAAGTTTTTGCAAGAGTTCGATCGAGTATGGCAGCAAAATTGTCCACTCAACTACTTATTTTTCTTCACCCGCAAATACAGTTCTTCCATCGCCTCAATAAACGAACCATCCTTGTGCCAAAACTGTGGAAAATCTCCCTGTTTCTTCACCACGATCGCACTTACCCCACTTGGCGCTGCCACCTCAATCGTCTGCGGTAATCGCTTCGCACCATGCCAAAACTCTTTCAGGCTGACCGTTTGCGCCTCACTGGCGATCGCCCGCGTGTAATAGGAATCCACCGCCACAGGGGCCGCTGCATCCGCCGTTAACTCGGCAGAAAGCGCCATTCCCAAAGGCGTTTTTGCCAATTCGCGGTGCAGCACTTCCTTAGAAAGCCCCCGTAATTCAAACAGTAAAAATGGATCTTTGTCCAATTCGGCCGCCACCAAATAATAAACTCCGGCAATATGTTTGCAGGGATTGCTATAGTCTGGGCAAGAGCAAGTAGTCTTAAAGTCCTCGCGGCTGCTGGGTAAAAGGTGCAATCCTAGGGGTGAGAAAGCATTTTCAATGTTGTCGGGCATTTCGTTGAGCAGCAGCCGAGAAATGAAGCTGGCTTTTGATGCCATTTGGGCGATCGCCATTTGCCACTTTTCCTGACTAATTGGCTCAAACTCAATTTGAGTTGTGTACAGAGGCTCCTTATAAACCCCAAAATAAGGATTAACCGAGCCTCTCACCTGTGCCATCACTAACCCATCATTCATGCCAAAGCTTTTTACCTTGCCGTTTCGTGCATAGGAACGTCCCCTTCCGAGTCGTCCATAATCTGTCAATCTTTCTAACGCATCGATAAATTTATTGCCCCACCAAGTTCGAGTAAATTGTGACATATTTTTTGGTTTCTCCTAATCTAGAACCGCATTTTTATTGAGCCTAATTAATTTCTTAAATGCCTCATTATCCAACTCAGTCAACCACGACTCATCCGCACCAATAATTGACCCTGCCAATTTCTTTTTGTCCTCAATCATTTGGTCAATCTTTTCTTCCAAAGTGCCAATTGCCACAAACTTATGCACAAACACATTTTTTTCCTGTCCAATCCGAAACGCCCGATCCGTCGCCTGATCTTCCACCGCCGGATTCCACCAGCGATCGAAATGGAACACGTGATTGGCTTTTGTCAGCGTAATTCCCACGCCGCCCGCCTTCAGTGACAAAATAAATACCGAAGGTTCAGACTCTGGATCTTGAAACTCTGAAATCATCCGTTCCCGTTTTTCGCGACTGGTTCCCCCGTGGATGTAGTAAGTGTTGTAATGTAGCGTTTGTTTAATATATTTTTCCAACGCGCTTCCCAGTTCTGTAAACTGCGTAAATACCAATAAACTTTCGCCTTCTGCTTTGACTTCCTCAATCATCTCGATCAGCCGTTCCAGTTTGTGCGATCGCTCTGGTGTAAACTCACTTTCATCTTGCAAAAACTGGCGCGGATGGTTACAAATTTGCTTCAGCTTCAGCAGTGTCGCCAAAATCATCCCCTTGCGCTTCATCCCTTCCGCCGCGTCAATTTCTTCTTCTACCTCTTTCACAATCGCTTCATAAAGCGAAGCTTGCTCGCGGGTGAGATTGCAGTAGAGTTTTTGCTCAACTTTGTCGGGGAGATCCTGAATAATCGACTTATCGGTTTTCAGGCGCCGGAGAATAAAGGGTTCCACTAATTTTTTGAGCGCTGCCGATTGCGTGCGACTCCCATTTTTTTGAATCGGGATCTCAAACAACTTCCGAAACTGTGCCTCTTTGCCCAGATAGCCCGGATTGAGGAAATTAAAAATTGACCATAAATCCAGCAATCGATTTTCTACGGGTGTTCCAGTCAATGCTAGTCGATGGGTAGCGGGTAACTTTAAAATCGCCTTGGTTTGCGCCGCTTTCGGATTTTTAATATTCTGCGCTTCATCAATTACCACGCGATGCCACGCTACGCTGCTCAACAGCTTCTCATCTTTTCGCACCAAGGTAAAGGAAGTAATCAACATATCGCAACCTTGGACGGCGGCTTTGAATGCTTTGGCATCTTGCAAACGTTGAGGGCCGTGGTGAATCAGCGATCGCAATTCTGGAGCAAATTTTTCCATTTCCTTTTGCCAGTTACCAACTACGGATGTGGGCGCAATTAGCAGCGTGGGGAGAACCGAAGGTGCGATCGCTTTTTCTGTCTTTTTTTCGGTCTCTTTTGTAGTAGATAAAACTTCCCGCTCTTGCAATAATCGAGCAATTACCTGCGCCGATTTACCCAAACCCATATCATCGGCAAGACAGCCATTTAGTCCCAAACTTTCCAAATAACTCAACCAAGAAACGCCGCGCTTTTGGTAATCCCGTAACTTGCCCTGAAACTTTGCTGGATCTGCAATTAACTCTAACCGACTCTTATCGCTCAGCTTCTCCAACATATCCGATAAAGCCCGATCGCGCTCCACCTCTAACTCTTCACTAGCTTCTCCTTCTGCCGTCAACTTCATAAAGTCAATCAGGCTCAAATCAGGGTTTTCTTCGCGATGTTTTTGCCAAAAATTTAGCATCTCCTGCATCTTGTCTTTGTCCAGTTCCATCCATTGTCCTCGGAACTGCACCAGCGGTGTTTTGCTATTTACTAACGCCTGCCATTCTTGTTCGCTAACCCGTTCACCCCCGATCGCCAATTCATATTGATATTCCACCAAGGAATCCGCCGAAAACAATCCTTTGCCCTTGATTGCAGCGCTCTTGCTGCCCTTCCCTTTGACTTGCAGGCGAATCTTCGCCCGTTGTCGTCCCTTCGGCGTCCACCAAGCGGGGACAATCACTTTGTATCCGGCATCTTCTAATACCCAAGCGGACTCGCTGAGGAAGGTGAAAGCATCATCTAAGCTGAGGGAAATGTTAGCAGGTTTGTCGGTTTCTAACCCTTGCCAAAGTTGGGGATAAATGCGGGCAGCGTAGCCGAGATTTGTCAGCAAATGTTGCTCAAAGTTGTCTCCGAATTGTGTTTGCAACTGTTTTTGTTGACTCGATCGCGATCGCCAATAATCCTGCAACGGCATCCGCAGAGATGGGTCTTTTTTCGCAGCCACCTGAAACTCTAAAACCCAAGGCTGTTCGGGGTTTTCGGGGGATTGTAGTTGAAAGCAGAGGGAGAATGAGTCAGCAGATTGATTGCGCGTAATGCGATCGCGCCAGGTTTGCCATTGCCGGTATTGTTCAAGGCTTACTCGCGCGATTTTTCGTGTTTGGTTGAGGCAGATTTGGAGTAAAGAATCCGCAATCTTATTTTCAAACGATGCTGGGATGGGGGTTTGAGTGACAATTTCCGCGAGCGCACACTCGGAAAAATGCCGCAGCAACCGTTCGCGATCGTAGAATTTTGGTGTATCTTGTAGCTGGAGCTTCCGAAAACCGGACACACAAACTAAAGGCATCCATTCAACATAGCGTTGTAAATCATTTTCGTACTGTGTTGAAACAATTTCCCATCCCGGATAAATCTCAAAGCTGGGTGCAATTATGGCAGTTGTTTTTGGAGTTTTTGCAGTTGTTTTGGTTTTTGTCTCGCCCGCTTTCTTACGCCCGCGCGTGGCTTTCTCAGCGGGTTCGGATGTTTCGATGGGTGCGATCGCGATCGGAGCAGTTTCTCGATAGCGCAACGCCGGAATATAATGATCTTTCAGAACAATTTGCTTAAAACTTTGGGTGTAGTGATACCAAAATAGTAAGTCTGAACCAAACTGAACTTCTGCTAAATCGTAGAGTGCCAAAAAATGCAGATCGTTCAATACTTTAGTCAAAGTGTGGGTGGCGATGGACACACAATCAACTTCCCAATACTCCAACTCAAATGTTTCGGGTAACTCTGTCTCTAAATATCGTGCTAGTTCTAAAGATGGCAACGGCTGGCTGTCGGCAGTGGGCAGTAAAAAATACCGAGGGGCGATCGCGTATTCTCGCCCCATCGCACTTGTATTGCTGACTGGTTGCAGTTGAATCCCGGCTTCTTTCGTTAGAAACTCTCTTAACTGTGCCGTCTCCAATTGTCGGGGATGAACCTTAGCAGGCTGTTTTTTCTTTTCAGTGGTTTCAACCCAAATATAAAACGTTCCAGGTTGAATAAAATTCTCTTCTGCTTGAGGAATCCAAGTCCCGTGGAGGATTTTCATAGGTCATACCAAACGCAACCTTTGGCAGCCTATCATATCATGAATGAGTGGGAAAAGATAAGAAGGCGGTTGAAAGCAGGTTTATACAAACCATGTCTGCTGGATGCCGACTAAAGAGAATAACCTAATTTTACCCCTGTTGTACTCTTTACTCTTTAACCCGCCTCTGCAGCTTTTGACTTTATAGATGCGGTTGAAACCGCCCAGTCTTCTTACAAATTTAGAAAATATCAGTTAAATCCAAAACAAAACCTGGTAGTACATCTTCGCCTGACAGAGTTGCAGGTTCATCTAAAATTTCTACTTCTCTACCTTGACGGGATATTTCTACTTTCCGATTTTTGCGATCGAGCAACCATCCCAACCTCGCTCCATTTTTCACATACACTTTCATTTTAGCCCGCAATTTTTCTAGGGAGTCAGTGGTCGAGCGCAATTCCACCACAAAATCGGGACAAATCGGCGCAAATTTCTTTTTTTCTTCCGCAGTTAAAGCATCCCACCGGTCGCGCCGAATCCAAGCAGCGTCGGGAGAAATATCAGTACCGTCGGGCAGTTTAAATCCAGTTGAAGAGTCAAAAGCAATTCCCAAATGCTTATTTTGACGGCTCCAAGATTGAAGTTGATACGATAAGTCAATGTTGAAATTACCCGTCTCGCTACCCGTAGGTGGCATAATAATCAATCCTCCACTAGCAGTGCGCTCAAATCTTAAATCCCGGTTGTCTATACACAACTGAAAAAACTGCTCATCAGTTAATTCGAGCGTTAATTCTAGGGGAGAATGTAGGGGGATAGTTTGTAATTCCATAACTGCCTCCAAATATTACACGAGTTGAATGTCAACAGTTAACAGTTAACCGTCAACTGTTAACAAACAAATAACTAAGTCTCTGTATAACCTTGGATATTTTCCGGTTTAAACTGCTGCAAAATCTTCGCAGCTTTCCCAGTCAAATCATCAGTACCCTTAACCGCAATCAAAAATTTACCCGCATTCAAACGGTTGCGGTAGGGCAAAGCATCGCCGCTACCAAAAGCCATACCCCCGGCGCCGCCAACAAAGACGCTGCCCATCGCAGCGGCGATCGCACCGAGTACGCCGCCGATCGCGTGATCGCCAATTTCCCCCGCCCAGGCAAAAGTCTTCAACTCAGTAATCAAGCTGAAAGTAACCCCAGCAATAAAGCCAAAGGGAATCAGCCAAATAGCCATGAGTTTAGCTTGTTTCTTCGCTTGCTGGTTCGGGTCGATCAAGCCAAATTCATCAGCAGTTTTGTAGCCGCGGCCCAAAATACTCACTTGCTTCATAGGCAAGCCTTCTTTTTCCAGAGCACAGTAGGCAGCTTCGGCTTGAATTCGATCGGGCAGTACGGCGATAAGATAATTCATTAGAAAACAATTCCTGATAGTTAGGCTTGAATAGCCAAAGTCTATTATAGACCGAAAAGACATACTAGCTAAGCACTTGGGGGATTTTCAGACGGTCAGAGAGTCCGATCGCCCGCAAAGCTAAAATATTTCATGCAAAAAACGGCCGACCTTGACCGAATACAGATACAATTCAAACTGCACAAAGGCAAGCTTGAGCTGAGCTGTTAGATACTGCTCTAAGTGTAAGTCTCAACTTTGAGCTCGCCAACGCTCGGTCTATTTTTACTATTGCACTCAATTGCTTGCTATGCCTAAAGTTCTAGTATCCGATCCGATCGACCAAGCCGGAATTGACATCCTCTCCCAAGTCGCGCAAGTTGACGTAAACACAGGACTCTCAGCCGAACAACTGGTAAAAATTATTCCAGATTACGACGCTTTGATGATCCGTTCTGGCACCCAAGTTACCAAAGAAATCATAGAAGCCGGGAATTCACTTAAAATTATCGGCAGAGCCGGCGTCGGCGTAGATAATGTCGATGTACCCGCCGCTACCCGCAAAGGAATTGTAGTCGTCAATTCCCCCGAAGGCAACACGATCGCCGCCGCCGAACACGCGCTTGCCATGATGCTCTCGATGTCCCGCCACATCCCGGAAGCTAACGAATCCGTCAAAGGTGGTAAATGGGAACGCAACCGCTTTCTCGGCGTAGAAGTTTACAAAAAAACCCTCGGCATCGTCGGTTTGGGCAAAATCGGCTCCCACCTCGCCGCCGCAGCCAAAGCAATGGGCATGAAACTGCTGGCCTACGATCCCTTCATTTCGACCGAAAGAGCCGACCAGTTGGGCTGCCGCTTGGTAGAACTCGAACTGCTGATGCGCGAATCCGACTACATCACCCTGCACATCCCCAAAACGCCGGAAACCCTGCACTTAATTAACGCTGAAGTGCTGTCGAAAATGAAGCCCACGGCCCGCATCATAAACTGCGCCAGAGGCGGCATCATCGACGAAGCAGCCCTCGCAGAAGCCATCAAATCAGGTCAGATCGCCGGCGCAGCTTTGGACGTTTACGAACATGAACCCCTCGAAGCTGATTCCCCGTTGCGGACTGTCGGCCAGAACATCGTGCTGACGCCCCACTTGGGAGCATCCACAGCGGAAGCTCAGGTGAATGTGGCGATCGATGTTGCTGAACAAATCCGCGATGTACTGTTGGGGCTGCCCGCGCGATCGGCTGTTAACATACCAGGAATTTACCCAGACTCGATCGAAAAACTCAGACCCTACCTGCAACTCGCCGAAACCCTCGGCAACCTCGTCAGCCAGCTAGCCGGAGGCAGAGTCGATTACCTCAACGTCCAACTGCAAGGCGAATTAGCCAGCAACCAAAGCCAGCCCGTAGTCGTCGCCGCCCTCAAAGGCCTGCTCTCCCAAGCCCTGCGAGAGCGCGTTAACTACGTCAACGCCAGCATTGAAGCCAAAGAACGCGGAATTCGCGTCGTCGAAACCAGAGACGCCTCGATTCGCGACTACACAGGCTCCCTGCACCTCTCGGCTAAGGGAACTCTCGGCGAACACACCGTGACAGGTGCAGTCCTCGGCGAAAGCGAAATTCGGATTACCAGCGTTGACGATTTCCCCGTCAACGTTTCCCCCACTCACCATATGCTGTTTACCTTGCACCGCGATATGCCGGGGATTATTGGCAAAATTGGTTCCCAATTGGGCAGTTTTAATGTCAATATTGCCAGTATGCAGGTAGGCCGTAAAATCGTGCGAGGCGATGCGGTGATGGTTTTGAGCCTCGATGACCCTCTACCAGAAGGGATACTGGCGGAGATCCTAAAAGTTCCGGGAATTCGGGATGCTTACACGGTAAATCTTTGACGGATTTAGGAGTTTAGATTTTGGATGCCAGGGCTGATAATTGGTAATGGGTAATTGGTCATTGGTCATTGGCCTGAAAGCGGGAATTTTTCTATTAGCCAATCCTCCTTCCTCACTCTCCAGTTCCCAGTCTCCAGTTCCCCTGGGCCAATCTAAAATCTAAAATCTAAAATCTAAAATTGTATGGCACATAGCTGGTGGGAAATTAGAATTCTTTGCGATCCGGCGCTGGAAGATATCATCTTTTGGCGTCTGGAACGATTTAACTGTCAGGGAACTGCTACTGAGATCAAAAGCAATTCCTGCCTGATGTCGGCTTATTTGCCCGAAGAACAGGCAGGATTGCTGGATTTGGCCGCTCTGTCTCTGTGGCTGCGCCAAGATGCTCTGTGTGCAGGTTTGCCCCTACCTGCGATGCAGTGGGATTTGATTGAAGACGAAGACTGGGGCAGCACTTGGAAGGAGCACTGGCAGCCTCAAGAAGTGGGCGATCGCTTTTTAATTAACCCGGCCTGGCTGCCCTTACCGACTGATACTGATCGCATTATTTTGCGTTTAGATCCCGGTGTGGCCTTCGGTACAGGTGCTCACGCCACTACTCAACTGTGTCTGGAGTCGCTGGAGATGCGTCTCGGTTTTGATGACAAAGAGTGCATCGTTGCTGATATCGGCTGCGGATCGGGTATTTTGTCGATCGGCGCAGTGTTGTTGGGCGCTACAAAAGTTTATGCTTTGGATACTGATCCTTTGGCAGTGCGATCGACCATTAGCAATAGACTACTCAACCGCGTTAATTCTCAGCAGTTGGTTGCAGAGCTCGGCAGTATCGATCGCTTGAAAGAAATGGTCGATGAGCCGATCGACGGTTTGATCTGCAACATTTTAGCAGAAGTAATCATTGATTTAATCCCGCAGTTCACTGCAATTAGCAAACCCACTACTTGGGCCGTGCTCAGCGGCATTTTGCTCGAACAAGCTAAGCCAATTGCTGACACTCTAGAACAGCACGGCTGGATTGTGGCTACTCTGTGGAAGCGCCAAGATTGGTGTTGTTTTAATATTCGGCGGAGTTAACAATATGGTAATTGCTAATTCCTAATTGCTAATTGGTAATTTTGAGTTCATGTTTCATCTTTGGGAAGTGAATTTAAATAAATCTCGCACCTGAAAATAAACCGCGCCAGCCCAGTAAAAACCATTCACCAAAATCAACAACGTTTTTCCAGTATAAGAATTAACAAAACCAAAAACGCGGTAAGTTGAGATCAGCACTAACAACATTTCCACTAGAGAAACAATAGACCCATAGTGCTTCCTATCCCAATAAGAAAACTGACTGATAAAACGGTAATTGCTGAACGGAAAAAAGTGCCGGTGAGCGTCGTCATTGTGGACAGGCAAATCTCCCAGAGAGTGTAGTATCATGCTGATAAACAGAATTTGCACACTTGGCCAGCCAAAGTAATAAGCAATTAGCAAACCAATAACCGCCAGGGGAATTGAATGAAACAGAGCCACAATATTTTGCACAAAAGGCTCATAATATGCTTCTGACCAAATTGTAGCTGCGGGCAAGCGAGCAATGTATTTCGCCCAAAAGTAAAATAAAAATATCGGAATATCCGGCAAAATTCCGCCGATCGCAATAATGAGATTAGCTTGTGGCAGTTGCGGTTTGCCGAGAATAGCGAGATTGATAATAGCGTGGCTGGGAGTCTTCATAGGTAGAGTGCGTCAACTACGATTATCTTATTCATAATTAATCAGATATGAGCTGACGCACCCTACGTGTGAGATAATTGGCTCCTGCTACAAGTGAGGTTGCAGTCGATCGATCAACTGCGCCGCTTGCAGCACTCCCTCAATGCGATCGACCTCAGCGCCATTTTTGAACAACACCAAAGTCGGCAAAGCATAAATGTGATACTGCGACGCCAACTGTTCGTACTTATCGGTGTCAATTTTGACAACCATGAGCTTGTCTTTCATCTGACCGCTCACTTGCTCCAAAATCCCTGCCATCATCTGACAAGGCCCGCACCAAGTAGCATAAAAATCTACTAACACCGGCAAGTCAGAGCCCGATACTAACTCATCAAAACTGCTGAACTGTTTTTGAACTGCCATAAGACAAAATAATTTTTTTGGTTCTGGCTCGATTTTAGTGCAAAATTCTCTGGTAGATTGCGAGGATACAATTATGGAACTATTGCCAGAGACTTTTCAGAGATTGCAGGGTCAAGTTGCTGTCGTGACCGGTGCGTCGCGGGGAATCGGCCGCGCCGTTGCTTTAACACTAGCAGCAGAGGGCGCTAAAGTCGCCGTCAACTATGCGAGTTCGAGTGCTGCTGCTGATGAGGTCGTAGCAGAAATAGTCGCAGCAGGAGGAGAAGCTGTCGCACTTGCAGCAGATGTCTCGAAAACTGACCAAGTAGATTTACTCACCAGTAATGTCATGGAAAAATGGGGACGGATTGACATTTTGGTGAACAATGCCGGCATTACTCGCGATACTTTGCTGCTGCGGATGAAGTTGGAAGATTGGCAAGCGGTGATTGATTTGAATCTAACCGGCGTGTTTTTGTGTGCGAAAGCTGCCAGTAAAATCATGCTGAAACAGCGAAGCGGCCGAATTATTAATATTGCTTCGGTTGCTGGGCAAATGGGCAATCCGGGACAAGCTAATTACAGTGCGGCGAAGGCTGGGGTAATTGGGTTTACTAAAACTGTGGCGAAAGAGTTGGCGAGTCGCGGGATTACTGTGAATGCGGTTGCACCGGGTTTTATCACTACAGATATGACTAAGGATGTCAAGTCTGAGGAGATTTTGAAGTATATTCCGCTGGGGAGATACGGGGAAGTTGAGGAAGTTGCGGGGATGGTGAAGTTTTTGGCGGCAGATGCGGCGGCGGCTTATATTACCGGGCAGGTTTTTAATGTGGATGGGGGGATGGTGATGGCTTAGGATTTGGGGATTTTTTTAACCGCAGATATCGCACAGGCAAGATGCCTGTGCCACGATGAAAGCGGATATTTGCGGTTAATAATTACTTTAAGGCAGCACGCAACTGACTGAGGACTTTTTTGTATTTGGCAAGGCGTTGAAAATCTGCGTCTGTCGGATTGGCGATGCGACGAAGATCGAGGTTATGAGTAACATCAGCGATTTTAACTCGCAGTGCGATCGGGTTGGCAATCACACGTTCTAAATAAGCTGCATAAGCTTCTCCTTCTATTTTGGTAATCGCCTCGATCGCCGAGACGATAACTTCAGGAAAACCTTCGCTTCTAAGTTGCTCAAGTGTCAGTTCAGAATCTTCGACCGCATCGTGTAGAACTGCTACGATTTTTTGCTCTAGAGAAGTTACATTTTCCATCACAAATAGCGGATGGTCGAGATAGGGATTGCCTGCCTTATCAACCTGCCCCTCATGAGCTTTAGCGGCGATCGCGATCGCCCGCTGTAATAATAATTCGTACTTGGAATTCGTATTTAACAACATAGTACAGAAGTTCTCTATTAAAGTTTCAGTACCCTCGCGGGGAAAACGTAGTGTGGGAGTTTTTATTTTAAATATTTCTGCAACAACTTCCAAGCCATTTGAGTACCTTCCCCTGCGTTGACTTTTTCAAAATCTACATCTTTTCTCAAAACTACCAAACCCACACCTTCTTTGATTTCTATTTGATCACAATCGCTAACTCTAGCCAAAAAAAGGTGGTTGTTTTGTAATATTTTTCTATCATTTTGAGTTTTTTGGTGAGTAAAAGTTGTGATAAACTCCATTTTGTAATAATTGGTTTTTAGGCTAGTTTCTTCCTCCAATTCTCGCACTGCTGCCTGCTGTGGACTTTCTCCAATGTCCACGCCACCACCAAAAGTAGAAAGCATTCCTTGACTGGCAATACCTGGAATATTATCTCGCAGTTGTGCCCCAATCTGACCCTTGGGGAGCATGAGAAAAATGCGAACTATTGACTGAGGAATATTCATGTTATCGATGGAATAACAAAATTAAAAAGAGTTGCTCTATAGTTTTTTGATTTGACGCCAAATTTTCCTAATCCAATTGTACAGCGCAGCATACAAAGCCCGCAACTTATTGACAAAACTTTGCCCAAGAGAACGTGTCCTTACCTGGGAAATCTCCTGGATTTCCACGGGCAGCGGTGGCATCGCCACTATTTCATAGAGCGGATATTCGCCGCTTTTTCCCGGAATTTCAACTAATAGGCACCGATCGACGATCGCCAATTCCTTAACTTCCTGATAAGTCTCCTCGGAAATCAATAAACTCGTTCCTACTTGCTTGTTAGCAGCCTCGATCCGGCTGGCCAAATTTACTGCATCCCCGATCGCCGTAACTGTCTGACTCTTCGACGCGCCCAAATTCCCAACAACCACCAAACCGCAGTGAATGCCAATCCCAATCCGCAACTGGTGACGGTATAAAGTCTCAAAATAGGGATTGAGTTTCTCTAGTTCCTCCAGCATCTCCACCCCAGCCCTTACCGCTTGTTCCGCCGCCTTGTCGGGATTTTCCAACCCAAACAGCGCCATAAAACCATCTCCCATATAATTATTAATCATGCCGCCATTGCGGTTGATTACATAACCCATTTTTTGAAAATAGCGGTTTAAAACATAGATTACATCATAGGGCAACAGGGATTCTGCAAACGCAGTAAACCCTCGAATATCGGCAAACAAAATTGCAATTTTTTTCTCTTGACCCACAGGAGTAGAAATTGACTTTCCGGCCATTTCGTCGTTAAATGATTCCAAGTCTTCAGAATCGATCGCCAATCGGCGCAAAATTACCTTGCCGCCTGCAACCTGCGTCTGACAAGCCAGCCTAATTTCGGGTTCTAAACGCAATTTTTTAGCGAGTTCCTCTTCCGGCGAAGTGCGCGGAGAGCAAAATTCCAAACCTTCGACAATCAATACCCGGCAAGTCGAACATCGGGCGCTACCGCCGCAGATGTGGGTGTGGGGAATGTCGGCACGCAGGGAAGCTTCGAGAATTATATCGTCGTCGTCTATCTCGATCATGCGATCGTCCGGCAGATAGTGAATCTGTGGCATATGTGGCGCGTCTAGCTAATTAGCGAGGAATCTCGCGGACATCTGTTATTGCAGCGAACCTGTATGCAAACCCGGTTTCTCAGCATCTTTTTTGCATCCCCTGATTCCTTAACTATAAGGCGCGATCGGCATTTGCTTCTCGTTTCGTCAGCTCAGCCGCTAAACTGACACCACTTTAAAAAAAGAATACCACTCTAGGCAATAGTCCAACTCTTAGCCGATCATTCATTCTCTATTCTCAAATCTAAAATGGTATAACTGAGCACTAAAACCGCCATCGCACCGTGAAAGTACCCCCTTTCAAGCTGTGGAGTTAATCTAAAATTTAAAATCTAAGATCTAAAAGGGACTGACATAATTCTTAATAAAATTAAGATCGCCCAAAGCCCTATAAATCCGTTATCAAATCCCCTTCAACCGCCATATATTTTTATGATTTTGCGAAGTTTTGCTGTGCAAACCTTACTTGGCAATAGTTTCAGCTTTTTGGCTCTCTAACCACCAGCCAATTTTCGTGAGATAGAATAGCATCATCTTTAAAACCTGTATAACCATGACTTCATCAACAGCCCTACAAAACATCGAAAACCACATTCCCATCGTGGGAGATGTACATAGCAAAAGTCCGATCGCCTACGGAGCAACCCGCCTCGCAGTCAGTGCAGTTAACGCCGTGCAAATGGCAGTAGCAGAGTCTTACATCAACGGATTAGAAGTCCCAGATTCAGTATTGCGATCGCTTTTTGATACCTGTATGCCCGTCTTTTTTAAGCATTTCCCGTCCCTGCTTGCACCCTACGAATGGGTACTAACAGAAACAGACCATACAGCCGAAGGGTCGCGGGATTTAATGAAGATTCAGTACGACTTACCTCAAGCAATGCTGAATCCGATGTTAGGCGATGGAAAACTCATTTATCCTAAATACAGCATGGGATTGTGGGAAAAAGGAGCCGCCAACCTAGAACAATCGCAAATGCAGATGATTGATGATGTGATTGAAAAGCTAGAGATTCAGGATGGCGACAATATTTTAGACTTGGGCTGCGGTTGGGGTTGCGTTCCCAATTACATTCTTTCCAAATTCCCCAATGTCCAGTCTACTGGCATTAACCTCAGCCACCACCAATGCGAGTATATGCGTCAGAAGATGCAAGACCCCGAAAGCTACCTTAGTTCAGGTCGATTTACCCTATATGAAGGCGATTTGAACGACGCCAACTTCGAGACAAAATTTGACAAAATTCTCTCCATCGGAGTTTTTGAGCATGTAGGCAATTTAACGAAAGCTTTCCAAAAGCTGGCATCTTTCCTGAAGGATAACGGCAAAGTTTTCATTCACATCATCACAGTTCGCACTCCCAACAATATATCCAGCGTTTTCACCCACAAATATATTTTCCCCCACGGCCGTTACTGGAAATACGATGCAGTTCCCAGTCACAACAAAGACCTCAAAACAATTCAAAGATGGTATCTCAACGGATACAATTACTCCACAACCTTTGCTAAGTGGCTGAAAAACTTTGACGATTCTCAGGCAATAGTCAAAGATTTGGACTACGGCATCGACTATGCCAAATTTCGTCGCATCTGGCGGTTTTACTTGATTTGGTTTGTGTCTAATTTCGCGAGTTGCGACGGCGAATATAACGGCAACGGTCAATATTTAATGACTCATGCCTAATCGCTCATCACTAGACCAAGCTCAAAAAACCGAACACCCCGAACCCCGACTTCTTTGAGAAGCCGGGGTTCTCAAGTGCGACCTACTTATCTAGATAATGAAACCGCCCTATGTGGATTGAGGGCGATCTAGAAGTGTTGCATTCTTTTGAGAAATTTGTCTGAGTTTAAAAAAGTCCGGAATCAGATGATCGATCGGTGAATAAGACCTATATCAAGCATGAACCCGCACAATACTTTTTAAATTCCATCGTCGATCAGTAGTGATGATGTCCGATATTTTACTACAAAAAGAGAGTTGATTTATACAATGGTAGACAATATGAAACCTTCTCTTCCTCAAGACGACCCCAACCAAGAACAGCGCCAAGATTCCTTGAATCGTCAGCAACAAGCTTATCAGTTTGACTATGAGAGTTTATCACCTTTGGCATTATTGAAAGATGTGCCCGCAGTCGAGAACTTTTCGAGCAAGTATATTGGAGAGCGGATACTAGCAACATCGGAACTTCCCGGAAATATGTTGGCGGCCGATTCGAGAAGTTTTCTCGATCCTCTCGACGAGCTCCAAGACTATGAAGATTTCTTTACTCTGCTGCCGCTACCTGCTGTTGCCAAAATCTACCAAACCGATCGCTCTTTTGCAGAACAGCGCCTGTCTGGAGTAAATCCGATGGTGCTTCGTTTGTTAGATGCCGGCGATCCTCGGGCGCAAACACTGGCACAAATTTCCAGCTTTCACCCATTATTCGATCTGGGTCAAGAGTTGCAACAAAAAAACATTTACATTGCCGATTATACGGGTAGCGACCAACACTATCGCGCGCCTTCAAAAATTGGAGGCGGCAGCTATGAAAAAGGCAGAAAATTCTTGCCAAAACCGCGAGCTTTTTTCGCTTGGCGGTGGACGGGAATCCGCGATCGCGGTGAAATGACACCGATTGCCATTCAACTAGATCCCACGCCAGGTAGCCATGTCTACACCCCATTCGATCCTCCTGTCGATTGGCTGTTTGCCAAACTCTGCGTGCAAGTAGCAGATGCCAATCACCATGAAATGAGCTCGCATTTAGGTCGAACTCATCTGGTGATGGAACCAATCGCGATCGTCACCGCCCGACAGTTGGCTAAAAATCACCCCCTTAGCCTGCTGCTGAAACCGCACTTTCGGTTTATGTTGACTAACAACGAGCTGGCACGTTCTTATTTGATCGCTCCGGGCGGGCCAGTCGATGACTTGCTAAGCGGTAGCTTGCCAGAGACAATGGAAATAGCTAGAGAGGCTTGCAGTAACTGGAGTCTGGATCAATTTGCCTTCCCAACCGAACTGAAAAATCGGGGCATGGACGATCCAAATCAACTGCCTCACTATCCTTACCGAGATGATGGATTGCTGCTGTGGAATGCGATCGAAACCTTTGTATGTGGCTATCTCAAATTCTTTTACCCGACAAATGAAGCACTCGTCCAAGATGTGGAACTGCAAACTTGGGCCCAAGAATTAGCCTCGAATGAGGGCGGTAAAGTCAAAGGAATGCCCAGTAAAATCGACACAGTTGAACAATTAATTAAAATTGTCACAACCATAATTTTTACCTGCGGCCCGCAGCATTCAGCAGTCAATTTTCCCCAGTATGAATACATGAGTTTTGCTCCCAATATGCCCTTGGCAGCATACCGGGACATTCCCAAAATTAATGCTTCTGGGACTCTCGAAGTGATTACGGAAAAGGACATTTTACGGTTGCTTCCTCCGTACAAGCGAGCGGCTGAACAACTGAAAATTCTGTTTATTTTGTCAGCTTATCGATATGACCGTTTAGGTTATTACGATAAATCTTTCCAAGAACTCTACCGGATGAGCTTTGATGAAGTTTTTGAGGGAACGCCGATCGCATTTTTAGCCAGACAGTTCCAGCAAAATTTGAATATGGCAGAACAAAGGATTGATGCCAACAATCAAAAACGAGTAATCCCTTATTTTGCTCTCAAGCCTTCGTTGGTACTCAATAGCATCAGTATGTAGAATTGTATTTTTTGGGGCGGGCGAGACGCCCACCCCACAAGAAAATTCATTCTTTGTGGAACAGGCCCAAAAGCCTGTTCTTCAGCATGGTTCAAGATGTGAGTTGCAATACGAATTCTCAGCTTTTATAGTCTTCAACAATCGAGCAATTCACGCACATTGTACCAGAGGAATCAGAGAAGGTGACTTCATCTTGATAATGCCGTGGTGTTTGCATCAGCAACCGCCAAGCTTCTCCAGCATCTATTAAATTCATGCGTCCGGGATAGTGAGTTTGCAACAACTCTTGCACCATCGGATAATAGTCTGAGTTGATGCTGGGGAAAATATGATGCTCTGTGTGGTAAGCAAAATTTAAGTGCAGCAGGTCAAATATTTTAGGAACCCGCACTGACATACTGTTGATCAGCGGGTCATTAATGACGGTCATCCGGCAACCCATGTGGTTGGTATAGATGTAAAACATGGCGCCTGCATGACCAATTGCGATCGGCAAAAAGTACGCAAGAGCGATTTTGAGGGGATGAAAATTTAGGTAGAATAAAATGCTCGCATGAATTCCTAAAATTCCCAGACATTCAAATGCAATTGTCAATCTATCTTTAGGACTCACTGTAAAGGCAGCCGGTACGTAATCAACAGATTTATCGTTAAATAACAGTACCGAGGTGAGATTGCGGAAATTATGCACTAACCACGAACCGGCCATCCCTACAATTAACCACACCGGGTTGACTTCCACCGACGGTACAAACAGATTTTGAATCCATTTTCCCCAAGTGTCTGGTTGCTGGTACAGATAGTTGCGATCGGGGTCTGCCAAAGAATTCGTGTTATTGTGATGTACGAGGTTGTGCAGATTTTTCCACTGAGTAGGCGGCATAAACAGCATACTTAGTCCCAAAAAGGCGATCGGATAAGTCAGGCGAGACTTTTTCTGAACGCTACCGTGCATCAAATCGTGGGAGCTAAATAGCAAAACTATGATACTATTGCCCATGATGACGGCTAAAGGTAAGTAAAGCCCTAAAAGATAGACAGGCCAGCGATCGAGATTAGCAGCAATTCCCCATCCCAGCAATAAAATAGCAGCGTTGATGAGTAGTATTGCTAACTTGCTAGGATCTGGTTCAAAGGCATTTGACGGCAGCAACGGACGCAATTTTTTTATATAGAGCGAGTGGTTAATTAGCGTTTCTTTGCCTAAAGTCGGCGTTGCCGTCTTGTCTAAAGTATTGAGTAATTTTTCTGATTGCATGTGATCGCTAAGAGTATTTTCATGTGACTTAATAAGTTTCTAAATTTAATTAGATCCTGTACCCGATTTGAGATTGAACCCACACATAAATCCGGCGGCTTATTGTTAGGATGCGGAGATTTTATCGGTCTCCACTGCGGCTATCCGGGAGCTTGTGATCAAATTGCTTTATATCAAGGCTGCCTGATTGTTCTACCCAGATATTATTGTATCCTATAAAAATAATTTTGGAACACCTCTTAAAGGCTTACCTATCGATAATACTCTCCCACTTTTCAGTTTGGTTTAATCTCAATAACCAATCCTAAATAACCTATAAGATTAAAAAAGTCCGTTTCCCTGAACAATTTCTTTGATTGTCGTCAGCGTATCTAACCCGATCAATCCTCGACGATAACCTTTTTGGTTGGACATTCCCAAAAATATCGCATCTCCCCGATTTTGATAGCGCCAAAACCGAGGTGAGGCATTAATAAAAGTTGAGGCGCTGTTAACATCCAGAGCAAATTGGCGACTTTCTAAGTAAGATTCAGTGGCGATGCAGTCAGCGTGGCCGCTGCTGTAGCGGTTGATCCAGCCGATCGCAATCTCTAAACTATCGACAACTTTAAACGCGATGGTTTTGTTTAAATACGGTTGAGTCCACTCGTATGGTTCCGCCAGCTTCAAGTCTGGGAAATCTGCAACAAGATCCGCATCGCCGCTAATTTGAAAGCCTTTTTCTTTTAAACTGTTCCACAGCCTAACTAAGGAAGAAGGCTTTTGGTTGCGATCAATCAGCACTTTCTCGATCGCATTAACAGGATCGGGAACGCTTTGATGGCTGTCCAAAATCATCCACCTTGCCATCTCCAAACTACCAGTCGGCGACCAATAAAGGTAACAATTTCCCATTGCCGACCTCAAAACTGGTGCTGTACACAGCCTAACCACCTGCTGCACCAAACTTGGCCTGCCGTAGGGAATAATTAAATTGAGATATTGGTCTTGAGTGACCAATTCTCTGATCGAAGCGCCCCGATCCGGCGGCAGTATCTGCAAACATCCCGATGGCAAACCGACCTCATCGATCGCCGAAACCAAAGCTTCTCCAATTACTGTATTAGTGTGCCAGCTTTCGCTCCCGCCTTTAAGAATCAAACTGTTAGCGCTTTTGAGAGACAGACCGGCTGCGATCGCCCCCAACTCTGGAAATGCCTCATAAATTAGAGCGATCGCCCCCAGTGGTAGCGACTGACAGTAAACCTGACAGCGATCGACCTGATAAGAAGCATTGATCACCCTGCCGATCGGATCTGGCATTTCCCCCAACCGTTCCAGAATTTGCACAGTTGTCTTGATCCGTTCCGGCGTCAGCTTCAGCCACTCCACAATCAACTCGGGAATCGCCATGTCCCGACTCGCTTCTAGATCCAGAGTATTTGCTTCTAAAATGTCATTTTGCCGGCGTTTCAGCGAGCCCGCCATCGCCTGCAAACCTGCAGCGCGATCAGCACTCTTTGTCGCAGCCAACTCCAAAGAAGCTTGATAAGCGCGACGCGCGACATTTGCGGCATCTGATGAATGGGTAAAATCCTCTATTATCATCTAGCTAACGCCTATAAGCCAGCCATACCATCAGCGCCGGCAGCATTGCTAGCAGCACCGCGACCATTGCCCACAGAATAATATTCGGGCCCGGCGAGTGTAGCGCCAAGGGCAACCAAATCACTAGCGGCACCAATATCATACCCAAAGCCAGTGGCAAGTAATAAGCCTTCAAACCCGGATGCGCTCTGTTCCACTGGTTGCCCGTCCACCGCCAAGCCTGCTTGTAAGGATAGTTCGTTGATAGTTGCTCGATCACGTATCCACTTTCGTCCAATACAAATATTTGTTGACAGCGGTTGCAGCCCAAGGCTTCTGTCAACGTTATGGGAACTAGACGACCCCGGCGTCGGCAAGGACAGGGGTACTCATCGTTTAAGTCAATCTTGGGAGCTTTTTGAGAGGGCACTAGCGATCGGATAAAAAAAGCGTTTTTGCAAAAATAATCGTTAACATATCCACTGAATCAAACTTGTCAATTCCGCCATACCTAGGCTCTCAACTGCCTGTTCCGAGATATGACCCGATCGGCAATTTTGAGTTGCAAGTTCTGCATTCAATCTTACCACTAACTTAGGTATTATCAACCATCATTAGGAGTATACCGAAAACTTTCTTCATCTACTTTCCGGTTTCCTTGATTTTTTTTATTTTCTAAAGCGGGTGACGCGATTCGAACGCGCGACATTCACCTTGGCAAGGTGACGCTCTACCACTGAGCTACACCCGCATTTCCTGCGGTATTAACAATATTGTCTCAATTCTCGAAATTTGTCAAGTCTTTTTAGTAAGTTTTTTTTCAGACACCCTGTAAAAACCCCCAAAGCCTATCCCCACCGGAAATTTCAGCAGCCAGATCATTAACCAAATCAGTAATTGCCGTGAAAATTGACCGCCATCGGCCGACGGCAAAGCTACAATCAAGCTGGAATTGTGGGAGAACACTGTCATGTCAGATTTAAATCGCGGAATCATGAAGTTCAAGGGAGCTGACAGTCCTATAGCGATCGCCATTTCGGCGATTGTCATTGCCGGCGGAATCGGCTTCTTGATCTGGTGGGCGTTGCAATCAGCCTACACCTTCAGCTAACAGACTACTCAAACGTAAAACTTATAAGGTCTTGCTCAGAAGGCAGAATTTAAGAAAAATTCTGTCTTTTGCATTTTTTTGCCCTTAGTCTTGAATTTATTGCCCAGGAATGCGGATCGATCGCTGACGATCGAATAATTGCCATAAATCACCCGATCGGGCGAGTCGCTAGCATGAGCCGAGATGACTCCCGGATCGAATACTTTTGTAGTACACTTGTAAACACGGCGCGCCGAGAGCGCAGTTCTAAATGCAAGTGTTTGCAAGGGTTGTATCTCAACACAAATTTATGGCAAGCTTTCAGGACATCTTCAAATACTACAGTCGCTACTGGAAAATATCACTTTACAGCATAGCTAGCTCCAGCGTTTTGGCACTAGCCGATTTGCTTGTTCCTTACGCGATCGGTCAAATATTAAACGTATTGTCGGGTCAACCTACAGATACAGTAACCCAAAAACTGATAACAGCCATCGCCTCTGTTACCCAGCACTCACCCAACAAAATATTATCGCTATCAGTCTTGCTGGGCCTAATTTTTCTGGTAACAGTCGCCAAAGCACCGGTACAGCCTTGGGTGGCAAATTGGTTCCACTGGGCGATACCATTGAGGGCAAGGCGCGATCAAATGAGAAGTGCGATCGGCAAAATCCTTACCTTACCCCTAGAATTCTACGACGAAAACAACGCCGGACGGATTGCCAGCCGCATCGCCAAAGGCATCGCCAACCATACTTGGACTTACCCAGAAATTGCCGGCGAATTCATCCCCGAAGTCGTTCGCTTAATCGGCATTTTTGCCGTTATCTGCTTAATTGAGTGGCGGATTGGCTTATTAATTTTGGTTTCATTTCTATTTATCCTCAGTTTCACCTTAAAAGGCCTGCAACAGGTGACGGCGCAGGAAGAAAGTCTGGATGAATACATCGAAGATACCGAAAGCCGCAACTCGGAAATTATCACCAACATCAAAACAGTCAAAGCTTTTGCGACAGAAAGCCATGAACTCAAAAGGCAAACAACCAGACTCGATCGCGAATCAAAAGTCGTGATCAACCGCATTCACAAAGGATACGTCATCCTGGGGACATACCAGCAGACGATCGTCCAGTTGTGTTTGTTTTCAGTCCTCGGTTTTAGCCTAGCAGCCACGGTTGCAGGCAAAATTTCCCTCGGATATTTTGTTACCGTCTACACCCTGGCAAGCATGGCATATTCCCAACTGCGTCCGATTAGCGTTATCGCCGAATTATTGGCACGGCGTTATTCTTCAATGATCCGGTTCCACGAGTTTATGCAGTTACCAGACGGTGTTGATGCGGTTAATTTAGCAGAAAATGCTCGATCGGCGTCGCCTTATAAATTTACCGGCAAAGTTGAGATCAGCGGTTTGACCTTCGGGTACGACAGTCAAAAACCCGTTTTGCAAGATGTGAATTTATTGATTCATCCCCGTCAGACAGTAGCGTTAGTCGGGCGATCAGGTTCTGGGAAATCGACTTTAGTTAAACTTCTGTTTCGCTACTTTGAACCCAACTCCGGCCGCATTCTGATCGACGGCGAAGACATTTGCAGCTTAGACGTGACTCGCTACCGCCAGCGTTTAGCCATTGTTCACCAAGAAGTAGACGTTTTTAACGGTACTTTGCTGGAAAATTTGACTTACGGAAACAGAAATGCAACTTTCGAGCAAGTTGAGGATGCTTGTCGCATTGCCAAAGTAGACGATTTTGTGCGGCTGTTGCCCCAAGGTTACTATACCGTGGTCGGGGAGAGAGGAATGCGGTTGTCCGGCGGTCAGCGGCAGCGGTTGGGGATTGCGAGGGCGCTTTTGGTGGAGCCGGATGTGTTAATTTTTGATGAGGCTACTTCTAGTTTGGACTATGAAAGCGAGCGATCGATCCAGATAGCCATGCAGAATATCCTCGGTACGCGCACCACCATAATTATTGCCCACAGACTGAGTACAATTCGCGAAGCCGATACGATCGTCGTACTCGACGGCGGTAGAATCGTCGAAGTTGGCAGCCACGAAGAACTCTTAAGCCAACAAGGTATTTACCGTCGCCTGCACTCCCTGCAAGAAACCGGGGAATTAGTGAATTAGGAATTTCCTCTTAGTCTAGACTTAGGGTGCTCCGGGCGGGCACCCAGCCTAGACGTAGCAATGCACACCTTAAACAGTGTTCAATTTTCCCGTCTACCGCTAACTCACTTATGGGTTCTCCACTGAATGATTAGAGTTTCAAATATAATGTTGCAAATAAAGATTGTGGTGCTAGGATATATAACTGTGATGGAAATGGGTCGATGCCCGAGCGGTTAATGGGGGCGGACTGTAAATCCGCTGGCTACGCCTACGCTAGTTCAAATCTAGCTCGGCCCACCTCAATTTAATAAAAAGTTAAAATTTAAGAATTAAAAATTAATTTTTTAATTGGAGGTTCTTAATTTTTTATGCCCGTGTAACTCAGTGGTAGAGTACCTCCTTGGTAAGGAGGAAGTCACGAGTTCAAATCTCGTCACGGGCTTCCTAATTTATAGTATATCCACCAAGGGCTTCAGCTTCAATATAGCGTTTCTCAGTCAAATGAGGTACATTTTTAGAGCTAAAATCCTTAATGGATAAGGATTGGTTGTACCTGATCAGCTAAGGAAACGCTATAAATCAGAAGAAAATCCCCGTAGTCCTGCATAGTCAGGATTTCAACCCCCGGCGGACACGGGAGCATATCATATTTGTAAGAACACTCCTTCCTTCTTCCTCTGTCCTCCTGGCTCCTGGCTCCTGGCTCCCAACTCCAGTTTCTAGCTTGGCTGCTTTCCTTGAGATGCTCCCGGCGGACAGTGCCACAAACTCATCAGAATATTGTACCCGTATCGAAATCCCCGACTTGTTCAAGAAATCGGGAATCTAATCATCCTCATCCAATCCCAGCGGCACAAAATATTGACTGTAAACCACACTATTCGGCTCCCAAAGCGGCCGCCAATAAACATTTTGGATCACCGCTTTCTCCCCATCACTATCCGCAGGCCACTGAAAACTGACGATCGCAATATTGCTATATCCCACAATCTCATCACCCTCTTGCAGCCAGCGATTGCGCCACAACAGCGATATAAAATTCCACAACCTACGCAGGAATGACAATTGTTTATTTTTATGTGTTCTATCTGACGGAGTTCCCTTTTCTAGCAGCAAAAACACCCGAGCTCTTTGCCGTTTAATCCAGTCAATCCGATAACCCCAATCAGGCAGAGATTGTCTATTCCTGAAAGCAGCAGCCATAGCTTTCTTTCTGCTACTCCTGGGAATTTTCATTAATTCCAGCGGCTCATTCCATCCCAAACATTCGTGCGATCGCTCAGGAAGCAGCGACTTAATCTTAGTATGAATTAAATGCGTTTTCCACTCCTCATTGATAAAAGCACTAGCAGTCAACTGCGCCAACACAGAATAGTGACAATTTGATTGATAATTCGCCATATTCAAAGGCTCAATATTCGATCGAGAATCGCCAAAATGACAATCAGACCAATAACTCAGCCGCACAGCAGCAGCATAGTGAATATCCCCGCTCAACACAATCACCCGATCGCGCTGCTTAAAAAACTCCGACAACAGCTTCACAAAAGCCAACTCGTGAAAATTCCAAGCATCCCCCGCATCGCTATTAAAAACCTTCCCCTGTTCCACATCCCGCTTTTGCACCGCATCAATAATCCACAAACCCACTAAATTTGTCGGCACAACTACTAGCGTCGCCTCAATCTCAAACTCCCCAGTTTTATTCAGCAAATTAGTTTCATGCAAAGGCTGCTGAATTTGCTCCTCAAAACCTTTGTGAGTCAAAAGCATCGGCGGATCGATCGCGCTTTTCACCGGATACCCCCGCCAACTCCGCGTATCCAGCACAATCACCTCATGCTTAAAACTTCTCACAGTAAAATGCCAATTCAAAACCTCACTTACACCCTCGCCATCCCGATCCAAAATAAAAACATCTTCATCTAATTTCAACTTAGGCAAATGAGTTTTCGGATCGAGTCCTGGAATTCCCAAATACGAAGCCACCTCCTCCCAAACAGAAACATCAGTCCCCGCCGAATCCGACCATTTTTCAGCAGCCTTTAATAATTTATCTCCCGGTTTTTCGCGCTCAAACTGTGCAGGCGTATTTCCCCAAGCCTGAAACACAGCGTAAGCCAGCAAAGCATTCTGCACCACCCGTCGTCCCAGCGGCTTCCCCAGCACCCGGTAACACCACTCTCGATTCAAATACAAATCGTCGCTAACATCATGATCATCGCAAATCATATAAGTAGAAATATTCGCTAGCGCCCTCCTCACCCTCCACAAATTGCGAGCAAAACCGTTAAGTTCAACAACTTCTCTATCCCAGACTTTTGCCTGCTTAGAATTTGGACAAATATCCTTACCCTTCGGAAAACCCGTGCACCAAAGTACCGGCGACCAAACGAACAAATACATCGCACAATATTCCCCCAAGCTAAATAAGTGACTTTTAGCATTGGCGGGTTTATTTACCAACATCGCCGTAAAGCCGCCAAAATCTCTGGCAATATCGCTGCGAGTCCCCGGTTTTAACTCAATTGGTTTTTTGGACTCATATTCAGCATCAGACGGTTTCTGAATAGGGGACTCTCTAAAAATTTCCCTCTCTTGGCCACCTGCATTTTCGTTTGCCGAATTTTTAGGTATACTGATACACAAATTCTTTTTAATTTGGGCATCATCCATCAGGGGTAGACTCTCTTCCCAGCCCAACAGGGTATCGCCAGCATCCGTCAAAGCCCACAGCATCGCATCGGCCACGTCGTCGCCGTAAATTTGGTCGCCGGTTAAAAACAGTTGGTGGGGCCTGCTATTTGCCGTACCTGCAAACTGTTCGATCGAATTATCCAAGATTGGCAGCGCATCTCTGCCATCTCCGTGGGGCTTGCGACAAGAACCGTGAACGATACGCAAATAGTTTAAATCCTGTGGCGGCAGGGCAAAAGTGGGCAACTGGTGAGCGAAATAACTAATCGTCTCCGGCCCCAAAGCCGATAAATCAGGGGTGGCAGGCCACAGGCAAGAAATGAGATTTTCTTTCTCATTTTCTGGGACTGCACCCCCGACGTTCGACTCGCTACTCCCCGCAAACTTGATGTCATAAGCATAAATTTCCCCAGATGTCAAGACATTGCTATTAATTGGTTTAGCAGTCACCGCGACTACGTGCAGGTATTTGCCGAGCTGTACGGTAGAGTTCGCACCTTGCAGCAATGGCCGATCGACAATTTCGCCGGTTCCGCCCTCTGTCGAATAAACCTTGAGTTCGACTTGGCGGGGTGCTTTCAGAGCCAGCCAAACTGTCACGGCCCGACTTTCAGTCCGGCGCAAAATCGGGCCCGCAAGGATCAGCGGCAAGTGATGAATTCGATGACTTAAGGGAGTCCACGACATAGGATTTAAAAAATAAAAATTAAATAAGAGTGTTCTAGCAATCAGATTTTAGGCGATCGAGCATCTGTGACCCGGTTAATTAATGCTAAGTCTGCCAACCCAAGTCTCCAAAATTGTAACAATTCATTAACTAAAATTAATAATCATGCTACAAGAAGAACAATTACACCATTTCCGAGATTCAGCCCCGCAGTTGTCGGTAATTAAATCATCAGAACCCGCTGGACGCCCCAACAGCAGGCAGCTCTACTCGTCACCTTTAGATCGGGCGATCGACCGCCACCCCCTTACCGTGGCTCCAGAAACCCCGATCGCCCAGGTGTTGGCTCTCATGAACCCGATGCGCGTCTCCTGTCACCTTTGTGGCGAAAAACAAAACGCTGTTGCTAGCGCAGCCAAGCGCAGTTGCGTGTTAGTCGTCGAAGATAATCGGCCCATCGGCATTTTTACAGAACGGGATATCGTCAAGCTAACTACCGTCGCTGCTTGTACAGTCGGACTGACAATTGCTGACGTAATGACTCGATCGCCCATTACCCTCAAAAAATCCGAGTCTCAAGATATTTTCACAGCTATGTTCACGTTGCGCCAGCACTCCATCCGGCATTTGCCCGTAGTGGACGAGGACTCGCGACTTATCGGCATCATCACCCGCGAAGCCATTCACGAAGCCCTGCAACCGATTAACTTGCTAACCAATTTGCGCTGTGCAGCAGATGTCATGACTAAAGAAGTCATTTCTGCCCCAACAACTGCCTCAGCCCTCGATTTAGCCCAGCTCATGGTCAAGCATCGAGTTAGTTCCGTCGTCATTGTCCAAGAGCAAACTCAGCATCCTGATCGGGCGATCGCACCAACACAAAATTATCAAATTCCGATCGGCATTGTCACCGAGCGCGACATCGTGCAGTTTCACGCCCTCGAATTAAACCTCTCCGAAATCCCAGCAGCAAGGGCCATGAGTGCGCCTTTATTTTGCATATCTCCCGCCGATTCCCTCTGGAATGTCCACCAGTCCATGCAGCGCCACTGCGTCCGCCGTTTGGTAGTAGTTGGCAACCAGGGAGAACTTTTGGGCGTTGTGTCTCAGACAAATTTGCCGCAGGTTTTTAACCAATCTGAAATGTATGGAACGATCGAGCTGTTGCAACAAGCAGTGGACGATCGAGCCACCCAATTGCAGAAAGCCAACGAACTTTTGCAGCAAGAAATTTTAGAGCGGCAGCGGGCCCAAGAAGCCCTGCGCCAAGCTCACGACGACTTAAAACAACAAGTTGAAGAACGCACCGCTCAACTTTTAGAATCAAATGAATTGTTGAGACGGGATATTATCAAGCGCCAGCGAGTTGAAGAAGTCCTGCGGCGAAAGCAAACTTGCTTGAAAAATCAAGCGCAGCAATTAGAGGAAACTGTGCGAAAGTTGCAGCAAACTCAAACTCAATTGGTGCAAACCGAAAAAATGTCTTCTTTGGGACAAATGATTGCCGGTATCGCTCACGAAATTAACAACCCTGTTAATTTTATCTACGGCAACCTTTCCCACGCCAGCCACTACATCAAAGAATTGCTCCAACTGTTGCAACTTTACCAGCAGCACTATCCCGAACCAGTCTCGGAAATTCGGAAAGCAGCAGCAGATATGGAAGTCGATTTTTTGGTAGAAGACTTATCTAAGATCCTGTCTTCTATGCAAGTAGGAACCGAGCGCATCCGCCAAATAGTTGTGTCGATGCGTAATTTTTCGCGATCCGATCAATCTAACATCAAGCTCGTTGACATTCACGAGGGACTTGAAACCACTTTGTTGATTTTGCAGCACCGGCTCAAAGCCCACGGCGCACATCCAACTATTCACATTATTAAAGAATACGGTAATTTGCCCAACATCGAGTGCTGTGCCGGTCAGATCAATCAGGTGTTCATGAATATTATCGGCAATGCTATTGATGCTTTGGATGAAGAAATCCAGAAAGGGGAATGGGCGGCGAGAAATGCGAAAAATTCACCCCCGTCAAATCCTAATTCTCCATTGACTGTTCCCACAATTAAAATTCGTACTGAAGTTGTTGGCGGCGATTTTGTCGCGATCCGCATTTCCGACAACGGGCGGGGCATACCGGATGAGATTCGCCACCAATTATTTGACCCGTTTTTTACTACCAAACCAGTCGGCAAGGGCACTGGGTTGGGACTGTCGATTTCTTACCATTTAGTTGTCGAACAGCACGGGGGGCGACTCGATTGCGTTTCGGAAGCTGGACGGGGCACTGAATTTGCGATCGAGATTCCGATCGTCAGTGGTCATTAGTCAGCAGTCATAGGATTTTAGATTTTAGATTTAAAAATTGAAGAATTGAAGAATTGAAGAATTGGAAATGACTCATTAAGCTCGTGGTTTGGAGCACGGGCCTACAGTTGCATTCTTTTTTTCAACTCGTATCAGTAGTCATGGGGAAGACATGATATTCTCCCAATCCCCCACTCTCCCCATCCACTCTCCCTCTTCCCGACTCACTCCCCTACTCTCCAACTCCCCACCCTTTCCTAAAAATTCACAATTTTTTACAAAACACCCGAAACCCCAGCAAAGTCAATCTTTCCCAATCTAGAATCTAAAATCCCATAACTTTCTCCCTCTTCCCGACTCACTCCCCCACTCTCCGACTCCCCACCATTTCCTAAAAATTCACAATTTTTTACAAAACACCCGAAACCCCAGCAAAGTCAATCTTTCCCAATCTAAAATCTAAAATCTAAAATCTAAAATCCCATCACTTTGCTCTCCCCTGACCCAACTGATCCGAACTCACTTCGAGTTTGCCTCATCCACTAGCGCGTTTATGACCGTTCCACTTACCCGCACAAGCCATCAACTGCCTGGATCCTAGCCCCAAAGCCAAAAGCCCAGATTGTTTGAGAAGTTAATTTTTGTTTTATTTTTGTACCTCTTTATATTAAGAAAGTATTCTAAAATTAATTTAAAATCTAAAAAGAATCTAAAAATAGATTTTTATATCAAAAAACCAGTTAAGATTCCCAAAGATGCAAAATAAACAAATTTACTAGCATTTTCATTTAGACGCCCCCTTTCTTTTCATCGCAAGTTAGCTAATAATGCTTTCAACGAGGTGACTAAGGGCCGAGTCCAAAATTGGCCTAACCCAAAGACGGATACAAGCCCCAAACAAAAGTCGTCGAGATCGAAAATTTTAGTTAGAGAGAAGCCCCAGATTCATCTGTGGAGTCGATTCTTTAATCTCAAATCTGAAATCTCCAATCGACTGACAGTAAGGGCATTGCAATTGGGCTATTGCAATTGGGCTATTGCAATTGGGCGATCGAAAAAAAGCATGAAAACCCAGCCCTCATCGTTTTGATAGAAACCTATAGGAGAACAAAGAGTGAAACTCGCAGTTTACGGAAAAGGTGGAATTGGCAAATCGACAACAAGCTGCAACATCTCCGTTGCCCTAGCCAAGCGCGGCAAGAAAGTTTTGCAAATCGGTTGCGATCCAAAGCACGACAGCACATTTACCCTCACTGGCTTCTTGATCCCCACAATTATTGACACCCTTCAGCAAAAGGACTATCACTACGAAGACGTTTGGCCCGAAGATGTCATCTACAAAGGCTACGGCGGCGTTGACTGCGTAGAAGCAGGTGGCCCTCCCGCAGGAGCTGGCTGCGGCGGCTATGTAGTCGGTGAAACCGTCAAACTCCTAAAAGAACTCAATGCCTTCGACGAATACGACATCATCCTGTTCGACGTGCTAGGTGACGTAGTGTGTGGCGGTTTTGCAGCCCCCTTGAACTACGCCGATTACTGCATGATTGTTACCGACAACGGGTTCGACGCTTTATTTGCAGCCAACCGCATCGCCGCCTCAGTCCGCGAAAAAGCCCGCACTCACCCGTTGCGGCTCGCTGGTTTAATTGGCAACCGCACCTCAAAGCGCGACTTGATCGACAAGTACATTGACTCTGTACCCATGCCGGTGCTGGAAGTGCTGCCCCTGATTGAAGACATTCGCGTTTCTCGCGTCAAAGGCAAAACATTGTTTGAGATGGCCGAAAGCGATCCTTCCCTCAACTATGTCTGCGATTACTACCTCAACATCGCTGACCAGATTTTGGCAATGCCCGAAGGAGTAGTGCCCAACGACACGCCCGATCGCGAATTATTTGCCTTACTTTCAGATTTTTATCTAAATCCAGTGCAACCGGTGGTCAAGAAGGAGGAAGATGAGCTAGACCTGATGATGGTTTAATAGGTCTAGCGATCAGGATGAGGATAAAGAGGTTATGGCTTTTTTTGATACTTTTTCAGTTGCTCTCAAACAGAAGTGGTTGGACTACTACCAGGTAAATCGGGCTTGGCTGCTCCTGCACATGACGGCTGAGAACACGGTCGCCACACCCGACGGCGGGAAAAGGCCTGTTTCTTACCTCATCCTGGGAATTGCGGCTGCCCTGGAGCCGGAACTCCAGCAATTAATGCTGCCCTTCTCAAAACTCAAGCCGGATGCAGACAGCCTGATAGAAGTGTTGGGACTCAATTTTGACCCGGACATCGCGCTGGGTATGCCCTCAAATATCGCGCCGCAGACGGCCGGTAAATCTCCAACACCCACAGCAGCTCAAACTGCAACTGCAGCACCCGCCGCAGCTCGAACTGCCACTGCGGCACCCGCCGCAGCTCAAACTGCAACTGCAGCACCCGCCGCAGCCAAATCTAATAAATTGGGCGGTGCTGCCTTGGCAACAGCCGGAGTAGTCGCCGGAGTCGCCGGAGCAGCAGGTCTGGCAGCAGCAGCGTCAGCACTGAGCTCAGAGGAGGAATCCTTCGATGAGTTTGAGGAAGAAGCGGTCTCCGACTTCGACATGGGCGATGACGAGGAAGAAGCGGTCTCCGACTTCGACATGGACGATGACGAGGAAGAAGCGGTCTCCGACTTCGACATGG